>OX352322.1:167500-467500 GCA_947090765.1 Pseudomonas sp. MM223 | reverse complement strand
CAACCTGATTGCCCTGCACAACCTCAACGGCAACACCAGCCGCAAGAACACCCGCAGCGGCAGCGTGTACATCGTCAAACCGAAGATGCACGGCCCGGAAGAAGTCGCCTTCGCCGCCGAAATCTTCAGCCAGGTCGAAGACCTGCTGGGCATGCCGCGCAACACCGTCAAGGTCGGCATCATGGACGAGGAGCGCCGTACCACGGTCAACCTCAAATCGTGCATCAAGGCAGCCGCTGAGCGCGTAGCGTTCATCAACACCGGTTTCCTCGACCGTACTGGCGATGAAATCCACACCTCGATGGAAGCCGGCGCCGTAGTGCGCAAGGGCGCCATGAAGAACGAGAAGTGGATCGGCGCCTACGAGAACAACAACGTCGACGTTGGCCTGGCCACTGGCCTGCAAGGCCGTGCACAGATCGGCAAAGGCATGTGGGCCATGCCTGACCTGATGGCCGCCATGCTGGAGCAGAAAATCGCCCACCCGCTGGCCGGTGCCAACACCGCCTGGGTGCCGTCGCCGACTGCCGCTACCCTGCACGCCCTGCACTACCACAAGGTGGATGTACAGGCGCGCCAGCGTGAGCTGGCCTCGCGTACCCCGGCATCGGTGGACGACATCCTGGCCATCCCGCTGGCTGCCGATACCAACTGGTCGGACGAAGAAATCCGCAACGAGCTGGACAACAACGCCCAGGGCATCCTCGGCTACGTGGTGCGCTGGATCGACCAAGGTGTGGGTTGCTCGAAGGTACCGGACATCAACAACGTCGGCCTGATGGAAGACCGCGCCACCCTGCGTATTTCGGCCCAGCTGCTGGCCAACTGGCTGCGCCATGGCGTGGTCAGCCAGGAGCAGGTACTGGAAAGCCTCAAGCGCATGGCCGTGGTGGTCGACCAGCAGAACGCCGGTGACGCCCTGTACCGCCCAATGGCGCCGAACTTCGACGACAACGTCGCGTTCCAGGCGGCTGTAGAGTTGGTGGTAGAAGGTGGCAAGCAGCCGAACGGCTATACCGAGCCGGTGCTGCACCGCCGTCGCCGTGAGTTCAAGGCGCGTAACGGGTTGTAAATCGCAAGGGGCCGTTTTGCGGCCCATTCGCGGCACAAGGCCGCTCCTACAGGGGAACGCGTAACCCTTGTAGGAGCAGCCTTGTGCCGCGAATGGGCTGCAAAGCAGCCCCTTTCTGCATCACTCTATCTTCAATTCCTTCTTCACCAGCGCCAGCAGCTTGCCCAGGTCCACCGGCTTGAGCAGGAAATCCACCACCCCCAGGTGCATCACGTCCACCGCCTCTTTCACATCGGTGTCGCCCGACACCACGATGATCGACAACGCCGCCCGCTCCGACGCACGAATCGTGCGGATCAGGTCCAGGCCATCTTCAGGCTGCATGCGCAAATCCGTGATCATCAACGAGATCCGCTTCTGGTAGTGCAGGTAAAGCCTGGCTTCCTCCGCCCCGTCCGCCCCCACCGCATCGATGCCCCGGCTTTTCAGGTAAAGGATCAGCGCCTCCCGGTTGACCGCGTTGTCATCCACCACCAGCACCAACGGTTTGGGCGCCACTGGCGCACTTACCACGGCCAAGGCCTCACGCTCGGCGTCGCTCAGGATGTCGGTGTGCTCAGGCATGCTCATCTCGTCAAAAAATTCCGCTTCAGCATTAGGACCACATTACTTGCGTCACCCGATTCGCCTTTCGTCGGGTCTTTGACAGGGGCTTTCATAGACTTACGTCCAATGGGCACCACCCCGCCGCAAGCCGACCATGGAGGCAGAGAACAACAAGGCCGGCACCTATATATAGATATATATAGTTCGGCGTAGCGATACGGTCAGTTTCATGAGCAAAAAGGACGCCTACAGCCAGGCGGGCAGAACAGCAGTACTGCAGAATATTCAGGGCACCCTGCAGTTCCTGCAGCGCTTTCCGCCGTTCAACCAGATGGAGCACAGCCACCTGGCCTACCTGGTCGAGCAGTGCCAGCTGCGCTTCTATGCCAGCGGCGAAAGCATCGTCAAACCTGCCGACGGGCCAGTCGAACACTTCTACATCGTCAAGCAGGGCCGCGTGGTTGGCGAGCGCCAGCACCTGGTCAAGCCTGGCGTGGAGACCACCTTCGAAATCACCAGTGGCGAATGCTTCCCGCTGGCCGCCCTGCTGGGCGAGCGAGCAACCCGCACCGAGCACCTGGCCGGTGAAGACACCTTCTGCCTGCAGTTGAACAAGGCAGCGTTCATCCGCGTGTTCTCGATGTCTGAAGTGTTTCGGGATTTTGCCCTGCGCGGGGTCAGCAGCCTGCTCGACCAGGTCAACCAGCAAGTGCGACAGCGCGCGGTGGAAACCCTCGGCACCCAGTATTCGCTGAACACGCCCTTGGGTGAGCTGGCCATGCGTCACCCGGTCGTGTGCACTGCAGAGACCCCGCTGCGCGAAGCCGTGCGGCTGATGCACGAGCAGCAGGTGGGCAGCATCGTGGTGGTCGACCCGCAGCGCTACCCCACCGGCATCTTCACCCTGCGCGACCTGCGCCAGGTGGTGGCCTCGGCAGATGCCGACCTGGGTGCCCCCATCGAACGGCACATGACGGTCAAACCCTTTTACCTCAGCCCGCAGGCCAGCGCTTTTGACGCCGCCATGGCCATGACCGAGCGGCATATCGCCCACGTGTGCCTGGTGGAAAACCGGCGCCTGTGCGGGGTGGTTTCCGAGCGTGACCTGTTCTCGTTGCAACGGGTCGACCTGGTGCACCTGGCACGCACCATTCGCCATGCGCCTCGGCTGGACACCCTGGTCTCGCTGCGCGGGGAAATCAGCCAGCTTGTGGAACGCATGCTGGCCCATGGCGCATCGTCGACGCAGATCACCCAGATCATAACCTTGCTCAACGACCACACCGTGTGCCGGGTGATCGAGCTGGCGCTGGCCGAGCGCGGCGACCCGGGCGTGCCGTTCAGCTGGTTGTGCTTTGGCAGCGAAGGGCGCCGCGAGCAAACCCTGCACACCGACCAGGACAACGGCATCCTCTTCGAAGCCGCCGACAGCGCAGAAGCCGACGCCATCCGTGCCCGCCTGCTGCCGCTGGCGCAGTACATCAACCAGTGCCTGGCCCAGTGCGGCTTTACCCTGTGCAAGGGCAACGTCATGGCCGGCAACCCTGACTTGTGCCTGTCGCGCAGCGAGTGGGCCCGCCGCTTTGCCGGCTTTGTTCGCGAGGCCAGCCCGGAAAACCTGCTGGGTTCGAGCATCTATTTCGACCTGCGCGTGGTGTGGGGCGATGAACAAGGTTGCGAGCAACTGCGCCAACGCCTGCTGGAGCAGGTGGCCGACAACCGCATCTTCCAGCGCATGCTGGCCGACAACGCCTTGCGCCAGCGCCCGCCGGTGGGCCGCCTGCGTGAGTTCGTGCTGACCCGTCAGGGCAATGACAAGGCCGCCACCCTCGATCTCAAGGTCCAGGGCCTGACGCCCTTCGTCGACGGCGCCCGGTTATTGGCGTTGGCCAATGGCGTCGGAGCCTGCAATACCCTGGAACGGCTGCGCCAGCTGGTAGCCAATGGCGTGATCGAACCACTGGATGGCGCGGCGTATGAAGAGGCTTACCACTTCATCCAGCAAACCCGCATGCAGCAGCACCAGCGCCAGGCCCGCGACAACCTGCCCTACTCCAACCGCCTCGACCCAGACAGCCTCAACCACCTGGACCGGCGCATCCTGCGCGAGTCGCTGCGCCAGGCCCAGCGCCTGCAAAGCAGCCTGGCCCTGCGGTACCAGTTATGAGCCTGTTCGCCTGGCTGCGCCCCAGCGCACCCGAACTGGACCACGCTACGTGCCAGCGCCTGGCCCGGTTGCCCAAGCCCGCGCCGCTGGGGGTATGTACCCTGCGCGAACAGCGCTGGGTGGTGCTGGACCTGGAAACCAGCGGGCTCAACCCCAACCGGGACCAGGTGTTGTCGATTGGCGCAGTGGCTATCGAAGATGGCGCCATCGATTTTGCCCAGCAGTTCGAGCGCACCCTGCACAGGCCTTTGCAGAAGACCAACGCCAGCGTGCTGATTCACGGCCTGGGCCCCAGCGCCCTGGCCGCCGGTTGCGACCCGGCCGAGGCGTTGCTCGATTTGCTCGATTTCATAGGCAACAGCCCGGTACTGGCGTTTCATGCGCCATTCGACCAGCGCATGCTGGCCCGTGCGCTGAAGGAAAGCCTTGGGCATCGGTTGCAGTCACTGTTCCTCGACGTTGCCGAACTGGCACCGATGCTCAACCCCGACACGGTGCTGCGCGAAGCCGGGCTGGATGACTGGGTGGCGCGCTTTGGTTTGCAGGTGGAAGAGCGCCACCATGCCAGTGCAGATGCCCAGGTAACTGCCGAACTGGCGCTGATTTTGTTCAGCCAGGCCCGGCGCCAGCAACTGGACAGCCCGTTGCAGCTGGAGCAACGGTTGCGCGGGTGGCGCAGGCGTAACGTGCAGAGTCACGGCCTGTAGATTTGCATTGGCCTGACTGGCCCAATCGCCGGCAAGCCAGCTCCCACAGGTACTGCACAAGGCCTGAAACTACGCGGCCCCTGTGGGGCTGGCTTGCCGGCGATTGGGCCATCAGCCTTTTTCCATGGTGGCAATCCGATAAGCGTCCATTGCACCCACCCCCTCCCCTCTGCAACAATCGCGAATAATTATCGTTAGTTAATGCATTCGTTCCGGGGGGACGCTGCTTGTCTTCAGCACATAGCCCACACGCCGATCTGGTCGGTGCGCTGTACCGCGACCACCGCGGCTGGCTGCTCGCCTGGCTGCAACGCAGCATGGCCTGCCGCCAACGTGCCGAAGACCTGAGCCAGGACACCTTCGTGCGCCTGCTCGGCCGTGAACAGCTGGACACGCCCCGTGAACCCCGCGCCTTCCTGGCCGCCGTGGCCAAAGGCCTGATGTTTGACTACTTCCGCCGCGCCGCACTGGAGCAGGCCTACCTGGCCGAGCTGGCTCTGATCCCGGAAGCCGAACACCCCTCCCCAGAAGTACAGCTGCTGATCCTCGAAGACCTCAAGGCCATCGACCGCCTGCTCGGCAAGCTGTCGAGCAAGGCCCGCGCGGCGTTCCTGCATAACCGTCTGGACGGCATGGGCCATGCCGAGATTGCCGAGCGCCTGGGCGTTTCGGTATCGCGAGTGCGCCAGTACATCGCCCAAGGCATGCGCCAGTGCTACGTGGCCCTGTACGGGGAGCCGACGTGAACAACACCCCGGTTTCGTCCCGGGTACTGGAAGCCGCCATTGCCTGGAAACTCAGCCTCGGCGACGCCAGCGGCACGCCTGATGAACGCAACGAATTCATGCGCTGGCATGCCGCCAGCGAAGAACACGCCCGTGCCTGGCGCCAGCTGGGTGCCATGGACCAACGCGTCAGCGCAGCGGCCGGCCCGGCACGCCAGGCATTGCTGCAATCGCGCGCCAGCTTGCGTCGACGTATCGGCAAGGTTGGCGGTGGCCTGGCCGGCATGTTCATGCTGGGTTCGCTGCTGGCGTGGGTTGGCGCACCGTCGCTGGCCCCAAGCTACTGGCTGGCCGACCAGCGTACCGCTACCGGCGAGCTGCGTACCCTGCGCCTTGAAGACGGCACGCTGCTGAGCCTGAACACCCACACCGCCGTAGACATCGACTACGCAGGTGAGCAACGCGTAATCGTGCTGCACCAGGGCGAGATCTCTGTCGAAACCGGCCACCAGGACCCGCGCCCGCTGCTGGTACGCACCGACGATGGCCGCCTGCGGCCTTTGGGCACGCGCTTCCTGGTACGCCGCGAAACCGACGGAACACGCCTGGAAGTGCTGCAAGCCTCGGTCGCGGCCATGCCGCACAACAGCGGCGACGAACATGTACTGCACGAAGGCCAGCAGGTGCTGATGAACGCCAACGGCCTCGGCCAGGTAGGCACGGTGCATGCCGGTGCCGACGCCTGGACCCGCGGCATGCTGGTGGTGGACAACGTGCGCCTGGGTGACTTGCTGGCCGCACTTGGCAAGTACCGCAGCGGCCACCTCGGGGTGGATGAGCAAGTTGCCGACCTGCGCGTGACCGGCAGCTTCCCGCTGACCGACACCAACCTGGCGCTGGAGTCGCTGGTGCCGGCCTTGCCGGTGAAGATCGAGCGGCATACCCAGTGGTGGGTGACCGTTTCACCAAAATAAACCTGCACCGGCCTCATCGCCGGCAAGCCAGCTCCCACAGGTAGGGCACATGGCCTGAGGCCTGCGCTTTACCTGTGGGAGCTGGCTTGCCGGCGATAGGGCCAGTACAGGCAAAAGACTATTTCAAATAATTCTCACTTTTTTTCAGATTCACCCTGTCACTTTTCAAATCTCGCTCGGCAAGGATGCAGCAAGCACTTACCCGTCGAGGAACCGCCGCATGTCCCGTGCCGTTGATCGTATCCTGCGTCCCAGCCTGATGGCCCTGGCCATCGGCCTGGCTGCCCCACTGACCAGCCAGGCAGTGTTCGCCGCCGAGCAGTCCGCTCCGCGCGCCTACAACCTGCCCAGCGCACCGTTGGCCACCACCCTGAACCAGATCGCCAGCCAAGCCGGCATCGCCCTGGCCATCGACCCGGCCCTGGTCAGCGACCGCACTTCGGCCCCGGTAACCGGCCAGTACGACGGCCTCGGCGCCTTGCAAGCCGCCCTGCGTGGCACTGGCCTGCAGTTGCAGCAAAGCAGCGTAGGCAGCTATAGCCTGGTGGCCGTACCGGACGGCAGCCTCGCGTTGCCGGTAACCACCATCGATGCCGCAAGCGCCAGCGAAAGCGCCTGGGGCCCGGTTGAGGGTTATGTGGCCAAGCGCACTGCTGCGGGTACCAAGACCGATACCGCGCTGGTCGAAGTCCCACGCTCCATTTCCGTCGCCACCCGCGAGCAGATGAAAGACCGTGGCGTGCATAGCCTGGATGACGCCGTGCGCTACATGCCGGGCATCGTCTCTGCCAGTTTCGGTAGCGACACACGCTATGACTGGATGCGTGTGCGCGGCTTCGAGCCCACCCAGTTCCTCGATGGCCTGCCGCTGCCACGCGGCGTGTACGCCAACCCGAAAGCCGAAACCTGGAACCTCGACCGCCTTGCCCTGCTGCGCGGCCCGGCGTCTTCGATCTATGGCCAAACACCGCCCGGCGGCCTGCTGGACATGGTCAGCCGTCGCCCGCAAGCCGAAAGCGCCCACGAGATCGAACTGCAGTACGGCAGCGACAACCACCGCCAGATCAACTTTGCCAGCACTGGCAAGATCGACGATGAAGGCCGCTTTCTTTATGGTGTCAGCGGTGTAATCCGCGACGGCGGCACGCAGATCGATCACATCGACGACAAGCGCTACAACATCGCCCCGAGCCTGACCTGGAACATCGACGAGGACACTACGCTGACCTTGCTGACCCAGTTCACCCGCGACGATACCGGCGCCACCAGCCAGTTCCGGCCAATCCAGGGCACCAAGATCGACATGCCGTTCGGCAAGATCTCGCACCACAAGAACCTGGGTGACCCGGACTACGAATTCTACGACCGTACCTACTACGCGCTGGGCTACGCCTTCGAACACCGCATCAACGACGTGTGGCAGTTCCGTCAGAATTTGCGTTACACCAAGACAGACTTGGCGTTCCAGACCATCACGCCAGGCAGCTACTACCAGCCCGGTGGCCCGGTGAAAGACGATGGCACGGTCAGCCGCATGTCCACCAACACTGACGAAGACATCAGCCAGTTCGCCGTGGACAACAACTTCCAGGCTGACTTCGCCACGGGCGACATCAGCCACACGCTGCTGCTGGGCCTGGACCACCAGCGCATCAACACCAACTACCTGTCGATCTTCGGCTTCAACGTGCCGGACAGCAACGTCAACAACCCGGTCTACGGGGTGCCGATCACCCGCCCGGACCGCTCCTCGGCGTTCTACGACTACAACCAGAAATCCCGCCAAACCGGCCTGTATGTCCAGGACCAGATGGCGCTCGGCAACTGGCGCCTGACCTTGGGCGGTCGTGAGGACTGGGTACATACCGGTACCAAGTATCTCAACAAGGATGATGCCACCAATACCCAGCGCGACAAGAAGTTCAGCGGCAACGCAGCCATCAGCTATGTCTTCGATTCGGGCTTCGTGCCGTACCTTTCGTATGCCGAGTCCTTCCAGCCTGCCAGCAATGCCAGCGCCTCTGTGACCGAGTCGTTCAAGCCGACCGAAGGCCAGCAGTGGGAGTTGGGCGTCAAGTACCAGCCACCGGGCTCCAACACCCTGCTGTCGGCAGCCGTGTATGACCTGACCCAGAAGAACGTCTCGGTCACCAACAACGTGGGTGGCGTAACCGTTACCAGCCAGACCGGCGAAGTAAAAGTCCATGGCCTTGAGCTTGAAGCGGTTTCCGACGTTACCGAAAACCTGAAAGTGATTGCCGCTTACACCCTGGCCAAATCTGAAGTGCAGGACGGCATCTACAAGGGTAACCGCCTGCAATTGATGCCTAACCAGCAAGCCTCGGTATGGAGTGACTACACCTGGCACTCCGGCGTGCTCGACGGCTTCGGCATCGGCCTGGGCGCGCGCTACACCGGCAATACCTATGGCGACCAGGGCAATACTTACCTGGGCAAGGCCAAGGCCTACACCGTGTTCGATGCGTCGGTGCATTACGACCTGGGTCGCCTGAACACTAGCCTGAAGGGCGCGTCGGTGGCGGTTAATGCCACCAACCTGCTGAACAAGGATTACCTCTCTACCTGTGACTCGTATTACTGCTACTACGGCGATGAGCGCAGCGTTGTCGCCAGCGCCACTTACAAGTTCTGAGTGAGCGGGGGCCGCGTTGCGGCCGTTCGCAGCACAAGGCTGCTCCTACAAGGGATCGCATACCCCTGTAGGAGCAGCCTTGTGCTGCGAATGGGCTGCAAAGCAGCCCCAGGTTCCAACAGACAAAAATCGGTACCGTGATGAAAAGCCTAACCATCCGCCGCTGGTCCGTGATCCACACCTGGAGCAGCCTGGTCTGTACCCTGTTCCTGTTGTTGCTGGCACTCACCGGTCTGCCGCTGATCTTCCACCACGAACTCGAACATTTGCTCGGCGACGCCCCCGAATTGCGCGAAATGCCGGCAGGTACCCCACACCTCGACTTGCAGCAGCTTGTACTGAAAGCGCAGCAGCACCGCCCCGGCGAAGTGATGCAGTACTTCGGCTACGAGGAAGACGAACCCGACGGCGTGGTCGCCATCACCGCCGCCACGGCCGGCACCGACCCCAACCTGTCGCACACCTTCATGCTCGACGCCCGCACCGGCGAAGCGGTGGCCATGCCGGCCGCCAATGGCGGTTTCATGATGATCATGCTGCGCCTGCATGTGGACATGTTTGCCGGGCTGCCCGGCAAGCTGCTGCTGGCCTTCATGGGCATCCTGTTCATCGTCGCGATTGTCTCTGGCACCGTGCTCTATGCACCGTTCATGCGCCGCCTGGACTTCGGCACCGTGCGCCACGAAAAGTCCCGCCGGCTGCGCTGGCTCGACCTGCACAACCTGCTCGGCGTGGTTACCCTGGCGTGGGCGCTAACGGTGGGCGTGACCGGTGTGATCAGCGCCCTGTCCGACCTGGTCATCGCCGCCTGGCGCAACGACAGCCTGGCGACCATGGTCGCGCCTTACCGCGATGCCCCGCCACTCACCGAACGTGCACCCGCCACACGCCTGCTGGAAATTGCCGAACAGGCCGCCCCCGGCATGCGCCCGGACTTTATCGCCTTCCCCGGCACGCGCTTCTCCAGCGAGCACCACTATGCGGTGTTCATGAACGGCTCCACCCACCTGACGTCGCACCTGTTCACGCCGGTACTGATCGACGCCCGCACCCTCGAAGTGACAGCCGTAGGCGACCGCCCTTGGTACATGGATGCCATGGGCCTGTCGCAGCCGCTGCATTTTGGCGACTACGGCGGCCGGCCGATGCAGATCCTCTGGGCCGTACTGGACGTGCTGACCATCATCGTGCTCGGCAGCGGCCTCTACCTGTGGTGGGGCAAGCAGCGCAAACCCCGGGAGGCACGTGCATGAGCCACAAGTCGCAATCCACTGCGCGCCTCTTCGCCTGGCCAGCGTTGATTGCCCTGCTGGGCTTCCTGGGCCTGTTCGCCGCGCTGCTCGGTGACGGTGCCTGGGACGTACTGGCCTGGGTCGGGCTCGGCCTTCCCGCCGTGCTCAGCATCCGGGCACTGTTCTGGCGCCCGTGCGGCTGAGGTAGCAGGCTACCACCCGTCCCCCCCTGGCATTTCCAGCATGAGGCCCCCTGAACTCAAGGTGCGGCCCATGCAACCTCTGGAACAACTCGAACAGATCGATCAACAGATACGCGACCTGCTGACTGGCCTGCCTGCCCCCCAGGGCTTTGGCGCAACCACTCGGCAGCGCCTTCACGGTGACCTGGCCAGTTTCTGGAGCAGTGCCAATACCGATGGCATCACGCCCAGGCACCGCCTGCAGGCCCTGCGCATTGCACAGCTTAGCGCCGAGGTAACGCTGCGCTTGAGCGACCAGACCCTGACAAGCGACCAGGCAGCACTGCTACAAACCTGCCTGGCCCATCCCCTGGCTGCCCAGCGCCGAGCCCTGCCCCTGACCCAACGTCCGCAGCTTTACCGAGTACTGCTCGAAGGGATGCACCCTAGCTGGCGCAGTTACTTGCCGGGCGCATTAATCATTGTTGCGGGCACTGCAGAGGGCCAGATGCTCACCGCGCAGTCTGAAACAGGTACGGTTCTGCTGTGTTGCCTGTCCCAGGGCATTGAAGCCTTCAGCTCGCTGGCCGAACTGCACCTGGAACTTTGCGAGCGCCTGGAAGACCCCCTTCAGAGCCAGCCGCTGCTGCACCTGTACGCCCTGCCTGAACAGGCCGAGCGCGCCCGCCAGGCAACGCGCCTGCGCTACGACTGGTTCGCCGACAGCCTGGTCGAGGTGCAAATGGACGCAGCCATAGAAGCGCAACGCCAGCGTCTCAATGCGCCAGCCCTTTGGAACGCGAACCCGCCGGGCCAGCCCGAGCAGTTCGCCAAAGCCTTGGCCCTGGCCCCGGACATCGGCTGCCGGACACTGCTGAAAACACGCTACTCCCAGCTTCTGGAGAAAAACCTGCCCAACTGGCTACGCAAAGCTTCCACCCAAGGGCTGAGCCATATCATGCAGACCATGCAGGAACTGGTGGCGGCATCCGAGCTGGCCGCTGCACCTGGCATCCTCGACATTACCGCGTTCCGCCAGAAGAACAGCCTGCTGGATTGGGCCAAAGCGCGACTGCGTGAGCGACTGCGACACGACTTGGCCATCGAGCATGCGCCCGAGCAAATACTGATCAGCATTGTTCGGGTTCGACAAACCGGTGGGGTGATGCACCCATTCGCCAGCTCGGCATATGTGCTCACGCTAGGCATGAGCAAAGTGGGTGACGAAATGGTGGAGTTGGTGAAGGAAACCCAATCACTTGACCAACTGGCCCTGCACAACCTGCCATGGTTCGATGCAGACTACTGGCTGACCGCACGCGTCAGCCACCGCGACGGGCATGCATTGCCTGCTGCACTCAACCCCGCCTACGTGAAGGCGCTGGTCAGGGACCTGAACGTCGGGGGTAGCTACAAGCAATTTCTGCAAACCCAGCTCATCAGCCCAGCAGTGGCAAATGGCGGCTGCATGCACACGCGCAAGTCAACCGTGCCCGCATGCGCGCCGAACTCGTCAAGGCCCGCCATGCCGGGCACTTTGGTGTTGATCCGTTCGAGCACGGCTACCACTGGGCATCTGCCGTGCTGGATCAACCACACAATGCCTTGCGCCCACCGGCCGCAGGCTACACCGTTACCGCCCGGCAAATAACCATCATGGGCCATACGCTGCAAGGCGTACTGCTGATCAACACCACGGCCTACAAGTCGCAAGCCTGCGTGCTCTATACACCCGATGCCCCAGACCGCAAAGCCTGGCGGCGCTTTCGCAATACCCGCGAATTGCTGCGCAGCGTAAGGCAGCAACTTCGCTTCAGCGAATACGTGGTGCAGTGCCTGCCACTGCTGCCAGCGGCTGAAGTTCGTCGCCTGCTGAACAAAGGCCGACTCGGCCCCTACCTGAAAACACCCGAAATCAAGGACGATCTGTTCTTTGCCTGCTACATGGCCGAAGTGCGCGCCCTGATCGCCCGGGCCGACGACGCCAGCAGAACAACCCGTGAAGTAAACGCCCAGTCAATCGTCGGCCTGTCATGGCGAATGATCGATTTCGTCAGCCTGGTGCTGCCAAGCCGCCCACTGATGGCGCTTTCCGTAGGGCGCATGGCCATCGATATCTGGGACGGTATCGACGCGTACAAACAGGAAGATATCGAGGGTGTGATGCGCCACGCCTACGACACCCTCAGCCACGCCAACGACGCCGCCATCAGCTACCTGGGCTCAAGCCTGCTGCGGCGCACGCTGCGCGGCATGCCAAAGCAGCCGCCACTGCCACTGCCCAAGCGTTACGAAGCGCAGCCTGACATCTCCAACCTGCGCTATCGCATTGACGGTATTTATGCGGAAGGTGTGTATGAGCAGGTGTCGCCCTTCAGCGGTTTGTCCATTTACTTCGTCAAGGACAAAAAAAACCGCCACTACAAGGTCAGTTTTGACGGTGAACGCTGGCGAGCAATAGACCCGCAACAACCCGACGCCTACCTGCAACAACCATTGAAGCGTAAAGCTGATGGCCAGTGGGTGATCGACTCACCCGTGCTGTGGTACGACGGCCTGCCCGACCTTGTGCAATTGCTGAACGATTGCTACCTGCCCGAGAAGCTGGATGGCATACGGATAGACGAGGAGAAAGGGCTGTACCAAGCCGACAATCAGCTTTACCTGGCACTAAAGCGAGGGCAACTGCCGCTACACAGGCACCTGCTGCCAGGCCGCTATCACCTGCACATTGCCGATGCCCTGAACGCCGGCGTGGTGCCTTGGGCCGTGCTGCGCTGGAAGGACGGCCAGTGGCTGATCCGGGTGCGTCAGGCGGGGCGCAGCAGTGACTGGTTGCAACTACCGGATGAACCTCACCAACCCGCCTGACCCGCCTGACCCGCCCCGGCGTCAGTCGAGCTTGGGCAACAACCTGTCAAGGCGCTGATGCAAGGCACTGCTACTCGGCCAGTTACGCAACAGACGCGCCCGATCCCGGGCATAAGCAGGTGCAAAACTGAGCTGGGTGGCGTGCTGGCACATGGCGTCGAGGTCGATCAGCGACCACCGGCCATTGTCCCAGAACAGGTTGTGGCCCTTGAAGTCGCCATGGCTGATGCGTTCGCGAATCAGCTGCTGCATCACATGTACCAACGCATCCACCTGTTCCTCTGGCGCATCGCCGTTTTCGACGAAGGGCGCGAAGCACGCGGTCAGGTCCGGGCCATCGACGTACTCGGTCACCAGGTAGGCACGACTGCGCAACCCCATGACCCGTTGCTCCAGCACCGCCAACGGCTTGGGCGTGGCGATGTCGAGAAACGCCAGGCGGTGGCCTTCGATCCACGAATGCCAGGCCCGGCTCGGGCGCCAGAAGCGTTTGAACCAGTGCGCGGTGTTCTTGATGTTGTAGCGTTTGATCACCAACTGGCGGCCATTTACCTCGATGCGCGCCACGCTGGCAGCGCCACCGGTCTTGTACAGGTGGCCTTTGTCGATCAGCGCATCGGCCTGCTCCAGCACCGGCTGCATGGCATCAACTTCGCTGCGGCGAATCGCCTGCAAGCCCGAAAGGCTGCGCTGCACGCTGAACAGGCTGCATTCGCGCCCGGCCTTTTCCAGGTAGTCCTTTTGCCGCCAGTTGCGCACCTTGTCCACCTGCTTTTGCAAGGCTTCCAGGGGCAGTGCGTGCTCGGCATTGGCCAGCAGGTAATGCACCAGCAATTCTTCGATGAACGGCTCCAGCCGCTTTGGCAACTGGGCGAAGAGCACCCCGAGGTTTTCCAGCACCCGCGGGCGTGACAGCTGCTGGCCGGGCGTTTCGGCCTTGATGCCGGCGCCATCGATCAGGTACAGCTTGCCGCCGTGGCGCAGCAGGTTGTCCAGGTGCAGGTCTTCCTGCCAAAGGCCTTGGGCGTGCATGTGCGCAACAGCGGTAAGCGTGTCACCCAACACCAGGTGTTGTTCGTCAGCCAGTACCGGCAGGTTTTCCACCGCCGCCCAGGCATCGGCCAGGCTTTCGGCGCCGTCGAGGAATTCGAACAGCAACCAGCCACCTTCGCCTTCCTTGAGGCCGTCGGCCAACAGCTTTGGCGTGGTCAGGCCTTGCTCGGCCAACAGCTTCACACCTTGCAGTTCACGCTGAAAATGCCGGGCGGCGTTACCGCCTACCAGCAGCTTGGCCAGTACCGGGGTACCCCGCCACACACCGGCGCCTACATAGCGCTGGCCCGGCAGCACGCGCAGCAGGCTGAGCAGTTGCAGGTCGGCGCTGCCGGCTGCATCCGCCAAGGTGATGCTCAGGGGCAACGTCGGGCTGCGCCCGGCATTCTTCAGTTCAGACAAACGCATCAGCGGGCCTCTTTTTCACGACGCCGTTGCGTCAGGCGTTGCAGCCAGGTATTGACCAGCGTGCTGTCAGCCGGCTGCGCCAGGTAAGTCTCCAGCAGCGTGCGCACATCGGCCTCGCCCCAGGCCCGGGCACGGCGCAGCAGCGGCTCCAGGTCCTTGAGGCGGTCACGCATGCCGAACAGCAATGGCCGGGTCTTCTCCAGGTCGATCAGTTGCGCGTCCCAGCCTTCACGGCGCTGGCGCAAGAAAATGTGCTTGGGGTAGAAGCAGCCATGCACCTGGCCGGCGCTGTGCAGGGTGCGCGCCAGCTGGCCGCACGCCTGCAAGATGCCATTACGCTCGGCATCGCCCAGCTGTGGCCACTGCGCCAGCAGGCTGTCGAGATCGGCCCACTCGTCCAGCGCGCGGGTCATCAGGATGGCGCGGTGCTTGCCGCCCTGCTTGCGCTCGCCGTAAAACACCGCCTGCAAGGCCGGAATGTGCAGCTTCTGGTAACGGCTGATGTTGCGGAATTCGCGGGCGAAGGTGGGCTCGCCAAACGGTCGGTGCAAGGTGCGCGTCAGGTAGTCGCTCTGGCGCTTGAGGTAGTAGCCCTTGCCTTCGAGTTCCAGGCGGAACACGCTGCTCCAGCCGCCACGGCCGGTGTTGGGTTCATCTACCGCCTCCAGTTGCAGGGCCCACAGCGCCTCGAAGTCGTCCAGGCCATGGCGTTTGAGCAGCGCGAGGTCCGCGCTGGCCAGGTAATCGGTCATTCCCTTCCCTCGAAAAAGCCCAGCACCTGGCGAATGCGCTTCTTGTCACGCGCATTCAGCCGGTCGCGGCCACGGTATTGCAGATAGAAACGCAGGCGCTGGGTGGCCGACAGGTGGTATTTGGCCACTTTGTCCAGGCAGGCCAGGTCCTTGATCATCCGGTGCCGCCACATGAAGCCGCGCCAGAAGTCGCCGGTGGGGCAGTCGATGAAGAATAGCGTGCCCTGGTCGTCAACCAGCAGGTTGCGCCACTTCAGGTCATTGTGCGCAAAGCGGTGCTCGTGCATGACCCGGGTATGGTGCGCCAGCTGACGGCTGAGGTGGTCGACCCAGGCCCGGTCGGCCAGGCGCGCATCATTGCGCTCGGCCAGCGCCGACAGGTCTTCGGTGTGCGGCAGCTCGCGGGTGATCATTGCCCCGCGGCCAAAGGCCAGGCCATTGCGCTCCAGCCCCCAGGCCACCACTTCGGCGGTAGGGATGCCCCACTTGGCGAACTGCTTGAGGTTCTGCCATTCGGCTTTGATGCGCGGCCGGCCCAGGTAGCGGCGCATGTGCTTGCCGGCCCCGGTGTAGCGCTTGACGTAGTAATTGACCCCGTCACGCTCGATGCGCACCACCTCGCTGAGCGGGTCGCGGGTCAGGCGTTCGCCTTGCAGGGCAAATACCGCATCAAGGCTGCCGAAGTCCGCCGCCAGGTGTTCGTAGCCCGGCGCCAGTGTCCAACCCGCCATCAGAGCGCATCCCCGTAGCGTTGTTTGCGGTCGTAAAGTTTCTGCGCCTTGCGCTCCAGCCAGGCGAGCAACTGGGCTTCGTCCTTGAGGACCTGCCGCAGCGGCCGCTGGAAGTAACCCCGCAGGAAGCGCAACTTGTCGCGCTGGGTCAGCCCGATGTCCAGCGCCGAGAAGTACAGCGCGGCCAGGTCCTTGTCGCGCCAGCGGCGGCTGATTGTCGCCCGGGTCTGGGCGCGGTGCAGGTCGATGACCGACAGTTTGAAGTCATCTGCCGTCACCGGACGGTCGGTGTGCAGCAGGAAGTGGCAGATGTAGCAGTCGCGGTGGTTGACCCCGGCGCGGTGCATGCCGCCGGTCATCTTCGCCACTTCGGCGATCAGCGCACGCTTCAGGCGCGGCTCGGGCGGCTGCTTGACCCAGTCGATACTGAAGTCTTCGAGGCTGATGGTCGGCGCCAGCTCTTCGGTGATGATGAACGAGTGCTGCGTAGCCGGGTTGCTGCCACGCTCGCCATAGGCGACTGCGGTCATGGTCGGCACACCCACCTCGTGCAGGCGCTGGATTGCCCGCCATTCCTGGCCGGCACCGAGCACCGGCAGCTTGGCGGTAAACAGGTTCTTGAAGATCTCGCCCCAACCAATGCCGCGGTGGATCTTGACGAAAAAGCCCTCGCCCGCCACCTCGGTACGCAGCGTGCGGCGCCCTTCCAGCTCGCGATACACCTCGCCTTGCAGCGCTTCCACGGCATCGAAGGCATCGCGCCCGGCCCACAGGCGCTTGAACGGTTCGGCCAGTATCAGCTTCATGCAGGCTCCTGACCCAGGATCACATCGGCGGCATGCTGCGGCATGCTGTACAGGTCGGCGGTTTCAGCAAACGCCAGGCCGTTGCGCGACCAGCTGGCGCGGGCCTGCGGGTCTTCAAGCATGCGTTGCAGATAGCCGTTGAGCTGGTCCTGTTCGAACGGCTCGTCCAGCACCAGGCCGCAGTCGGCCTCGGCAATGTAGTGGGCGTAACCGCACACCTTGGACACCAGCACCGGCAGGCCGGCCACCAGCGCTTCAAGCAGCACGGTACCGGTGTTTTCGTTGTACGCCGGGTGAATCAGCAGGTCGGCACCCAGCAGGAAGCGCGGGATGTCGCTGCGGCCCTTGAGGAACTGCACCTGCTCGCCCAGGCCCAGGGTGGCGCTTTGCAGCTGGAACACCTTGGGGTCGTCCTGGCCGATCACCATCAGCTTCGTGCGTTTGCGCAGGGCCGAAGGCAGCGCGGCCAGCGCCTTGAGGCTGCGGTCCACGCCCTTGGTCTTGAAGCCCGAGCCAATCTGCACCAGCAACAGGTCGTCATCGCCCAGGTTGAACTCCTTGCGGAACTCGGCGCGGATTTCGGCGGCATTGGCCGGCGCGCGGCGATCCTGGGATATACCCGGCGGCAGCAGGTGGAAGCGTTCCACCGGGGTGCCGTAATGCTTGATGAACAGCGGCTGCTGCACTTCGGAAATCATCAGCACTTCGGTGTGGGCGTCCTTGGCGAACACCGCACGCTCGTACTCGGCAAAGTGCCGGTAGCGCCCCCAGCGGCGGTACAGGCCGCCACGCAGCGTCTGCGCCTTGTCTTCAAAGCAGCCGTCGGCGGCGTAGTACACGTCCAGCCCCGGCATCTTGTTGAAGCCGATCAGGCGGTCGACCGGGCGCTTGGCCAGGTCGGCGGCCATCCAGGCGCTTAGCTTCTCGTTGCGGCGGTGGTTGAAAATCGCCTTCACCGGCGCCACCAGCACTTCGAAACCAGGCGGAATGTCACCCTCCCAGATCAGTGTGTACACACGGATCTGGTGGCCCCGCTTCTGGCACTCAAGGGCAATGCGCATGAAATCGCGCTGCAGCCCACCGAAGGGGAAATATTTGTAAAGCACGAAAGCCAGTTGCATCAACGGACATCCTCAGCCAGCAGCAACGCGCTCAAGCGGCCCGCCACATGCTCGGGATTCAGGCGAGTGAAGCACAGCGGCCACTCGCGTTTCAGATCGAACCGGCGCAGGTCGTCGGCGCTCGGTTTGTAGGTGCACTTCTTCTGCAGGCAGGGAGCGCAAGGCCAGTCACTGGCCTGGTGAATCTGGGTCCGTCCGTAGGCACCGGTCAGGCCCGGGTTGGTTGGGCCAAACAGCGAAATGGTCGGCACATCAAGTGCCGCAGCCAGGTGGCCAAGGCCGGTATCGACCGCCACACAGGCCTTTGCCGCCGCCAAAACACGCGCAACGCCGGCAAGGTTCAATTTGGGGAGCACCTGGCAGTTGTTCAAGCCCTGTGCAATGCGCTCGGCCCGCGCTTTCTCTGCCGGGTTACCCCACGGCAGGCGCACTTCCAGCTTGCGCCGGCCCATGCGTTCGGCCAGTTCACGCCAGTAAGCTTCGGGCCAGTGCTTGGTCGCCCAGGTGGTACCGTGCAGGAATACCACGTAAGGGGCCGCTGGCGGCAGTTGCAGGCGGTCGAGGTCCAGGCCGTAGTTGCCGATGCCTTCCGGCAGGTCGTAGGCCAGGGCCATGGCGAACAACTGGCGCACGCGCTCTACCGCGTGCTGGCCGGTGGCGACCGACAGGCGCCGGTCATAGAAGCGGCTGGCCAAGCCTTCGCGCGCCGAGTAACGGTCCAGGCCGGCAATCGGGGCCTTCACGTAGCGGGTCAGCCAGGCCGACTTGACCAGGCCCTGGGCGTCAATCACCAGGTCGTACTTGTGCTCGCGCACACGCTGCTTGAACGCCTTCCACTCGCCACTCTTGAGGGTTTGCCAAAGGTTCTTGCGCCAACGGCGGATGGCCACCGGAATAACCTTGTCTACCGCAGGGTGCCAGCTGGGGATTTCGGCGAAGCCTTCTTCCACTACCCAGTCGAAACGGATACCCTGGATGGCATGGGCGGCATCGGTAAGCGCCGGCAGGGTGTGGATCACATCACCCAGCGACGAGGTCTTGATGATCAGTACCCGCACTTAGTCGACCTCGGCCACGGTATCGATCAAGTCCGGCCCGCTCAGGCTGTGCAGGGCGGCGATGACTTTGCCCGGCTCCAGCAGGCGCAGGCAGTTGTAGTGGCCGAAGCGGCAGGTACGGTCGAAGCATGGGCTGCACTCGATACCGGTGCGTACCACCTCTACCTGGTCGGCCAGCGGCGGGGTGAAGCCAGGCGACGTCGAGCCGTACACCGCCACCAGCGGGCGGTTCAGCGCAGCGGCCACGTGCATCAGGCCAGAGTCGTTGGACACCACGGCATGGGCACAGGACATCAGGTCGATGGCCTCGGCCAGCGAAGTTTCACCGGCCAGGTTGGACGATTCTTCACGCAGGCCCGGGATCAGCCGGTCGCGGATCTGCTCACCGACCGCGTGGTCGTTCTTCGAACCAAACAGCCACACCTGCCAGCCCTGGCGGATCATCGCATCGGCCACGGCAGCGTAATGCTCGGAAGGCCAGCGCTTGGCCTCGCCGAACTCAGCACCTGGGCACAGCGCCAGCACTGGGCGGTCCAGCTCCAGGCCAAACTTGGCCAGCGCAGCTTCACGGCTTTGTGCTTCGATCTGCAAGTTGGGGCGCGGGTACGGCTGCGGTAGCTCAGCGCCGGGCGCATAGGCCAGGGCCATGAAGCGCTCGATCATCAGCGGGTAGCGGGCCTTGTCCAGCTTGCGCACATCGTTCAGCAGGCCGAAGCGCATTTCTCCACGCCAGCCGGTGCGCTTGGGGATGCCAGCGAAGAACGGCACCAAGGCCGACTTCAGCGAGTTGGGCAGCAGGATGGCCTGGTCGTACTGGCCGGCCAGGGATTTGCCGATGCGCCGGCGCGTGGCCAGTTCCAGTGCGCCGTGGCCGAGCGGGAAGCTCAAGGCCTGGCGTACCTCAGGCATACGCTCCAGGATCGGCCGGCTCCACTCGGGGGCCAGCACGTCGATCACGCAGTCGGGGTGCTGCTGTTTCAGGCACTGGAACAGAGTCTGCGCCATCACCATGTCGCCGACCCAGCTGGGGCCAATGATCAGTATTCTCATGCTTAGTCCAGAAACGCTCGGGGAGGCTACAGGCTGCGGTACAGCCTGGCCTCCCCTCTTTATATTCAGGCTATGTGGCGGACAGTGTACCACCGGTGGTGAGGCATGAGCCTTTGGGGCTGCTTTGCAGCCCATTCGCGGCACAAGGCCGCTCCTACAGGAGATCGCATTCCCCTGTAGGAGCGGCCTTGTGCCGCGAATGGGCTGCAAAGCGGCCCCAACAACCTCAAGCCAACCCCAGCTCACCCCAGATCCGCCGCACTTCGCGGCGTTCATCGGCAAACTGCGCCGCATCGATCACCCCGGCCTGCTTTTGCAAGGCCTGGCGGTGCGAGGCCGAGCGGAACGCCTTGTACACTTCACGCAACAGCACCGCGTCACTGGCCGGCATCAAATTCGCCTGCTCCAGCTCTTCCAGAATGCGGATGTTATCGGTCCATCGGAGTATGGCCGGATGGTCGTGAGACCAGGCCAAAGCGGCGTATTGCACCATAAATTCGATATCGACGATACCGCCGGCATCCTGCTTGATATCGAATGGCACGCCGGCCTCGAAGGCGTTGGCCGCAGTACCGGCAGCCGTGGCCTTGGTACCGAGGTTGCCGCGCATCTTGGCGCGCATTTCACTCACTTCGGTGCGCAGTTTTTCCAGGTCGCGCGCCTGGCCCAGCACCTTGGCGCGCACGCCTTCGAACGCCGTGCCCACCTGCTTGCAACCCACCAGCACGCGGGCCCGCACCAGGGCCTGGTGCTCCCAGGTCCAGGCTTCGTTCTGCTGGTAGCGCTCGAATGCACCCAGCGAACTGACCAGCAGCCCGGAAGCACCGGACGGGCGCAGGCGCATGTCCACGTCATACAGCTGGCCCGAGTTGGTCTGGGTAGTCAGCAGGTGAATGATGCGTTGGCCCAGGCGGGTAAAGAACTGCGCACTGTCGATGGGTTTGGCGCCGTCGGTTTCCTCTTGCGGGTCGCCGTCATGGATGAACACCAGGTCCAGGTCCGAGCCATGGCCCAGCTCCAGGCCGCCGACCTTGCCGTAACCGATAATGATGAAGCCCGGATCGCACAGGCTGCCGTCGCTGCGTTTGGGCTGGCCGTGACGGGCCACGGTCTGGCGCCAGGCCAGGGCCAGCACCTGGTCGAGGATGGCTTCGGCCAGCCAGGTCAGGTAGTCGCTGACTTTCATCAACGGCAAGTTGCCGCTGATTTCCGAGGCAGCCACACGCAGGCTGTGGGCCAGCTTGAAGTGGCGCAGCGCTTCCATCTGCTGCTCCAGGTCGTCCTCGGGAATGCGCGTCAGGCGTTCGCGCAACTCGCTGGCCAGCTCTGGCGCCAGTGGCGGGCTGAACAAGCGGCCTTCGTTAAGCAGTTCGTCGAGCAGCAGCGGGTACAGCGCAATCTGCTCGGCAATCCATGGGCTGGCGGCGCACAGGGTCAGCAGGCGGCGCAAGGCACCCGGGTTTTCGGTCAGCAGTACCAGGTAGGCGGAACGCCGTGCCACGGCCTCGACCAGCGGCAACACACGCTCAAGGACCAGGTCAGGGTTGTCATGTTCCACCGCCTGGGCCAGCAACCGTGGGATGAAGGCATCCAGGCGCTCCCGGCCGATACGCTGCATCGAGCGCAGCTGCGGGCTGGAGCGCAAACCGGCCAGGCGCCGCAGGGCTTCGACGGGCTGCTTGAAACCGGCCTCTTCCAGCTGCCGGCCAGCGGCCTCCTCGTCCTGCGCCTGCTCCCACAGCGGCGACCATTCGCCACCTACCACCAGCTCGCCCTCACCGTCTTCGTCATCCGGGTCGGCGATCACCTGGCGGAAGTGCCAGTCGATACGGCCACGCCAGTACATCAGCTGGTCGTGGAAGCTCTGCCAGTCGGCAAAGCCAAGCATATAGGCCACCCGCGCCTGGTCTGTCTCGCCTTCCGGCAGCATTTGCGTCTGGCGGTCGGCAATGGCCTGAATGGCGTGCTCGGTATAGCGCAAAAACTCATACCCCTCGCGCAGCTCGGCAACCACCGCCGGCGGCAGGTAACCCTGGCCCTCAAGCGTGGCCAGCACCTTGAGCAACGGCCGCTGCTGCAGGCTGAGGTCGCGCCCCCCGTGGATCAGCTGGAAGGCCTGGGCAATGAACTCCACCTCACGGATGCCACCGGCACCCAGCTTGATGTTGTCGGCCATGCCCTTGCGTCGCACCTCCTGCTGGATCAGCTGCTTCATGGTGCGCAGCGCCTCGATGGCGGAAAAGTCCAGGTAACGGCGATACACGAACGGCCGCAACACCTCCTGCAACTGCGCGCCGGCTGCCTGGTCGCCAGCCACCACCCGCGCCTTGATCATGGCATAGCGTTCCCAGTCGCGGCCCTGGTCCTGGTAGTACTGCTCCAGGGCGTTGAAGCTGAGCACCAGAGCACCGGCCGAACCATAGGGGCGCAGGCGCATGTCGACACGGAACACGAAACCGTCGACGGTCACCGGGTCCAGCGCCTTGATCAGCCGCTGGCCAAGGCGGGTGAAGAACTCCTGGTTTTCCAGCGAGCGCTTCACCCCTTCGGTTTCGCCACCTTCGGGGAAGCCGAAGATGAGGTCGATGTCCGACGAAAGGTTCAACTCCACCGCCCCCAGTTTGCCCATGCCCAGCACCACCATGTGCTGCGGCTGGCCGCTGCGGTTGCCGATGGGCGTGCCGAACTGCTGGCAATGGCGCGGGTACAGCCATTGATAGGCTTCGTCGATGGCGGCATCGGCAAGGTCCGACAGGTCGCGGCAGGTTTCGCCAAGCGCCGCCTGACGGGTGATGTCGCGCCAGATGATGCGCAGCTGCTGGCGGTTACGCGCGCGGCGCAGGTTACGCGCCAGCTCGTCATCGCCCTGCGCCGCCTGGGCGGCCGCGGCAATTTGCCCGCGTAGCTCACCCGGCGCGTAACGCCGCTCCAGCTCGCCACTGGCCAGCAGCTCGAACAGCATGGCCGGCTCGCGCTGGGCCAGGCCCAAAACAAAGTCGCTGGCGGCGGCAACCTGGTCGAATTGTTGCCGGTGCAGCGGGCTCCAGGCATTCAGGTCGAGCTCGGGGTGCGCGGCCACCGCATCGCTCAGGAATTGCTGGTTGCGAGCGACCAGTGGCTGGAGGGTGGCAGGCAGATCGGACGGCAAAGGTAGGCGCATGGTCTATCCTTGATCGGCGTGAAATAGAAGGGAAAAAGCGGCCAAGGGGAAGCCGGACCACGGTTGGACTGTCGTACAAAAGTTGGAAATAGCTGAAAAAAACGAAAACTTGGCAACAAACATCAAGAACTACCCGTTCGCGTCACAATGCCAACCACCATGAACGTTTTTCCTCACAAGCCAAGGTGCGACCAAACGTCGCAGAAATGTAGTTTTACTACTACTCATGTCGTGTAAAAGCATGAAATGCGGAAGCAAATGTAGTAAAACTACACGGCGCCGGAAGACACCCCGGTAATCCAAGAATTCACGACGTCTGCCCATAAGGCCAGTCGCAACTTCAGGCAATCGATTCTGGTTGCCTTTCCGCCCTGGAGCAAGCCATGCAAGACCTCGATCCAATCGAAACCCAGGAATGGCTGGATGCCCTGGAGTCGGTCCTCGACAAAGAAGGCGAAGACCGCGCTCATTACCTGATGACCCGTATGGGCGAGCTGGCCACCCGCAGTGGCTCCCAGCTGCCGTATGCGATCACCACGCCATACCGCAACACCATCCCTGTCACCCACGAAGCACGCATGCCTGGCGACCTGTTCATGGAACGCCGCATTCGCTCGATGGTGCGTTGGAACGCCCTGGCCATGGTCATGCGCACCAACCTGAAAGACTCGGACCTGGGCGGACACATCTCCAGCTTCGCCTCCAGCGCCACCCTGTACGACATCGGCTTCAACTACTTCTTCCAGGCCCCGACCGAAGAACACGGCGGCGACCTGATCTTCTTCCAGGGCCACGCTTCGCCAGGCGTCTACGCCCGTGCCTTCATGGAAGGCCGCATCAACGAAGACCAGATGAACAACTTCCGTCAGGAAGTGGACGGCAACGGCCTGTCTTCGTACCCGCACCCATGGCTGATGCCTGACTTCTGGCAGTTCCCGACCGTATCGATGGGTCTGGGCCCGATCCAGGCTATCTACCAGGCGCGCTTCATGAAGTACCTGGAAGCCCGCGGCTTCATCCCGGCCGGCAAGCAGAAGGTCTGGTGCTTCATGGGCGACGGCGAGTGCGACGAGCCGGAATCCCTGGGCGCAATCGCCCTGGCCGGCCGCGAGAAGCTGGACAACCTGATCTTCGTCATCAACTGCAACCTGCAGCGCCTCGACGGCCCGGTTCGCGGCAACGGCAAGATCATCCAGGAACTCGAAGGCGTGTTCCGTGGCGGTGGCTGGAACGTCAACAAAGTGGTCTGGGGCCGTTTCTGGGACCCACTGCTGGCCAAGGACACCAACGGTGCCCTGCAGCGCCGTATGGACGAAGTCATCGACGGCGAGTACCAGAACTACAAAGCCAAAGACGGCGCGTACGTTCGTGAAAACTTCTTCAACACCCCAGAACTCAAGGCCATGGTCGAAGACCTGTCCGACGACGAGATCTGGAAGCTCAACCGTGGCGGCCACGACCCGTACAAGGTCTACGCGGCATACCACCAGGCTGTGAACCACAAAGAGCAGCCGACCGTCATCCTGGCCAAGACCATCAAGGGTTACGGCACCGGTGCTGGCGAAGCCAAGAACACCGCGCACAACACCAAGAAGGTCGACGTCGACAGCCTGCGTCACTTCCGTGACCGCTTCGACATCCCGGTCAAGGATGCCGACCTTGAGAACCTGCCGTTCTTCAAGCCGGAAGAAGGTTCCGCCGAAGCCAAGTACCTGGCCGAGCGCCGCGCAGCCCTGGGTGGCTTCGTACCACAGCGCCGTGCCAAGAGCTTCAGCGTACCGACCCCATCCCTGGAAACGCTGAAAGCGATCCTGGACGGCTCGGGCGACCGCGAGATCTCCACCACCATGGCCTTCGTGCGTATTCTGGCGCAGTTGGTCAAGGACAAGGAAATCGGCCAGCGCATCGTTCCGATCATCCCGGACGAAGCCCGTACCTTCGGTATGGAAGGCATGTTCCGCCAGCTGGGCATCTACTCGTCGGTCGGCCAGCTCTACGAGCCAGTCGATAAAGACCAGGTGATGTTCTACCGCGAAGACAAGAAGGGCCAGATTCTCGAGGAAGGCATCAACGAAGCCGGCGCCATGTCGTCGTTCATCGCTGCCGGTACCTCGTACAGCTGCCACAACCAGCCGATGCTGCCGTTCTACATCTTCTACTCGATGTTCGGCTTCCAGCGCATTGGCGACCTGGCCTGGGCCGCTGGCGACAGCCGCACCCGTGGCTTCCTGATCGGCGGTACCGCCGGCCGTACCACCCTGAACGGTGAAGGCCTGCAGCACGAAGACGGTCACAGCCACATGATGGCGGGCACCATCCCGAACTGCCGCACCTACGATCCTACCTACGGCTACGAGCTGGCGGTGATCATCCAGGACGGCATGAAGAAGATGACCGAAGAGCAACAGGACATCTTCTACTACATCACCGTGATGAACGAATCCTACCAGCAGCCAGCCATGCCGGCCGGTGTCGAGGAAGGCATCATCAAGGGTATGTACCTGCTGGAAGAAGACACCCGCGAAGCCGCGCACCACGTACAGCTGATGGGCTCCGGCACCATCCTGCGCGAAGTCCGCGAAGCCGCGAAGATCCTGCGTGAAGAGTTCAACGTCGGCGCCGACGTGTGGAGCGTCACCAGCTTCAACGAACTGCGCCGCGACGGCCTGGCCGTAGAACGCGCCAACCGTCTGAAGCCTGGCCAGAAGCCACAGCAGACTTACGTCGAAGAATGCCTGAACGGTCGTAAAGGCCCGGTCATCGCCTCTACCGACTACATGAAGCTGTTCGCCGAGCAGATTCGCCAGTGGGTACCGAGCAAAGAGTTCAAGGTCCTGGGTACCGACGGTTACGGCCGCAGCGACAGCCGCAAGAAGCTGCGTCACTTCTTTGAAGTCGACCGCCACTTCGTGGTGCTGGCTGCCCTGGAAGCCCTGGCTGACCGTGGCGAGATCGAACCCAAGGTTGTGGCTGACGCCATCGTCAAGTTCGGCATCGACCCGGACAAGCGCAACCCACTGGACTGCTGAGGAGTATTTTTAAGTGAGCGAACTCATTCGCGTACCTGACATCGGCAGCGGTGAAGGTGAAATCATCGAGCTGTTCGTCAAGGTCGGTGACCGTATCGAGGCTGACCAGAGCCTGCTGACCCTGGAGTCCGACAAGGCCTCCATGGAAATCCCGGCCCCCAAGGCCGGCGTCATCAAGGAACTGAAAGTCAAGCTGGGCGACCGCCTGAAAGAAGGCGACGAGCTGCTGGTGCTGGAAGCCGAGGGTGCCGCTGCTGCGGCCCCTGAGGCTCCGGCCGCCGCTGCTCCGGCTCCAGCTGCTGCCCCGGCGCCTGCTGCCGAAGCAGCCCCTGCGCCAGCCGCAGCCCCGGCTGCCGCCAGCGTGCAGGACATCCACGTGCCGGACATCGGCTCGTCGGGCAAGGCCAAGATCATCGAAGTGCTGGTCAAGGTCGGCGACACCGTCGAAGCCGACCAGTCGCTGATCACCCTGGAATCCGACAAGGCTTCCATGGAGATCCCGTCGCCAGCTGCTGGCGTGGTCGAAGAAGTCCTGTGCAAGCTGGAAGACGAAGTCGGCACTGGCGACCTGATCTTCAAGCTGAAAGTAGCGGGCGCTGCCCCGGCTGCCGCTCCGGCCCCTGCTGCTGCCCCGGCGCCAGCCAAGGCTGAGGCTGCTCCGGCTGCCGCGCCTGCCGCTGCCGCACCGGCTGCTGCCCCTGCACCGGTTGCTACCGCACCGGCTGCCGGCAACAACGCCAAGGTTCACGCAGGCCCGGCCGTTCGTCAGCTGGCCCGTGAATTCGGTGTCGAGCTGGGCGCTGTCGCTGCCACCGGCCCGCACGGCCGTATCCTGAAGGAAGACGTGCAGGTTTACGTCAAGGCGATGATGCAAAAGGCCAAGGAAGCCCCGGCAGCCGCCGGTGCAACCGGTGGCGCTGGCATCCCACCGATCCCAGTGGTGGACTTCAGCAAGTTTGGTGAAGTGGAAGAAGTGGCTCTGACCCGCCTGATGCAGGTCGGTGCTGCCAACCTGCACCGCAGCTGGCTGAACGTGCCGCACGTTACCCAGTTCGACTCCGCCGACATCACCGAGCTGGAAGCCTTCCGCGTTGCACAGAAGGCCGTGGCCGAGAAAGCCGGCGTGAAGCTGACCGTGCTGCCACTGCTGCTCAAGGCCTGCGCCTTCCTGCTCAAGGAACTGCCGGACTTCAACAGCTCGCTGGCACCAAGCGGCAAAGCCATCATCCGCAAGAAGTACGTGCACATCGGCTTTGCCGTGGACACCCCGGACGGCCTGCTGGTCCCTGTGATCAAGAACGTCGACCAGAAGAGCCTGCTGCAACTGGCTGCCGAAGCCGCTGCACTGGCCGAGAAAGCGCGCACCAAAAAGCTGTCGGCCGACGACATGCAAGGTGCCTGCTTCACCATCTCCAGCCTCGGCCACATTGGCGGCACCGGCTTCACGCCGATCGTCAACGCGCCGGAAGTGGCTATCCTGGGCGTCTCCAAGGCGACCATGCAGCCAGTATGGGATGGCAAGGCCTTCCAGCCGAAGCTGATGCTGCCGCTGTCGCTGTCCTACGATCACCGTGTGATCAACGGCGCTGCCGCCGCGCGCTTCACCAAGCGCCTGGGCGACGTGCTGGGCGATATCCGCACCATGCTGCTGTAAGGCAGCCCGCTGCCCCTCCCCGGAGGGGCAGTACCCTTTCGGCTGCCACGCTCGTACCTCAACCCCGTCAATTGGCGGGGCTTTTTTTTGCCTGACATAAGGCACATTAGGGCTGCGATGCAGCCCATCGCCGGCAAGCCAGCCCCACAGGTACTGCGCACAGTTCAGAAATTGCGCTATTCCTGTGGGAGCTGGCTTGCCGGCGATGGCCGCAAAGCGGCCCTAAAATCTCCAGCCAAACTACAGAATCAGCCCTGGCAGCCGATAACCCGTACACAGCATCACGCATGGCCGCTTGCCAGCCCTCGGGACATGATGCAACCTTGCCAGATCCACCGTCGCCGCCAGGCTGCATTCCTTCTTCAAGCGAGTCTTCGATGAAAAGCCAACCCGATGCCGCCAGCCGTGTGGCGGCCGAGGTCGTCACGCCGTTACCCGTGCCCTCGCGGCTCGGTATGCTGCGTTTCGAACGGCTCAACGAAGCCACCTGGGCCATGCTCTACCTGGACCCGGCCTGCGAGCGCCAGTTTGGCCTGCACGCCGCCGACCTGTGTGCCTTGGTGGACGCGCCCTACGCCAGCCTGATGGAACCCGAGGCCCGCTACCGGCTGCACGACGAGATCCAGCTGCAACTGGCCCAGCGCGGTTACTACCGCGTGCGCTACACCCTGCACACGCCAGCCACCTCGTTGCGCCTGCTGGAAACCGGTGAAGCCTACAAACAGCACAACCGCCAGCTGCTGCGCGGTTACCTGAGCGTGCTGGACGACCAGCAAGATGACGCAGGCGAGAGTGCCAGCGACCTGGAATCACGCAATAACCGCCTGCAACTGGCCCTGCAACTGAACCAGCGTGCCCAGCAAGAACAGCTGGAACACCTGGAGCGGGTACGCGGCCAGCAGGACCTGATCCTGCGCCTGGCCCGCCAGCGCTACAGTGCCGAGAACTCGCTGCTGGAAGCCGCCCAGCTGATCACCCAGAGCGCCTGCGAAATCTACAAGGTCGACAGCGCCAGTATCTGGCACCTGGACGACCAGCGCCTGGAACCCATCACCGCCTGGTTCCGCGACGCGCAGGAGCATCGCCAGCCTGAAGCCATCGATGCCAGCCGCTTCCCCGACTACCTCGAAGCGCTGCACGCCAGCCGGGCAATCGACGCCCACAACGCCGGCCACGACCCGCGCACCCGCGCCCTGACGCAAAGCCTGCGCCCGGAAAACAAGGCCATGCTCGATGCCAGTATCCGCGTCGATGGCCAAGTGGTCGGTGTGCTGTGCCTGGAACAGAGCGGCCAGCCACGGGCCTGGCAATCGGACGAAATCGCCTTCGCCGGCGAGCTGGCCGACCAGTTCGCACAGGTGATCACCAACCACAACCGGCGCGCGGCGGCCAGCGCACTGCACCTGTTCCAGCGGGCGGTGGAGCAAAGCGCCAGCGCCTTCCTGCTGGTCAATCGCGATGGCCAGGTGGAGTACGTCAACCCAAGCTTCACCGCCATCACCCAGTACAGCACCGACGAGGTGCAGGGCCGCCACCTGGGCGAGCTGCCGGCACTGGAAAACCTGAGCGAACTGCTGTTCGACTCGCCTTCCAGCCTGGCCATGGGCAATAGCTGGCAAGGCGAGTTCAAGAGCCGGCGCAAGAACCTGGAGCCCTACTGGGGCCAATTGTCGATTTCCAAGGTGTACGGCGACAACCGTGAGCTGACCCATTACATCGGCATCTACGAAGACGTCACCCAGACCAAGCTGGCCCAGCAGCGCATCGAGCGCCTGGCCTACACCGACAACCTGACCAACCTGGGCAACCGCCCGGCGTTCATCCGTAGCCTGGACGAGCGCTTTGCCCATGATGGCGAAAGCTCGATGTGCCTGCTGCTGGTGGACATCGACAACTTCAAACGCATCAACGACAGCCTCGGCCACCAGACTGGCGACAAGCTGCTGATCAGCCTGGCCCGGCGCCTGCGCAACAGCCTGCATACCGGCGGCATCCTGGCGCGCTTCGCCAGCAACGAGTTTGCCGTGCTGCTGGACGACACCGGCCTTGAAGAGGGCCAAGGCGTTGCCCTGCAATTGCTGCGCACCCTCGACAAACCGATGTTCGTCGACAACCAGCTGATCAACGTCACCGCCTCGGTGGGCCTGGCGTGCGCGCCGCTGCACGGTACCGACCCGGCCAGCCTGATGAAAAACGCCGGCCTTGCGCTGCACAAGGCCAAGGCCAACGGCAAGCACCAGGTGCAGGTGTTTACCGAAGTGCTCAATGCCGAGGCCAGCTACAAGCTGTTCGTCGAGAACAACCTGCGCCGCGCCCTGACCCAGAACGAGCTGGAAGTGTTCTACCAGCCCAAGATCTGCCTGCGCAGCGGCCGCCTGCTGGGGCTGGAAGCGCTGTTGCGCTGGAACCACCCCGAGCGCGGCATGATCCGCCCGGACCAGTTCATCAGCGTGGCAGAAGAAACCGGCCTGATCATCCCCATCGGCAAGTGGGTGGTACGCCAGTCATGCCGTATGAGCCAGCAACTGCGCGAGGCCGGCCTGGGCAACCTGCACGTGGCCATCAACCTGTCGCCCAAGCAGTTCTCCGACCCGGACCTGGTGGCGTCGATCAGCAGCATCCTCAAGGAAGAAGCCCTGCCCCCACACTTGCTGGAGCTGGAGCTCACCGAAGGCCTGCTGCTGGAAGCCAGCGAAGACACCCACCGCCAACTGGACGAACTGAAGGCCTTGGGCCTGACCCTGGCCATGGACGACTTTGGCACGGGATATTCGTCGCTCAGCTACCTGAAGAAGTTTCCGATCGACATCCTCAAGATCGACCGCAGCTTCATCAACGAAATCCCCGATAACCAGGACGACATGGAAATCACCTCGGCGGTGGTGGCCATGGCCCACAACCTCAAGCTGAAGGTGGTGGCCGAGGGCATCGAGACCCCGGAACAGCTGGCGTTCCTGCGCCGGCACCGCTGCGACGTGGGCCAAGGCTACCTGTTCGACCGGCCGATCCCAGGGCGGGAACTGGCTGAGCGCCTGAAGCGGTATCCGCGCGGACCGGTGGCCTGACAGCGGCTCAAACCTCGGGCACTATAGAGGTCATTCGGGCCCTTTCGCAGCGCAAGGCTGCTCCTACAGAAATGCGCGTCCCCTGTAGGAGCAGCCTTGTGCTGCGAATGCCCCAACACCTATCCAACTGAATAAACACAGAGGAACGGCCATGGTCCTGCGTTCGGAAATCCTGGTGAACAAAAACGTCCTGCCAACCGCGGAACAGGCGCTGCCTGGCCGCGAAACGCCAATGAGCCTGCCTGAGTTCCATTACGTGTTCGAAGGCACCCCGCTGCTGGGCCCCTTCTTCGAAGGTGCCATCGACTTTGCCATCTTCGGCCTGGGTTGCTTCTGGGGCGCTGAGCGGCGCTTCTGGCAGCGTGAAGGCGTGGTCAGCACCGTGGTCGGCTACGCCGGCGGCATTACCCCCCACCCTACCTATGAAGAGGTTTGCTCGGGCCTGACCGGCCACACCGAAGTGGTGCTGGTGGTGTTCGACAAGGACAAGGTCAGCTACCGCGAGCTGCTGGCGATGTTCTGGGAGCTGCACAACCCGACCCAGGGCATGCGCCAAGGCAACGACATCGGCACCCAGTACCGCTCGGCCATCTACTGCACCAGCCCTGAACAGCTGGCAGAGGCCAAGGCCAGCCGCGACGCCTTCCAGGCCGAACTGAACAAGGCCGGTTTCGGTGAAATCACCACCGAAATCGACCAGGCACCGACCGTGTACTTCGCCGAGGCCTACCACCAGCAGTACCTGGCCAAAAACCCGGAAGGCTACTGCGGCATCGGCGGCACCGGCGTGTGCCTGCCACCCAGCCTGCAGGGCAACTGAACCATGGCCACGATGACCCTGTTCCACTCGCCATTGTCGCCTTTCGTGCGCAAGGTCATGGTGGTGCTGCACGAAACCGCCCAGCTTGAGCGTGTGAAGCTGCAACCGGTAAACATCAGCCCGGTGAGCGGCGACCCGCAGCTCAACCAGGACAACCCGATCGGCAAGATCCCGGCCCTGCGCCTGGACGACGGCACCGTGCTGCATGACAGCCGGGTGATCTGCGAATACCTAGACCAGCAACACGTCGGCCTGCCGCTGCTACCCCGCGAAGGCTCGGCGCGCTGGCGGCGCCTGACGCTGGTATCGCAGGCCGATGCGATCATGGATGCGGCGGTGTCGTCGCGCTATGAGAGCTTCCTGCGGCCCGAAGACAAACGCTGGGATGGCTGGTTGCAGGCGCAGGGCGACAAGATCCGCCGTAGCCTGGCCAACCTGGAGCAGGAACACCTGCCCGAGCTCGATGTCCGGGTTCGACCTGGCGGCAATTGGCGTGGCGTGTGCGTTGGGGTATCTGGATTTGCGTCAGCCGGAGTTTGGCTGGCGTGAGCGCCAACCAGGCCTGGCTGCCTGGTATGCCGAAGTGGCCAAGCGGCCGTCGATGATGGCAACAGCACCGACCGCCTGACAGGCCGCCATCGCCGGCAAGCCAGCTCCCACAGGAATTCCTCAGCCTTTGAATCCTGCGCTGTACCTGTGGGAGCTGGCTTGCCGGCGATTGGGCTGCAAAGCAGCCCCTGCCTCACATGGACCTTACAGGAAACAGCTGCCCAATCCTGAAGGCCAACCACCGCCCGACTTCTCTGTCCTCCCTCATGCCGCCCTCCCCACCCGCGCCCAGTCCAGCCGCCGGGTCAGCACCATGAACACCCCCAGCAAGCCAAAGCACAGCAGCGAACCCATCAGCAGCGCATAGTCTTCGGCACTCAGCAGGCCGTAAAGCAGCGCGTACAACGCCGCCAACCCTGCCGCAAACCCCACCCCTCGCCCCAGGCTGCGCAATACATGGCTCAGGTAGAAGCCGATCAGCAACACACACGCCGAAGCCGACAGCCCATATGCCAGGCCAAAGCCGATGTGCTCGGACAATGACAGCAACAACAGGTAGAAGAACGCCAGCGCCACGCCCACCAGGATGTACTGCACCGGGTGCACGCTCAGGTTTTTCAACACCTCGAACAGGAAGAACCCGGCAAAGGTCAGCGCGATGAACAACAACGCGTATTTGATCGCCCGTTCACTCTTCAGGTACTGGTCCACCGGGTCGACAAAACTCACGCCAAAGCTGCGCTCGCTGAAGTCTTCGCACTGGCCGGCGGTGGCGCATTGGCGCAGGGCATCTTCAAGGTTGGTGGCGAAGAACGAAGTCTGCCAGTGGGCGCTGAAGCCCTGGGCGTCGATGTCGCGGCGGCTGGGCAGGTAACTGCCAACGAAGCTTGGATGTGGCCAATTGGCGCGCATGTCCACGCTACTGGTACGCCCCACCGGCACCACATGCAACTGGCCGGTGCCTTGCAGCGCCAGGTCGAAGCCATAACTGAACTCCCGCGCCTGCATACCGTCCAGCGCAGGTAGGCTGGCGTGCACACCACCGCGCATCCAGTCGAGCTGGGTGCCGGCCTCGAACGGCACCTTTTGCTCGTCGATGCTCAGTTCCAGGCCGTTCTCGATGCCGCGGATATCACTGATGCCCACCACCAGGAACGGTTTGTCGAAGCGGTAGTCGTCGAAGTCCTTGTCGATGCCCCAACGCTCCGGGAGCTTGAAGCGGCCACTGATGCGCCCCTTGGCGTGGAACAGCCGCGCCTGGTAGATACCGCGGGCACGCAGTTCGGTGTCCACGCCAAGGTCAGCGTCGAAGGTTTCCGGCAGAAAGTACAGGTGGCCGGCAATGGTGCTGGTTTCCTGGGTGCGCTCACCGTCCTTTTCGATCCAGCGGCGTTGATACTTGCGGTACGGCACCACCAGCAGCGGGCCGCTGAGCTGCTGGTCGAAGCTGGCACTCTGGGCGATGTCGCGCAGTACGTTGTCGCGCAGGGCCTGGCGTTCATCGATCAGGCCGTTGATCAGCAGCAGCGGGATCAGCAGCAGCAATATGAGCACGGCGATCATGCCGAGTTTGTAACCGAGGGTCTTTGTCATGGGGCCTCCTTTGGCAGTGAGCGCAGTGTCTGCGCCTTGCGTGGAGGCCATGGGGAGACTGTGTGGAGATTGTGTGTACTTTCAGGGGCCCTATCGCCGGCAAGCCAGCTCCCACAGGCCTCCACAGCTTTCAAGCCTTGCGCGGTACCTGTGGGAGCTGGCTTGCCGGCGATGGGCTGCGCAGCAGCCCCGGCTATCTCAGCTGATACGCCGTACCGGCAGCCATAACCTCACCCGCACCCCGCCATCGACGTTATCCACCGCCAGCGCCCCGCCATGCAGTTGCATCACTTCGGCCACAAAATTAAGCCCCAGCCCGGTGCTCTTGCGCCCGCTCCCCGGCCGCGGCAACGAGTAGAACCGCTCGCTGACCCGCCCTATGGCATACGCCGGTATCGCCTGCCCCTGGTTGAACAGGCTCAATGCCACCCGCTCGCCATCGCGCTCCAGCTCAAACAACAGCGCGCCACCCTCGGGGGTGAAATCCAGTGCGTTATCCAGCAGGTTGGCCAGCGCCTGGCGCATCAGAAACGGGTCACACAGCAGACGCAAACCGGCTGGCACCCGCTGGCGCACGTGCAAGTTGGAGCCTTCAATGCGCGCAACATGGGCCAGCAACAGCTCGTCCACCAGCGCCGCCAGCGCCACCTGCTGTTCATCCTCCAGCGCCTGCATCTGCTCGACCCTGGCCAGGTTGAGCAGGCGCTCGACCATCTGCTGCAAACGCTCGCTCTCGCGCTCGATATTGCCGGCAAAACGCGCACGCTGGTCGGCGGGCATATTCTCGTCCTGTAGCAGCTCTGAGGCCCCACGAATGGCCGCCAGCGGGCTTTTCGCTCGTGCGTCAAGGTATGCACGTAACGCTCGACATAAGCCTTGCCCTCCAGTTGGGTGCGCATGCGCTCCACCGCCTGGGCCAGGTGCGCCAACTCACCGCCCTTGTAGTGCGGCAACGCGGCACGCTCACCTTCGCTGACCGCCTGGGCATAACGCGCCAGCCGCCGCAGCGAGCGCGCCAGCCACCAGGACAACACCGCGCCGATCAGCAAGCCAAGCCCGATCAGCCCGAGACCCAGTGTAAGCAAACGCTGTTCGGACCGGTCGATGTACGGCTGCAGCGAGCTGTTGGGCTTGGCCACGGTGACCACGCCGATGATCTTGCTCTCATCCATGATCGGTGCAGCCACGTGCATCACCGAGGTGCTTTCATCATTGGGGTCGCTGCGGGTGGAGCGGGCGCCGTACTGGCCGCGCAGGGTCAGCAGCACGTCATTCCACTGCGAGTAATCCTTGCCCAGTGCCTCGCCGGTAGAGTCCAGCAACACGATGCCCTTGGCGTCGGTGACATAGATGCGGTGGCTGACCTGGTTCTTGGCCAGGCCCCAGATCTGCGCACCCGGGCTACGCGAGCCGTAGGCCTTGAGTACTTCCGGCAGGCGGCCCTGGTTCAAGGTGCCGGCCTTGACGTCATCGCGCAGGATCTCGGCCAGCAGGTTGGCGGTATCTACCAGTGTTTCTTCGGAGGACTGACGCACCACCGGGCGAATCTGTTCACGCACCGTGTTGAGCAGGAAGTAGCCCGCCAAGCCGACGAACAGGAAATACACCAGGAAGATCCGGATGCCCAGGCGCATCAGGCATGGTCCGGGCTGTAGCTGTAACCGAGGCCGCGGTGGGTCTGGATCGGCTCAGCGTCTCCTGCAACCAGGCGCAGCTTGGCGCGCAGGCTTTTGATGTGGCTGTCGATGGTGCGCTCATATCCTGCGTCGGAGGCCACGCCCAGGGCGTCTAGCAGCTGTTCGCGGCTGAACACCCGCTGCGGTTGCTCCAGCAGGGATTGCAGCAGGCGGAATTCGTGGCGGGTCAGCGCAAGTGGCTGGCCGCGATAGGTGATTTGCATGCGCAGGGTATCGAGCTGGAACAACGCCGCATCGGTCGCAGGCTCGGCCCTGGGGCCCATGCGCTTGAGAATCGCCCGTACCCGCGCAGCCACTTCACGCGGGCTGAAGGGTTTGACCACGTAGTCGTCGGCACCGATTTCCAGGCCTACCACCCGGTCGATTTCACCGTCGCGGGCGCTGAGGAACATTACCGGCACCTCGGTGAAACGGCGTAATTGGCGGCAGGTTTCGAAGCCACTGATGTCGGGCAGGCCGATGTCGAGGATGATCAGGTCAGCCGGGCGCTGGCGCTGCTGTTCGAGGGCCGCGCCGCCCAGGGTCACCCACTCGGTACTGTGGCCGTCAGCCTGTAGGGCGTAGACCAGGGTGTCGGCGATGGCGGCTTCGTCTTCGACGATGAGGATATGGGGCATCGAGCTACAAGCCTCAAGGTGCAAGCTTCAAGTAAAAGCGGACAACGTGAACTTACACTGATCCGCTCTCACTTGCAGCTTGCGAGCTCAGAGCTTGTAGCTACTGCTTAGCAGTCAGGCTTGCCAGCAGTAAACTTCTTGGCCGGGTTGACCGCGGCCTTGAACTCGCGCAGCGCCTTGGAGCCCACCAGCAGCGGGTAGTTGAAGCTGCTGCGGTCTACCAGGTTCACCTCAACGGTGCGTTTCACGTCACCCAGGCACAGCTCCAAGTCCACCACCGGGCGCTTGGAGATTTCCGGCGCATCGCCTTCTTCCTCCTCATCGGCACGGCCCTTGATCTTGCTGATGCGCGAAACCTTGTGCTCGTACACCTTGCCGTCCGAGTCTTTGGTGGCCAGGCGGAAGCGTACCCACTCCTCGCCATCGCGGTTGAACAGCTCGATATCCTTGGCCGACAGCGACGCGGTGAAGGCACCGGTGTCCATCTTGGCCTTCAGCGTTTCACCCAGCTCGGGCAGGGCGATGTTCTCGTAACGGCCGTAAATCGTGGGCTCGGCGGCCATGACCGGCAGTGCCAACAGCGACAACAGGGCAAGCAGAGGTTTCACAGGCAGGCTTCCTTGAGAGAGGTCAGTGCTTAGACTGCACTGGCGGGATAGGTTCGCTGTCACAAGCCTAACCAACATGTTGTGAAACATTTGTCCCCACCAGCGGCCATTGGACATTTGGCGTAGGCAGCGGCCCTGCTTATCATGACCCACCGTTTCTTTCCCACAACACGAGTTACTTTATGCGTCGCCTGCTGACCGGCATCTTCACCACCCTCCTGCTGCTGCTCAACACTGTGGTGTTGATCTGCCCACTGCTGGTCTTCGCCCTGCTCAAGCTGGTGTTGCCGGGCCGTGGCCGCGACTATGCCTCGTGGGCGGTGATGTGGGTGGCTGAAACCTGGTCGGAGATCGACAAGGCCATCTTCGCCCTGTGCATTCCTACAAAGTGGGACATCCGCGGGGTGGAAAACCTGCGCAAGGACACCTCGTACCTGGCCGTGAGCAACCACCAGACCTGGGTCGATATCCCGGCGTTGATCGAAAGCCTCAACCGCCGTACGCCGTTCTTCAAGTTCTTCCTCAAGAAGGAGTTGATCTGGGTACCGCTGCTGGGCCTTGCGTGGTGGGGGCTGGATTACCCGTTCATGAAGCGCTACAGCAAGGCCTTTCTGGAAAAACACCCCGAGCTCAAGGGCAAGGACCTGGAAATCACCAAGGCGGCCTGCGAGCTGTTCAAGCGCCAGCCGGTGACCGTGGTGAACTACCTGGAAGGCACCCGCTTTACCGAAGCCAAGCGCCTGGAACAACAGTCGCCGTACCGCTACCTGCTCAAGCCCAAGGCGGGCGGCGTGGCGTTTGTGCTCGCAGCATTGGGCGAGCAACTGGATGCCCTGCTGGACGTGACCATCGTGTACCCCGGCAACAAGGCACCGGGGTTCTGGGCGTTGCTCAATGGCAGCATTAGCCGGGTGATTATCGACATTCAGGTGCGTGAGCTGGACCCGGCGTTGTGGGCGGGGGACTACGAGAATGACCCCGAGTTTCGGCAGACTGTGCAGGCCTGGGTGAACCAGCTGTGGGTGGAGAAGGACCAGCGGATCGAGCAGCTGCGGGCCGAGATGGGATGACCTGTAATGGCCCTATCGCCGGCAAGCCAGCTCCCACAGGAACTGCACAGGGCTCAGGCCTGTGAGCGTCCTGTGGGAGCTGGCTTGTCGGCGATAGGGCCAGTGACCCCACAGCAGAACTCCGATTAAAACCCTGGCTAATAATCAACATTAGGATTACTTCTTTGTCACACCCCACCTAAGTGGATAAAAATCGACCAAAGCACAACTACAAAAAAGCCTGGATCGATCAATGGCCAACCCACCCAGCTCCGCCCCCCCCAGCTCCGACGTGTCCTTGGCTTGCCCGCCCTGGTGTTCTTCGGCCTGGTCTACATGGTCCCGCTGACCATCTTCACCACCTACGGCATCGTCACCGAACTCACCGGTGGCCGCACCGCCGGCGCCTACCTGGTCACCCTGGTGGCCATGCTGTTCACTGCTGCGTCCTACAGCTTCATGGTCAAGCGCTTCCCGGTGGCGGGCTCGGCGTATTCCTATACCAACATGGCCTTCGGCCCCAACATCGGCTTCCTCGCCGGCTGGTCACTGCTGCTCGACTACCTGTTCTTGCCGATGATCAACTACCTGCTGATCGGCCTGTTCCTCAACATCGCCTTCCCCGCCGTGCCTGCCTGGGCGTTCGTGCTTGCGTGCATCGCCCTGGTCACGGTGCTGAACGTGGTTGGTATCAACTCGGTGGCCAAGACCAGCAACCTGATCGTCGGCGCCCAGATCGTGTTCATTGGCGTGTTTGTCGCGCTGTCCTGCCAGACCTTGGCTGGCCAACCGCTCGACCTGCTGACGCCGCTAATCGGTGACGGCAGCAAACCGGGCTTCGGCCACCTGATGGCTGGCGCAGCGGTGCTGTGCCTGTCGTTCCTGGGCTTCGACGCCGTATCGACCCTGGCCGAAGAATGCCGCGATGCACGCCGCGACGTGCCACGGGCGATCATCCTCACCACCTTGTTTGCCGGTTTGCTGTTCACCTTGCTGGCCTACGTCAGCCAGCTGGTGTTGCCAGGCAGCAGCTTCGCCAATGCCGATGCAGCGGCCAACGAAGTGATGTTCAAGGCGGGCGGGCAGTTCCTCACCAACTTCTTCACCGCCGCGTATGTTGCGGGCAGCCTGGGTTCGGCACTGGCCTCGCAGGCAGCCGTGTCGCGCATCCTGTTCACCATGGGCCGTGACAACGTGCTGCCACGCCGTAGCTTCGGTTACCTGTCGCCGCGTTTTGGTACGCCGGTGTTCGCCATTTTGCTGGTTTCGGCGTTCTCGCTGCTGGCACTGGTGATCGACCTGTCCACCCTCGCCTCGCTGATCAGCTTCGGGGCATTGGTGGCGTTCTCGGCGGTGAACCTGGCAGTGGTGAAGACGCACCTGATGGATGATGTCAGCCAGCGCAATGCCAAAGGCCTGGTGAGTTATGGCGTGGTGCCGCTGGTGGGGTTGAGCCTGACGCTGTGGCTGTGGACCAGCCTGTCGGCGCTGACGCTGGTAATCGGTTTGTGCTGGTTTGCCTTGGGCCTTGCGTACCTGGCAGTACTGACCGCAGGCTTCCGCCGCCCCGTGCAGTTGGTGGACTTCACCGAAGCCGCCTGACTCGACGCGCTTGTGGGATACATCAATCGCGAGGCCGGCGCAGTACTTGTAGGAGCGGCCTTGTGCCGCGAAAGGGCCGCAACGCGGCCCCGACAATATTAAAGGTGACGCTGAAACCCTGGGGCCGCTGCGCGGCCCTTTCGCGGCACAAGGCCGCTCCTACACCTGCAAACCGTCAGACGGACGGCTGAGCCAACGGCGCCGGCGTTGTCCACAAGCTACCCAGGTTCTGCAGCAACGACCCGGCAATCCCCTGCTGCCCCAGGTACTGCAGAATCAACGGCGCAAACTGCCCGATCATCCCCGTATCCATCCCCAGCGCCTTGAACGCAGTGTCCAGGTCGCTGCGGTTTTCCACGTTGTTGCCCAACGCATTGCTCAACGCCGACTGGCTTTCGCTGTTCTTGCCCAGCAAATCACCCAAACCACTCAAACCACCCAGCGCATTGGCGCCGGCCAGCAGGTCCAGCCCCGGTACCGCCTTGGTCAGTTGGCCATAGTCGTCGCTGCTCAGGTTATTGCGCGCCAACCCCAGCATTGCACCTGCCCCGCCTACAGCCTGTTCGGGGGTGATTTTCAGTTCGCTGCCCAGGGTATTGAGCAGATTGGCCTGTGCCTCGGGCGCCTGCACCTGGCCTTGCTGGCTTTGATTCTGGTTCTGCATGGCCGATACGGCGTTGGCGGCGTCGCTGAGGTTGAAGGCGAACACCGGGCTTGCAGCCAGGGTCATCAGGGTTGCCAGGGTGAATGCTTTCATCGGGAGGGACCTCGTGGGCCGGGATGGCCAGGGAAACGCAGCATTGGACTGGGCATTCCCGAGTTTGTTCCAGCCCGGCTGTCTGCAAGGGTTGCGCAAAAAAAAGCCCCTCGGTCAGAGGGGCTCTTGCTGCTTGACGCTGATTACGCAGCACCCCACATCTTGTGCGGGTCGATCACGAATTTCTTCGGCACACCCGCATCAAACTCGCCGTACCCTTCCGGCGCCTGATCCAGGTTGATCACCTGCACGCCCACCACCTCGGCAATGTTGATACGGTCCCACATGATCGCCTGCATCAGCTGGCGGTTGTACTTCATGGTCGGGGTCTGGCCGGTGTGGAAGCTGTGCGACTTCGCCCAGCCCAGGCCAAAGCGGATGCTCAGTGCGCCGATCTTGGCGGCGGCATCTACCGCGCCTGGGTCTTCGGTCACATACAGGCCCGGGATACCGATGTTGCCGGCAACGCGGGTCACTTGCATCAGCGAGTTCAGCACGGTGGCCGGGGCTTCGTGCTTGGCACCTTCGTGGCCATGGCCACGGGCCTCGAAGCCGACGGCGTCGACGGCGCAGTCCACTTCCGGCTCGCCGAGGATGTCGATGATCTGCTCGTGCAGCGGGGTGTCCTTGGACAGGTCGACCACTTCGAAGCCCTGGGACTTGGCGTGGGCCAGGCGGGCCGGGTTGAGGTCACCGACGATGACGCAGGCGGCGCCCAGCAGGCGGGCCGAGGCAGCGGCAGCCAGGCCGACCGGGCCAGCGCCCGCGACGTAAACGGTGCTGCCTGGGCCTACGCCAGCCGTCACGGCGCCGTGGTAGCCGGTAGGCAGGATGTCGGACAAACAGGTCAGGTCACGGATCTTTTCCATGGCCTTGTCGCGGTCCGGCAGTTTCAGCAGGTTGAAGTCGGCGTAGGGCACCAGCACGTATTCGGCCTGGCCGCCGGTCCAGTCGCCCATGTCGACGTAGCCGTAGGCACCACCGGCGCGGGCCGGGTTGACGGTGAGGCAGACACCGGTGTGCATTTCTTTGCAGGAGCGGCAGCGGCCGCAGGCAACGTTGAACGGTACCGACACCAGGTCGCCGATTTTCAGGCGTTCGACGTCACGCCCGATTTCGACGATTTCACCAGTGATTTCGTGGCCCAGGACCAGGCCGACCTGGGCAGTGGTACGGCCGCGGACCATGTGCTGGTCGGAGCCGCAGATGTTGGTAGAGACTACCTTCAGGATGACGCCGTGCTCGATCTTCTTGCCGCGCGGGTCCTGCATTTTCGGGTAGTCGATGTGTTGCACTTCGACCTTGCCGGCGCCGAGATATACCACTCCACGATTGCCAGACATGCTCTTACCTCGCTTGATTTTTATTTATGCAGCGGTGGTTGAACGCGCCGCCATCCATGGGCGGCATGTGTTTCTGGATGCAGGGAATTGTGGGCCTGATGGGGCGAGATGCACTGACTGGGAGCGACAGAGAGATGCCTTTTAGCGGCAAGGCAAAAGCTGGGGCCGCTTTGCGGACCTTTCGCGGCACAAGGCCGCTCCTACAGGGGAACGCGATCGCCTGTAGGAGCGGCCTTGTGCCGCGAAAGGGCTGCACAGCAGCCCCAGAACAGGTCAGAGAACTACAGTCCGGTTGGCGTTGAGGAACACCCGCCGCTCGATGTGATAACCCACAGCCCGCGCCAGGGTCAGGCACTCGATGTCGCGCCCTTTGGCAATCAGGTCTTCCGGGTAATGGCTGTGGTCCACCACCTCGACGCCCTGGGCAATGATCGGCCCTTCATCAAGGTCGTTGTTGATGTAGTGCGCGGTGGCGCCGACCATCTTCACGCCCTTGTTGTACGCCTGGTGATAAGGCTTGGCGCCCTTGAACCCTGGCAACAGCGAATGGTGAATGTTGATCGCCCAGCCATCCAGGCGCCGGCACAGCTCGGGCGACAGCACCTGCATGTAGCGGGCAAGGATAACCAGCTCGGCACCGGTTTCCTCGATCACTTGCAGCACCTTGCGCTCCTGCCCAGGCTTGTCCTTGGGGTCGAGCGCGAAGTGGTAGTAAGGAATCTTGTGCCACTGGGCCAACGGTTCGAGGTCGGGGTGGTTGGACACCACCGCAACCACGTCCATGCCCAGCTGGCCGATGCGCTGGCGATACAGCAGGTCGTTCAGGCAATGGTCGGCCTTGGACACCATGATCACCACCTTGGGGCGGTGATTGGGTGCGGTCAGCTCGAAGGCCATGCCGAACGCTTCGCTGCGCTCGGCGAGGCCGGCGCGGAAACCGTCCTCGTCGAAGCCATCAGGGGCGCGGAACTCCACGCGAATGAAGAAACGCCCCGACTGCCGGTCATCGAAGGAGTGGTGCTCCGTCACGTAGCAGCGCTGCTCGAAGAGGTAACGCGTCACCACGTCGACGGTACCGAGCATGCTCGGGCAGTCGGCGGTGAGAATCCAGGTATCCGGTGCCCGACTCATGTTCTGCTCTCCTTAAGCCTCGATGCTCAGGCCGTATTCGGCCGAAGCGTCCTGCAGCCACAGCCACCAGTAATCGGCGAAGCTGCGGCGAATCACCAGTTCCCAGGTGTCTTCGGCGGTGCGGCGGATCACCAGTTGCGACTTGGCGAACACGGTGCCGACAGCCTTGCCCACCGGGAAGTTGTTCGGGTGAACATCATAGCTGGTGGATTTCATCAGTACTTCGCGCACGTTAGGGCCGCGCAGCTCCAGCAGGCTTTGCCCGCCGCTGACATTGACCACCTGGATGTGCTGGCCTTCAAGGGCTGTGCGCAGCTTTTGCTCGACCGCCAGTTCCTGGCCGCCGGGCACGATCAGCAGCCACTCGTCCGGACCGACCCATTGCAGCGACATGTCGTTGTTGGCGACCACGGTCAGGGCCACTGGCAGCTCCAGGCCCAGGGCCTTGTGCACGCCGGCGGCGAATTCCGGGTTGTGGCCATCACCGCGAAGGGTGAGGTGGCCGAGGAACTTGCGCTCACGCAGGGTCACGCCTGCGTTCTTGCGGCCTTTGCCAACCAGGCTGGCCAGGTCGGCGTGGTGCAGTGGCGACTGGGCCTTGGCCTCGGCGCCGGGGTTTTGCTGGTAGACGTTGATAGCGCTCATTTCTTACCTGCCTTGAATTCTTGTTCGTCGATGCGACACAGCTTCTGTGTTGGGGCTACCGGCCGTATCGCCGGCAAGCCAGCTCCCACAGGGAGTTCACCAACCTTCAAAACTGCATCGATCCTGTGGGAGCTGGCTTGCCGGCGATGAGGCCTGGCCTGCCCCCACAGGGCCCGGAGTCAAACGTTCTGCCGCTCACCCTTCGGATCGAAGAACACCGAAGACACGATCTCCGCCTCGATCACGCTGCCATCCGCCTGTGGCGAGAACACGCGTTCGCCCATGCGCTTGAGGCCGCCTTTGACCACACCCATGGCAAACGAATAACCCAGGGAGTTGGATGCGTAGCTGGAGGTGACGTGGCCAACCATATCCATCGGGATTGGCTGTTTCGGGTCGAACACCAACTGGGCACCTTCCGGCAGCCACTTGGTCGGGTCGACCGGCTTCAGGCCTACCAGCTGCTTGCGGTTCTCGCGCACGCAGTCTTCACGGTTCATGCCACGCAGGCCGATCCACGAGTACGGCTTGTTGCGGCCCACACACCAGCTCATGTTCAGGTCGTCCGGGTTCATCGAACCGTCGGTGTCCTGGCCAACGATGATGAAGCCCTTCTCGGCACGCAGTACGTGCATGGTCTCGGTGCCGTACGGGGTCAGGTTGTACTTCTTGCCGGCCTCGATGATCTGTTCCAGCACGCCCATGGCGTAGTTGGCCTGCACGTTGACTTCGTACGACAGCTCGCCGGTGAACGAGATACGGAACACACGGGCCGGCACGCCGCCGACGTTGCCTTCCTTCCAGGTCATGAACGGGAAGGCTTCCTTGTCCATGTCGATGTCGGTCAGCTCGCTGAGCAGCTTGCGGCTGTTGGGGCCGGACAAGGTCATGGTGGCCCAGTGGTCGGTGACCGAGGTGAAGTACACCTTCAGTTCCGGCCATTCGGTCTGGTGGTACAGCTCCATCCACTGCAGCACGCGGGCGGCGCCGCCGGTGGTGGTGGTCATGATGAAGTGGTTGTCGCCAACGCAGGCGGTTACGCCGTCGTCGAAGACCATGCCGTCTTCCTTGCACATCAGGCCGTAGCGGGCCTTGCCCACGTCGAGCTTGGTCCAGGCGTTGGTGTAGATGCGGTTGAGGAACTCACGGGCGTCCGGGCCCTGGATGTCGATCTTGCCCAGGGTGGAGGCGTCCAGCAGGCCCACGCTGTCGCGCACGGCCTTGCATTCACGGGCCACGGCAGCATGGATGTCTTCACCGGCTTTCGGGAAGTACCAAGGGCGCTTCCACTGGCCAACGTCCTCGAACTCGGCGCCGTTCTTCACGTGCCAGGCATGCAGGGCGGTGAAGCGTACGGGTTCGAACAGGTGACCACAGTGACGGCCCGCTACCGCACCGAACGTCACCGGCGTGTAGTTGGGGCGGAACATGGTGGTGCCCATTTCCGGGATGGTGATGCCGATCGAACGGGCGGCGATGGCCAGGCCGTTGATGTTGCCCAGTTTGCCCTGGTCGGTACCGAAGCCCAGTGCGGTGTAGCGTTTTACGTGCTCGACCGACTCGAAGCCTTCACGGGTGGCCAGCTCGATACCTGCGGCGGTCACGTCGTTTTGCTGGTCAACGAACTGCTTCGGCCCCTTGGTGCCTTTGTCGTGTGGCACCTGGAACAGTGCCACGGTGGCCTCTTCCTTGCGTGCAACGGTTTTTGGCAGGGTGCCGACAGTGGCTTTGAAGCCTGCTTCGGTGGCTGCGCGCACGCCGCCTTCGAAGCCATCGGCAATCACGTCGCCGAGGGCGTAGACGCCGTTGATACCGCCCACGCACTCGCGCTTCTGCGGTGCATCACCCGGCACGAAACCGAGGATATCGTCACGCCATACCGGGCGACCGCCCAGGTGCGAAGCCAGGTGGACGATCGGGCTGTAGCCGCCAGAAGTTGCGATCAGGTCGCACTCAAGGGTTTCGCCTGGGCTGGTGACTTTGTGCGCCTGCACATCGATGGCGGCCACGCGGGCGCCGGTGACGTGCTTGCTGCCTTTGGCCTCGACCACGGCGCTGGAGGTGAGGATGCGGATGCCTTTGGCACGCGCTTCTTCAACCAGCGAGCCACGTGGGTTGTGGCGGGCATCGGCAATGGCGACCACTTGCAGGCCAGCGTCGTGCCAGTCCAGCGCGGCGCGGTAGGCGTGGTCGTTGTTGGTCGACAGCACCAGCTTGCGGCCCGGGGCCACGCCGTAGCGGCGAACGTAGGTGGAAACAGCACCGGCCAGCATGTTGCCCGGTACGTCGTTGTTGCCGTACACCAGCGGGCGCTCGTGGGCGCCGGGCGCCAGCACCACGCGTTTGGCGCGTACACGGTGCACACGGTGGCGCACCTGGCCGATCGGGGCGCGGTCGCCGAGGTGGTCGGTGAGGCGCTCGTGAATGGTCAGGAAGTTGTGGTCGTGGTAGCCGTTGACCGTGGCGCGTGGCAGCAGGGTCACTTCCGGCAGGCCTTCCAGCTCTTTGATCACCGCGTTGACCCAGTCGGCGGCAGGTTTGCCATCGAGGGTTTCGCGGCTGTCGAGCAGGCTGCCGCCAAACTCTTCCTGCTCGTCGGCCAGGATTACACGGGCGCCGCTGCGCGCAGCAGCCAGTGCAGCGGCCAGGCCAGCAGGGCCGGCGCCGACGATCAGCACGTCACAGTGCTGGTTCATGTAGTCGTAGCTGTCCGGGTCGTTCTGCAGCGGTGCACGGCCAAGGCCGGCAGCTTTGCGGATGTACTTCTCGTACGTCATCCAGAACGATTTCGGGTACATGAAGGTTTTGTAATAGAAGCCCGGCGGCATCATGCTGCCGCCCACCTTGCCGAGGATGCCCATGACGTCATTGTTGACGTTCGGCCAGCCGTTGGTGCTGGTGGCAACAAGGCCTGCGTACAGCGCTTGTTGGGTGGCGCGCACGTTAGGGATCTGGGTCGCTTCGCTGGAGCCGATCTGCAGGATGGCGTTCGGCTCTTCGGTACCGGCAGCGATGATGCCGCGTGGGCGCGAGTACTTGAAGCTGCGGCCGACGATGTCGACGCCATTGGCCAACAGGGCGGCGGCCAGGCTGTCACCGGCATAACCCTGGTAGGTCTTGCCGTTGAAGGTGAAGTTCAGGACCTTGCTGCGGTCGATGCGGCCGCCGCTGGCGAGGCGATAGGTCTGGCTCATACTTTTTCCCCTTGGCCTTTGACGGTCGACGGTGCGTTCGCAGCTTTACCGTTGGCGGTCACTTGCGGCTTCTCGCCAATCTTGTAGGTTTCCAGAATTTCGTAGGTCACGGTGTCGCGGGTGACGTTGAAGTACTGGCGGCAGCCGGCAACGTGGTCCCACAGTTCATGGTGAATACCGCGAGGGTTGTCACGGTAGAACATGTAGGTACCCCACTCCTCGTCGGAGCAGGCGGCAGGGTCCAGCGGGCGGGCGATGTGCGCCTGGCCAGAGGCGTGAAACTCTTCTTCGGAGCGCAGCTCGCCGCAGTGGGGACAGAAAATATGCAACATGACGGTGTCTCCGGTTAGTGGGCGACGGCGGCGGCGCCGTGTTCGTCGATCAGTGCGCCGTTGTAGAAACGGTCCATGGAGAACGGCGCGGCCAGTGGGTGCATTTCGCCCTTGGCCAGGCTCGCGGCGAAGACGTTGCCCGAACCCGGGGTCGCCTTGAAGCCGCCAGTACCCCAACCGCAGTTGAAGAACATGTTCTTGACCGGGGTCTTGGTGATGATCGGGCAAGCGTCCGGCGAGGTATCCACGATGCCGCCCCACTGGCGGTTCATGCGAACGCGCGACAGGTTGGGGAACATTTCGACGATGGCTTGCAGGGTGTGCTCGATCACCGGGTACGAACCGCGCTGGCCGTAGCCGACCCAGCCATCGATACCGGCACCGATCACCAGGTCGCCCTTGTCGGACTGGCTGATGTAGCCGTGTACGGCGTTGGACATGATCACGCTGTCGATGATCGGCTTGATCGGCTCGGATACCAGCGCTTGCAGCGGGTGCGATTCCAGCGGCAGGCGGAAACCGGCCAGCTTGGCCATATGCCCGGAGTTACCGGCGGTGACCACGCCGACGCGCTTGGCGCCGATGAAGCCTTTGTTGGTTTCCACGCCGATGACCGCGCCGTTTTCCTTGCGGAAACCGATCACTTCGGTCTGCTGGATCAGGTCCACACCCAGGGCGTCGGCAGCGCGGGCATAGCCCCAGGCCACGGCGTCGTGACGGGCCACGCCACCACGGCGCTGAACGGTTGCGCCGAGGATCGGGTAACGGGTGTTCTTCGAGCAGTCCAGGTACGGGATTTCGGCCGCGACCTGGGCGGTGTTCAGCAGCTCGCCATCGACGCCGTTGAGGCGGTTGGCGCTGACGCGGCGCTCGGAGTCACGGATGTCCTGCAAGGTGTGGCACAGGTTGTACACGCCGCGTTGGGAGAACATCACGTTGTAGTTGATGTCTTGCGACAGGCCTTCCCACAGCTTCATGGCGTGCTCGTACAACTGAGCCGACTCGTCCCACAGGTAGTTGGAACGCACGATAGTGGTGTTACGGGCGGTGTTGCCGCCGCCCAGGTAGCCTTTTTCGATCACGGCAACGTTGGTGATGCCGTGCTCTTTGGCCAGGTAGTAAGCCGTGGCCAGGCCATGGCCGCCACCGCCGACGATAACCACGTCGTACACCTTTTTAGGGGTGGGCGTGCGCCACATGCGCTGCCAGTTTTCGTGGTGGCTGAGGGAGTGTTTGAAGAGGCCGAAGCCCGAGTAGCGTTGCATGGTCGTTTACTCCACTCAGCGGTAAACAGGGAAGTCTGCGCACAGCGCCGCGACGTTCTTGGCCACATCGGCTTCGACGTCTGCGTCACCGAGGTTGTCGAGGATGTCGCAGATCCAGCCGGCCAAGGCCACGCACTGCGCAACCTTGAAGCCACGGGTGGTGACGGCCGGGGTGCCGATGCGCAGGCCCGAGGTGACGAACGGCGACTGTGGGTCGTTCGGCACGGCGTTCTTGTTGACGGTGATGTGCGCGCGGCCCAGGGCGGCGTCGGCATCTTTGCCGGTGAGGCCCTGACGGATAAGGCTGACCAGGAACAGGTGGTTGTCGGTACCACCGGAAACCACGTCGTAGCCGCGGTCGATAAACACCTGGGCCATGGCCTGGGCGTTTTCAATCACTTGTTGCTGGTAAGCCTTGAAGCCAGGCTCCAGTGCTTCCTTGAAGCACACGGCCTTGGCGGCGATCACGTGCATCAGCGGGCCGCCCTGGGCGCCCGGGAACACAGCAGCGTTCAGCTTCTTCTCGATCTCTTCGTTCGACTTGGCCAGGATCAGGCCGCCACGTGGGCCGCGCAGGGTCTTGTGGGTGGTGGTGGTGACCACATCGGCGAACGGGATCGGGTTCGGGTACAGGCCAGCGGCAACCAGGCCGGCTACGTGGGCCATGTCGACGAACAGCAGCGCGCCAACCTTGTCGGCGATGGCACGGAAGCGTGGGAAATCGAGGGTCTTGGAGTAGGCCGAGAAGCCGGCAACGATCATTTTCGGCTTGTGCTCGACCGCCAGGCGCTCGACTTCGTCGTAGTCGATCAGGCCGGTGTCGGTGTTGATGCCGTACTGCACTGCGTTGTACAGCTTGCCCGAGGACGACACTTTGGCGCCGTGGGTCAGGTGGCCGCCGTGGGCCAGGCTCATGCCGAGGATGGTGTCACCGGCTTGCAACAGGGCCAGGTAGACCGCGCCGTTGGCCGACGAGCCGGAGTGCGGCTGGACGTTGGCGTAGTCGGCACCGAACAGTTGCTTGGCGCGCTCGATGGCCAGGGCTTCTACCTTGTCCACGTGCTCGCAGCCACCGTAGTAGCGTTTGCCCGGGTAGCCTTCGGCGTACTTGTTGGTCAGGCCGCTGCCTTGGGCCTGCATGACGCGCTTGCTGGTGTAGTTCTCCGAGGCGATCAGCTCGATGTGATCTTCCTGGCGCTGTTCTTCGGCATTCATCGCCGCCAGCAGTGCGTCGTCGTAACCCTGGATCTGGTCTTGCTTGCTGAACATCGTGTATCTCCCGGCAGCGATCGTTTTTTGTCGTAAGGCACTGTGGCCCTTTGTGGCGATGTTATGACTGGGCGGGGCGGGTCAGATGCCTGCGCACGCCTTGCAATGGCGCGTTTACGACATTCGTTTTCCTCTGGGTTCTCTGGCCCTATCGCCGGCAAGCCAGCCCCCACAGAAATTGCAGCGTCCTCAAGCCCTGTGGAGTACCTGTGGGGCTGGCTTGCCGGCGATAGGGCCGGTACAGGCACTGCTGAAAATCAGCTGATGCACAGCTTGTATAGGCAACCGCTGAATCGATGGTTTAGAGTGCTGTTCTGCGTCGTTCACAGGACCGTGTCATGACAGATAAGAGCCAACAATTCGCCAGCGACAACTATTCCGGTATCTGCCCCGAAGCCTGGGCGGCGATGGAGAAGGCCAACCAAGGCCACGACCGCGCCTACGGCGACGATCAGTGGACCGAGCGTGCCTCGGAATACTTCCGCAACCTGTTCGAAACCGACTGCGAGGTGTTTTTCGCCTTCAACGGCACTGCCGCCAACTCCCTGGCCCTGGCTTCGCTGTGCCAGAGCTATCACAGCGTGATCTGTTCCGAGACCGCCCACGTCGAAACCGACGAGTGTGGCGCACCGGAGTTTTTCTCCAACGGCTCCAAGCTGCTGACTGCAGCCAGCGTCAACGGCAAGCTGACGCCGCAATCGATCCGTGAAGTTGCGCTCAAGCGCCAGGACATCCACTACCCCAAGCCGCGGGTAGTGACCATTACCCAGGCCACGGAAGTGGGCACCGTGTACCGCCCGGACGAGCTGAAGGCGATCAGCGCCACCTGCAAGGAGCTGGGCCTTAACCTGCACATGGACGGCGCACGCTTTACCAATGCTTGCGCGTTTCTGGGTTGCAGCCCGGCCGAGCTCACCTGGAAGGCCGGCGTCGATGTACTGTGCTTTGGTGGCACCAAGAACGGCATGGCGGTGGGTGAGGCGATCCTGTTCTTCAACCGCCAACTGGCCGAAGACTTCGACTACCGCTGCAAGCAGGCCGGGCAACTGGCGTCGAAAATGCGCTTCCTGTCTGCGCCCTGGGTGGGCCTGCTGGAGGATGGCGCCTGGTTGCGCCATGGCAAGCACGCCAACCATTGCGCGCAGCTGCTGGCCTCGCTGGTGAGTGACTTGCCGGGGGTGGAACTGATGTTCCCGGTGGAGGCCAACGGGGTGTTCTTGCAAATGCCCGAGCCCGCCATTGAAGCGCTGCGGGGCAAGGGGTGGCGGTTCTATACCTTTATTGGCAGCGGCGGGGCACGGTTCATGTGTTCCTGGGATACCGAGGAAGAGCGGGTGCGCGAGCTGGCGACGGATATCCGCAGCATCATCACTGCCTGACAGGCCGCTATCGCCGGCAAGCCAAGCCCCACAGGGACCGCGCAGGCCTCAAGGCCTGTGATGAGCCAGAGCCACAGGTGCAGCACTGCCCTCAAGGGCAATGATGAACCTGTGGGAGCTGGCTTGCCGGCGATGATGCCAACACCGATCTAAAGCCTGAAGCCACCCATCTGCCGCGCCAGATCATCTGCCAAACCACGCAACGCCTGGCACTCCTCGCGGCACCCCTGCACCTCCGCCGCCGTCTCCCGCGCCAAATCGGAAATCCCCTGCACCGTCCGGTTGATCTCTTCGGTCACCGCCGACTGCTCTTCGGTCGCCGTGGCCACCTGATGGTTCATGTCGCTGATGTGCTCCACCTGTTCGGTAATCGCCCCCAGCGACGCGCCGGTACGCTGGCTCGATTCCACGCCACTGCCGGTCGCGTGCTGCCCCGCCTGCATCGAACTCACCGCCGACCCTGCGCCCTGCTTCAGGCGCTGGATCATCTGCTGCACTTCGTCGGTAGACAACTGCGTGCGCCGCGCCAACGTTCGTACTTCGTCGGCCACCACGGCAAACCCACGCCCCATTTCCCCAGCCCGCGCAGCCTCGATGGCAGCGTTCAGTGCCAGCAAATTGGTTTGCTCGGAAATACTGCGGATAACCGCTAGAACTTTATCGATCGAGGCTACTTCGTCGGCTAACTGGGTAACTGCATCGGCGGCCTTGCCGATGTCGCCCGACATCCCCTCGATGCCACGAATCGAACGTTGCACAACCTCGCGCGCCTGCAAGGCCTCATCCCGCGCCGACTGCGAGGCCTGCGCCGCATCACCGGCATTGCGGGCAATGTCCTGCACGGTCAGGCCCATTTCGTGTACGGCAGTGGCGACCATTTCGGTCATCTCCTGCTGCCGCCCCGAGCGCTCGGCGGTGTTGTCCACTACCTGGGTCACCTGCTCAACCGCCCGATGCAGCCGTTCGGAGGTATTCAACACTTCGCCGATCAGGCTGCGTTGGCTGTCGAGAAAGCGGTTGAATCCCCGGGCCAGGTCACCCAGTTCATCCTTGCGCGAATCATCCAGGCGGTGGCTGAGGTCGCCTGCCCCGCTGCCAATCTGCACCAGCGCCGCGGTAACGCGCCGGATAGGCCGCACCAGGCCACGCGCCAGCAACACCACCAGCAGCAGCGACACCAAGGCCACACCGCCACCAATCAGGCTGGTCAGCCATACGGCTTGATGCATTTGCGCGTAAATCTCCGACTCCGGCACTTCGGCCACCAGCGTCCAGTTGAGGTCGCGCAAGGGCAGGCCCAGCGCCAGGTAGCGTTCACCGTCACGGCTGAAACGGCTGCTGCGCAGGCCTTCCCCACCCGTCATCACGGCCTTGGCAGCGTCTGTCCCAAGTTGCTCGGCGAGCTGGCGCTTGCCGCTGAATGCAGCGTCCGGGTGCACCTGGATCAGGCCATCGTTACGTACCAGAAAGACCTTGCCGTGCTCGCCAAAACTGAAGTCGTGAATCAGCTTCGACAGTTCGGTCATGCGCAGGCCCATGCCGGCCACGCCCACCAGCTGGCCGTGTTTTTCCACCCGATAGTCGATGAACAGCGCCAGTTCACCGGTGGCACCGTCGATGTCGATGTTGATCAGGCGCTCGGCGCCGCTGTCGATGTAGCCGTAGAACCACTTGTCCTTGGGGTTGCTGCGGCTGAGGGTGCGGTCCAGGCCATTCTCGTTGTAGTAGTGGCCGGTTTCGGTCGAGGCAAACAAGGTGGTAAAGGCCCGGTTACGCTGTTTGGCGGCGTCCAAGTATTCGATGAATGCCGCCGCCTGGGCGGGGTCTTCACCGGCAGCCAGCCAGTCGCGCAGCAGGGTGTTGCCGGCAATGTCCGCCGCCGCCACCAGTGGCTGGCCGAGCATACGTTCGATGTCATTGCGGATGGCCTCGACACTGGCGGGCAGGGCAGTGTCGACCAGGTAGCGGTCGGTGAGGCGGTTGAGCGCCACGGTGAAAATGATGACCACTACCAGGATGCTGGCCAGCAGGGCGGCGCCCATGCTGGTGATCAACTGCCACTGGATGCTTTTACGCCAGATACGCATGCCCCTACTCCCCCGCACATTATTGTTTTGCGAGAAGTGTATACACTTGCGTATCCAGTTAATCCAGTGACCTGGAACAATGGCTGGGCCTTTGGGGCTGCTCCGCAGCCCATTCGCAGCACAAGGCTGCTCCTACAGGAGGGCGTGCAAGCCCGAAGGTTTACGTGGTCCCTGTGGGAGCGGCCTTGTGTCGCGATTGGGGCGCAAAGCGCCCCCGGCTATCGATCAGGACTCGGCAATGGTCCGCACGATGGCGTCCACCGTGGCGTCGATCTGCGCCTGGGTGCGCGCCAGGGTCTGCTGGTGTTCTTTCTGCAGTTCAACCTGCTTGGAGCACAGGTTAAGGGCAGCCAGCACCAGCAATTTGTCACCGATCAGGGTCGGGTACTGACGCTTGGTCTCGTTCAGGGCGGTGTTGAGCATCCGCACCGCCTGGGCCAGGGTTTCTTCCTGGCCTTCGGGCGCCTTGATCGAATAGTCGATGCCGAGAATCGACACGACATTGACCGGCTGCTCTTGCAATCTCATGCGCCAACAACGCCGGCGCTGGCGCGATCAACCAGGGCCTGCAGGCGGGCGGCGGTGCTGCCGTTCTTCTCTTCCTGCTCCATCAGCGACAGCTGCAGGGTTTCGTTCTCTTCCTTGGCCTGGGCCAGTTGCGTGCCGAGGGTGGTGTTCTGCTCGGTGAGTTGAGCGTTTTTCTGCATCAGGTCGCTGACCAGTTGCTCGATTTGATTCAGGGAAGCTTCCAGCATGGGTCTATCTCAGGTTGTTGCGAGGGGCGCACACGATAAAGAAAAGCGCGGCCCATCGCCATTAAATATCGGATTCATAAGGTGTCTAACCCGCAGATTGACAGGGTAACCACCCCCTTGTTCCGACCTGGATCAACCGCCGGTCAGGAAAAGGTTAGCCAGCTCACAAATTTGGTGGGTCGCATTCAAGACTGATCAGTCACGACCGATAGACAGACACGTCTTGTTTTGTCGCACTTTGCGCACCTTTTCCTCTTGCCTGGACCCTCCCCTCCATGTCTCTACGCAACATGAATATCGCCCCGCGCGCGCTGCTCGGCTTCGCGCTTATCGGCCTGCTGATGCTTGGCCTTGGCATCTTCTCGCTGATACAGATGGGCAACATTCGCCAGGCTGGCGTGGCCATCGAACAGGTCAGCGTGCCCAGCATCAAGATCCTCGACGAACTCACCGCGCTGAACCTGCGCATGCGCACCCTCTCCTACCGCCTGCTGCTCAACCGTGAGCCAGACACCCAGCGCGATACCCTCAACCTGCTGGACCAGCGCAACAGCCAGATCGACCGCGCGCGCCAGGCGTACCTGCCAATGATCGGCGCCGCCGACGAACAGGCCGCTTTCGACCAGTACGGCCAGTTGCTCAACCAGTACCGCCAACTGGAATCGCGCATGCGCAGCCTGAGCCAGGCTGACCGCGTCGAAGAACTGCGCGACCTGCTTAACCGCGACCTGCTGGCCAACTCCGAGCAGATCAACAAGGTCATGGACACCCTGGTGCGCATCAACACCGACCAGACCCGTGCCACCAACGAGAAAGCCGCCAGCCAGTACGCTGCGGCCTTCGCCTTGGTGATCGGCCTGCTGGTTGCCGCCACCGTGCTGACCTTCGCCTGCGCCTTCCTCCTGACCCGCAGCATCGTCAAGCCGATCGAAGAGGCGCTGAAGTGTGCCGAGCAAGTCGCCGACGGCGACCTGACCCACGTCATCCGCACCGAAGGCACCGACGAAGCCGCCCGCTTGCTGCGTGCCATGGCCCGCATGCAGGACAAGCTGCGCGACACGCTGCAACTAATTGCTGGCTCTGCGACCCAGCTGGCCTCAGCAGCCGAGGAGTTGAACGCCGTCACCGACGAAAGTGCCCGTGGCCTGCAACAGCAGAACAACGAGATTGAACAAGCCGCCACCGCCGTCACCGAAATGACCAGCGCTGTGGAAGAAGTGGCGCGTAACGCCGTGAGCACTTCGGAAGCGTCCAGTGAAGCCAGCCGCTCCACCGGCGATGGTCGTGACCTGGTGCTGGAGACCGTGGGCGCCATCGAACGCATGAGCGGTGATGTGCAGGCCACTGCCAAACTGATCACTCACCTGGCCGAACAATCGCGCGACATTGGCAAGGTACTCGACGTGATCCGTGGCCTGGCCGACCAGACCAACCTGCTGGCGCTCAATGCTGCCATCGAGGCGGCGCGTGCCGGCGAAGCGGGCCGTGGTTTTGCCGTGGTGGCGGACGAAGTGCGTGCACTGGCCCACCGCACCCAGCAGTCGACCAGCGAAATCGAGCGGATGATCGGCAGCATTCAGGGCGGCACGGAAGAAGCTGTGGAGTCGATGCGCACCAGCACCGAGCGTGCCGAGTCGACACTGAATATCGCCCGGGGCGCAGGCATGGCGCTGGACACCATCGCCGGGGCAGTGGCGCAGATCAACGAGCGTAACCTGGTGATTGCCAGCGCAGCGGAAGAGCAGGCGCAGGTAGCGCGGGAAGTGGACCGCAACCTGGTGAACATCAATGACTTGTCGGTGCAGAGCGCTACCGGGGCGCATCAAACCAGTGCAGCGAGTGCTGAATTGTCGCGCCTGGCTGTGGACCTCAATGGGTTGGTGGCCCGGTTCCGTACCTGACCTGAAGCAACTGGGGCCGCTCTGCGGCCCATCGCCGGCAAGCCAGCTCCCACACCGACCGCGTGTGCAGGACCTGTGGGAGCTGGCTTGCCGGCGATGGGCTGCAAAGCAGCCCCCTGCAATCTCGGATCAGTGAATCAGTAATCGATCCGCACATCCCCTTTCGGCACGCTGCAGCACGACAGAATGTAGCCCTCGGCTTCATCCTCTTCGGTAATGCCGCCGTTGTGCTCCATCTCCACTTCGCCGCCCAGCTTGAGCACCTTGCAGGTGCCGCAGATGCCCATGCCGCAGGCTTTCGGGATCATCAGGCCAACCTTGGCTGCCGCAGCATGCACCGTCTCGCCCGGGGCAACGCGGATACTCTTCTCGCTGCCGATGAACTCCACCAGGTTGAGGTCGGAAACATCCAGCTCCGGGGCATCGGCTGCCTGCTCGGCATGTTCCACTGCATCGGCTTTGGCCTCTGGCGGCGTCGCGCCAAACGATTCCTCGTGGTAGTTCTTCATGTCGAAGCCAACCGCTTCGAGCATGCGCTTGACCGCTGTCATGTACGGCGTCGGGCCGCAGCAGAACACCACGCGCTCCATGTAGTCCGGCGCAATCAGCTCCATCAGCCGCTGGTTCAGGTAACCGCGGTAACCCGCCCATGGCTCGCCCAGGCCATGCTTCTCACAAATGATGTGCAGGCTGAAGTTGGGGATGCGCGAGGCCATCTGTTCCAGCTCGCGGTGGTAGATAATGTCCTTCGGCGAGCGGGCGCTGTGCACGAACACCATGTCGACATTGGCGTTGGTGTCGTAGAACCAGCGTGCCATCGACATGACCGGGGTAATGCCCACGCCACCCGAAAGGTACAACATCTTGGCCGCCGGGAAGTCGATGGCGTTGAACAGCCCCACCGGGCCATGCACCGGCAGTTCGGCGCCTTCGTGCATGGTGTCGTGCAGGAAGTTGGACACCAGGCCGCCCGGCACACGCTTGACGGTGATCGAGAAGCTGTAGGGCACTGACGGCGAGCTGGAGATGGTGTAGGAGCGCATCACCGGCTTGCCTTCGATCTCCAGCTCCAGGGTGACGAACTGCCCGGGCTTGAAAAAGAACATGATCGGCTGATCGGCCATGAAGCAGAAAGTGCGCACGTCCCAGGTCTCCTGGATGACCTTGACGCAGCGCACGATGTGGCGGCCGTTGGCCCAGGTCTGGGTGGTGACCGGATTGAGGAAGGTATCGGACATGTTCATCTCCAGCAGCCGACTATTGGGCTTTTTATGGCTTGGATAATGCGCAAGCTGAGAGCGACGTACATTCCTGCCAGCGACATCGGCGTGCTTATCGCGACCAGCCCCGCGCTACAAGGGCTGGCGCGTCGTAATTCAATTCGGCCATGTCGCCCGTGGATACGGATCACGGCGTCTTCGGACGCACACTCCACGGCAAAACAACTCGCTGTTTTTTTTAGACAGCCTTGCGGCACCACAACAACGATTAGCCACCTTTTGCCGGCCGCACACGGCCCCGAGGAATACACGATGGACGTCACCGCAACCCTGAGCCTGGGCGATCCACTGGAACCTGCACGCAAGGCCACCGCCGAGATGCTGCAGACCCGCGAGCGAACCTACTCGCTGCCCCAGCCTTTCTACACCGACGAGCGTCTGTTCCAGATCGACATGCAGGAGATCTTCCAGAAAGAATGGTTGATCGCCGGCATGACTTGCGAAATTCCGGCGAAAGGCAACTACATCACCCTGCAGATCGGCAAGAACCCGATTCTGGTGGTGCGGGGTGCCGAAGGTAAGGTGCACGCCTTCCATAACGTCTGCCGCCACCGCGGTTCGCGTTTGTGCGTCAGCGACAAAGGCAAGGTGGCAAAGCTGGTGTGCCATTACCACCAGTGGACTTACGAACTGGACGGCCGCCTGCTGTTCGCCGGCACCGAAATGGGCGCCGACTTCGACATGAAGGAGTACGGCCTGAAGCCAGTGCACGTGAAGGTGGCCGGTGGCTACATCTTCATCAGCCTGGCAGAAAACCCACCCGCCATCGATGAGTTCCTGGCCACCCTGGAACACTACATGGAACCGTACGACATGGAGAACACCAAGGTGGCGGTGCACACCACCTTGATGGAAAAGGCCAACTGGAAGCTGGTGCTGGAAAACAACCGCGAGTGCTACCACTGCAGCGGTTCGCACCCGGAGCTGCTGCAAACCCTGCTGGAGTGGGACGACACCAACGACCCGCGCGCCAGCCAGGAATTCAAGGACCACGTGGCCGCTTCGGCCGCTGCGTGGGAAGCCGAGAAGATCCCGTACCTGCACAAGAGCCACGGCCTGCGTAACCGCATCGTGCGCATGCCACTGCTCAAAGGTACGGTATCGATGACCATGGACGGCAAGCAGGCCTGCCAGAAGCTGATGGGCCGCATCAAGAACCCGGACCTGGGCTCGATGCGCATCCTGCACCTGCCGCACTCCTGGAACCACTGCATGGGCGACCACATGATCGTGTTCACCGTGTGGCCGATCAGCGCCCAGGAAACCATGGTCACCACCAAGTGGCTGGTGCACAAGGACGCCGTGGAAGGTGTGGACTACGACCCTGAGCGCATGCGCAAGGTGTGGGACGCCACCAACGACCAGGACCGCCGCCTGGCGGAAGAGAACCAGCGCGGGATCAACTCCACGGCGTACCAGCCGGGGCCTTACTCGAAAACTTACGAGTTTGGCGTGGTGAACTTCATCGACTGGTACAGCGATCGCGTATTGGCCAATTTGGGCGCAGAGCCTGCTCCATACCTGAAAGAGGTGAAGGCGCAGTAACCCGCCCCATTTCGCTGGCACGGCGCATCGCCGTGCCAGCGCCTGATTTCCTCCCTAGGCGACGGAGGGGTCAAAGCAGTGGTGCTAACTGACCGAATTAACGGGGCACCGCTACTTACCCACAGGTTGTGCAGAACCCAATGGCAAATTGTATTTCCACTGCCATGAGCGAGACGCCAAAACCAGCTGATCAATATTTGATCAAACCATTGAAGCCCTTGGCACTAAAGGCCTGCAGGCTACTTCGTACACCTTGTCCACAGAGACACCAACAGAGTTTGTGAGCAAAACGCAGCCATGCAGCGCTTGCTCTGTGGATAAGCAATTCAAGACCTTGATGATCCTGGATTCGAAAGCTTCCGAGCCAAATTGATCGTTTTTTAATCAAACCTTCAAACGCCATGCCCTGCGCGGCTTTCAGGTAGTGCCGAACAGATTATCCACAGAGCAACCAACAGCGATTGTGGGCAAAACCAGGTAAAGCCACGCCTATCTACGCTCATGAGCCAAGTCAGCGCTGATCGTTTTATGATCAGAACCCTGTAGGCCCCGATACATAAGGTCCCCAGCCATGCGCCAACACTTTATCCACACTTTGGCGAACAGATTCAGTGGGCAAAAAGAAAGCGCGCCTGATAATTCTGTCCGTTTCCAGAAATCCAGGGATGGGATGAGGTAATGCCCACTACTTTGGCATTATTCAGGAGCGACTTATGCACAGCCGCCAGGAGGGGACCGTGAAGTGGCTTAGCTTGTGAGGGCCAATCGCCGGCAAGCCGAGCCCCACAGGTAGTGCACTGAGCCCGAAGGCAGTGGTGATCCTGTGGGAGCTGGCTTGCCGGCGATGAGGCCAGTGCGGCTTCAGCGCAGCACGCCCTCTTCCACCAACAACTTGAGAATGGCTTCGGCACCTTCCTGTGGCGAAACATCCTTCAGCACCTTGCCACCACCACCACTGGCCTTGGCCGTCGCCGCCTTCATGCGGTCGGCACCGCTCTTGGCCTTGATTACCTTCAAGCGCTTGGGCCGAGGGCGGGCCGGCTGCAACTCGGCATCGGCCAACAGTTCATCGTCAACAATGGCCACATTACGCGCCGCCAATACACCCCGGCGCGCCGGCCCGAAGGCACTCTGGCGTGGTTTGGGCGCAGCGTTATCCACAGTGGCCAGCAACGGCAGGCGTACTTTCAGGCGACGCCGCTGACCACGCGGCAAGGCCTGCAATACCTGGGCGGTGCCGTTCTCGATCGACTCCACCTCGGCCAGGCCCACAATCAGCGGCCAGCCGAGCTTTTCAGCCAGCAGGAACGGCAACATGCCCGACCCTTCACCCGTCTCGGCCTGGCTGCCAGTCAGCACCAGCTGCGCCCCGGCGTCACGCAGGTAATCCCCCAACACGCCCAGCACATCGGCACCGGCCGGCTGCTCCAGTACATCCAGATGGTCCAGGCCCATGCCCAGGTAGGCGCGCAGCGCTTCTTCCTGTGGGTCGCCGGCATGCACCACTTGCAAGTTATCCCCAGCCAGCTGCAAACCCAGCTCCACGGCGCGGGCATCCTGCTCGGCGCGGCGGGCGCGGCCGGAGCTTGGGTGGGCACCGATGGAAACCAGGCTGATCACTTTCGTACTCATGCTCGTGCCCTTATGCCGCGTCGCGCTGGCCGCCGCTGCGGTAGTTGTCCACAGCCTCGATCAGTGCCTTGAGAATCGCCGAACTGTCGCCAATCACTGACAGGTCCGCCCGTTTGATCATGTCGCAGCCAGGGTCCATGTTGATCGCCACCACCTTGTCGCAGGCGCCAATGCCCTGCAGGTGCTGGATCGCACCCGAGATACCCACAGCCACGTACACGCGTGCGGTGACCCAGGTACCGGTAGCACCCACCTGGCGGTTGCGCGGCATGAAGCCGTCGTCCACCGCCACCCGCGAGGCGCCTTCGGTGGCGCCAAGGGCTGCGGTGGCCTGGTGGTACAGGTCCCAGTCCTTGACCCCGTTGCCACCCGAGACAATGAACTCGGCCTCGGCCATGGCAATGGTGGCCGGGTCCACGGCCACCGAGCCCAGGTCTTCGATGCGCGACAGGCTGCGCGCCACGCTTGTGGACAACTCTACCGGCAAGGCTTCGTGACGGGTTTCGCTGACCGGCTCGGCACACTCGGCCGCCGCCAGGATCAGGCGGGGCACGGCGCGTTGCAGGTCTTGCTGGCCGGCACCGGCTCGGCCGATGCACTGGCCGTCCTTGACCTGCCACACCCGCGTTGCCGGGCGCTCGCCCAGCGCCGCGCCCAGGCGCCGGCCCAGTTCGCCGCCACCGGTGCGGCTGTCGGGCAGCAGCCAGTGGCGCGGGGTGAACTGGTTATCCACAGCCCGCAAGCCCTGCACCAGTTGCTCCGGTGCATAACCTTCGAAGGCTTCACCGTCAATAACCAACAGGCGGTCGACGCCGGCTGTGGAAAAGTTGCTTTCCTTGTGCTCGCCAAACACCACTGCCAGCACCGCACCGTCGCTGCCGGCCAGGCTGTGAGCCAGGCCAAGCAAGTCGCGGTCGTGGCTGCTCAGGCGGCCACCGACCATGTCGGGAACCACGGCAATGTAGAACGCAGGCGCCGGCACCTGGTGCAGCGGCAACTTGACCTCCACCGCCGCCGTGCGCCGCCCGCCCACACCGGTACCCTGCTGGGCGCCGCTGCGGTCGATGCGCTTGATGCCGGCCGGGCCGATAAAGCCTGCGGCAATTGCATGGGGGTTCTTGCGGATGAGGCCGTTGGGCCCCATCCAGCTGGTCTGCTGCGTCTGCATGGCTGCATGCAGCGGGTGCAGACGGTTACGGGCGATCCACTCGGCGCGTGGGTCGCGGCGGATAATGTCGCTCATCAGTGCACCTCCGCAGGTTCACGTTTAGCCGTTTGCGGCTTTGGGGCAGTGGGTGCGTCCTCTTCGATCAGCACGTCGGCCACCAGCTCGGCCAGGTCCTTGATCTGCGGGCGAGGCTCGACCACACCTTCGAGCATGGCGGTGCACTGTGGGCAACCCACGGCCACCAGCTCTGCTTCGGTCTCGCGGATGTCGTCCATGCGCATGTCCGGGATACGCTGCTTGCCCGGGATGTCGGTGATCGGCGCGCCGCCGCCACCGCCGCAGCAACGGGAACGGAAGCCCGAGCGCTGCATCTCGCGCACTTCGATACCCAACGCCTTGAGCACTTCACGCGGGGCTTCGTACTCGCCGTTGTATCGGCCCAGGTAGCACGGGTCGTGGTAGGTGACGCTGCCACCCTTGTGCTGGCCGAGGTTGAGTTTGTTGGCCGCGATCAGTTCGGCAATGTAGGTGCTGTGGTGCTGCACCTGGTACTCGCCGCCCAATGCGCCGTACTCGTTCTTCAGCACATGGAAGCTGTGCGGGTCACAGGTGACGATGCGCTGGAACTTGTACTTGGCCAGGGTCTGGATATTGCGCTTGGCCAGTTGCTGGAAGGTCGCCTCATCGCCCAGACGACGGGCCACGTCGCCGCTGTCGCGTTCTTCCAGGCCGAGCACGGCAAAGTCCACGCCCGAGGCCTTGAGCACTTTGACAAACGAACGCAGGGTGCGCTGGTTGCGCATGTCGAAGGCGCCATCACCAACCCAGAACAGCACTTCGGTGGTTTTAACCTCAGACAGCAGCTTCAGGTTGAGGTCGGCTGCCCAGTTCATGCGGCCGCCCGGAGCGAAGCCGCCGGGGTTGTCGGTGGCGATCAGGTTGTCCAGCACCTCGGCGCCCTTGTTCGGGGTGGCGCCCTTTTCCAGGGTGAGGTGGCGGCGCATGTCGACGATGGCATCGACGTGCTCGATCATCATCGGGCATTCCTCGACGCAGGCGCGGCAGGTGGTGCACGACCACAGCGTTTCAGCATCGACCAGGCCATTGACGATCGGCTGGTGCGGGTGGCCGCCGTGCTCACCAATCGGCTTGCCAGGGTACGGGCTACCAGCGAACTGCGCGTCGGTGCCACCGGCCAGGCCGATGACCATGTCCTGGATAAGCTTTTTCGGGTTCAGCGGCTGGCCGGCGGCGAAGGCCGGGCACATGGCTTCACATTTACCGCACTGCACGCAGGCATCGAAGCCCAGCAGCTGGTTCCAGGTGAAGTCTGCCGGCTTTTCCACACCCAGCGGGGCGTTCGGGTCTTCCAGGTCCAGCGGCTTGAGGCCGGTGGAACGGCCGCCGCCAAAGCGCTCGGCACGGCGGTGCCAGGCCAGGTGCAGGGCACCGGCGAAGGCGTGTTTCATCGGGCCACCCCAGGTCATGCCGAAGAACAGCCCGACACGCCCCACAGCACGCCCAGGCCAAGCACGGCGACCATCACCCAGCCACCCGTGTTGGCGGGCAGGATGCCGGCAACCGGCAACGTGGCGATGAAGAAGCTTGCGGCGAACACCAGCAGGCTCTTCGGCAAGCGCATCCACGGGCCTTTGGACAGGCGCGAAGGCGGGTTGAGGCGGCGCTTGAAGACAAAGATGGCGCCAGTGAACATGATCACCGTGGCTACCAGCAACGCGTAGCCGAGGATTTTGCTCTGCAGGCCAAAGCCATGCACCAGGATCGCCAAAACCGCCGACAGCACGAAGCCGCCTGCGGTGGCCACGTGGGTCTTGGACATGTACTTGTCGCGCTCGACCACGTGGTGCAGGTCCACCAGGTAACGGCGCGGCATGGCCAGCAGGCCGCCGATCAGGTCGACCTTGGAGGCTCGGCCACGCCGCCACATGCGCACCCGGCGCAGGGCGCCGAGCACTGCCAGGCCAAGGGCAGCGAACAGCAGGATGGGTAGAAGGGTGTTCAACATGGGAGGCTCCCACAACAGCTGGATTCTTGCGCCGCTCTCAATGAGGGCGCGGACCCCATGTAGGAGCGGCCTTGTGCCGCGAAAGGGTCGCGAAGCGGCCCCAAAATCTATGCTGCTATGGAGATCTTGGGGCCGCTTCGCAGCCCTTTCGCGGCACAAGGCCGCTCCTACACGGGGGCCAGTCCCGCCTCTAGAGAGGCGGAGCGATCAGAAGTCCTTGCACAGGCGCAAGGCGTCGTAGATCGCCGCATGCACGTTGCGCTGGGCCACGCAGTCGCCAATGCGGTACAGCAGATAACCTTCGCCCGGCTGGCTGAGGATCGGCTGTGGCTTGATGGCAAACAGCGCCTCCACATCGATCTGGCCCTTGTTGCGCGAGCCATCCTTCAGCGCGTAGTACAGCGCTTCATCAGGCCGTACCCCGTTCTCGATCACCACCTGGTCGACCACGCGTTCTTCCTTGGCACCGGTGTATTCGTTCTCCAGCACCGCCACCAGCTTGTCGCCTTCGCGGTAGACCTTTTCCAGCATCATGTCGCCGGTCATGATCACTTCTTTCGGGTACATGCTGCGGTAGTAGGTAGGGAAGGTCGTACCGCCCATGGCCACGCCCGGCTTGATGTCGTCGGTGACAATCTCGACCTGGCTACCTTTGTCGGCGATGTAGTCCGCCGCCGACATGCCGGTGAATTCACAGATGGTGTCGTACACCAGCACGTTCTTGCCCGGCGCAACCTTGCCGTCGAGCACGTCCCAGCTGCTGACCACCAGCCCTTCGGCTGCACCCCAGTGCTCGTTCTGCTCGACGAACGGATGGCCGCCCACCGCCAGCACGATAACGTCCGGGCGCAGGTCCTGGATCGCGTCCACGCTGGCAGCGGTGCCCAGGCGCAGGTCCACTTTCAGGCGCGCCAGTTCCAGCTGGTACCAACGGGTGATGCCGGCGATCTGGTCACGCTGCGGTGCCTTGGCAGCAATGGTGATCTGCCCGCCGATCTGGTCTTTCTTTTCGAACAGGGTCACATCGTGGCCACGCTCGGCTGCCACGCGGGCCGCTTCCATGCCGGCCGGGCCTGCGCCAACTACCACCACCTTGCGTTTGACGCCGGTGGTTTTCTCGATGATGTGCGGCACACCCATGTATTCACGGGAGGTGGCGGCGTTCTGGATGCACAGCACATCCAGGCCCTGGTACTGGCGGTCGATGCAATAGTTGGCACCGACGCACTGCTTGATCTGGTCAATCTGGCCCATCTTGATCTTGGCGATCAGGTGCGGGTCGGCCATGTGCGCACGGGTCATGCCAACCATGTCCACGTAGCCGCCTTCAAGAATGCGCGTGGCCTGGTTCGGGTCCTTGATGTTCTGCGCGTGCAGCACCGGAACCTTGACCACTTCCTTGATGCCGGCCGCCAGGTGCAGGAACGGCTCCGGCGGGTAGCTCATGTTGGGGATGACGTTGGCCAAGGTGTTGTGGGTATCGCAACCCGAACCCACCACACCGATGAAGTCGAGCATGCCGGTGCCGTCGTAATAGGCGGCGATCTGCTTCATGTCTTCATGGCTGAGGCCATCGGGGTGGAATTCGTCGCCACAGATACGCATGCCCACGCAGAAGTCGTCACCCACCTCGGCACGCACAGCCTTGAGCACTTCCAGGCCGAACTTCATGCGGCCTTCAAAGGTGCCGCCCCATTCGTCGGTACGCTTGTTGACCCGTGGGCTCCAGAACTGGTCAATCATGTGCTGGTGCACCGCCGACAGTTCCACGCCGTCCAGGCCGCCCTCTTTGGCACGACGCGCAGCTTGCGCGTAGTTGCCGATGACGCGCCAGATCTCTTCAACCTCGATGGTTTTGCAGGTGGCGCGGTGCACGGGTTCACGGATACCCGACGGCGACATCAGGGTTGGCCAGTTAAAACCGTCCCACCGCGAGCGACGGCCCATGTGGGTAATCTGGATCATGATCTTGGCGCCATGCTTGTGCATGGCATCGGCCAGGTTCTGGAAGTGCGGGATGATGCGGTCGGTCGACAGGTTGACCGACGCCCACCATTCCTGCGGGCTGTCGATGGCGACGACGGACGAGCCGCCGCAAATCGCCAGGCCGATGCCGCCTTTGGCCTTCTCTTCGTAGTACTTCACGTAGCGGTCGGTCGTCATGCCGCCGTCAGTGGCGTAGACCTCGGCGTGCGCGGTGCTGAGCACACGGTTGCGGATGGTCAGTTTGCCGATCTGGATCGGCTGGAACATTGCTTCGAATGCCATGACGCTATCTCCGGCTTACAACGGCTTTGTAACGAACAGGCCATCTTCGTGGCCTTCTTCCGAACCGCCGTAGACCTGTTCGGCCACGGTGCGGATCTTGCTGCCGCGGGCAGCGAGAATCTGGTCCATTGCGCCGGCGAACCAGCCGGTGAACATGTAGTCGACCTTGCGGCCGCACTTGCCATAGACGTACACGAACGCAGAGTGCTTGAGCTTGACGCTGCAGGTGCCTTTGTCCAGGTCGATGTCCTGGATCTCGAACAGGCCCCAGCCACGCTGGGACAGGCGCTTCATGTAGTGCTCGAACACCGCCACGCCTTCCAGGCCATGGCACTCGGCTTCTTTTTCACACCAGTGCCAGGCGGACTTGTAGCCGGCCTTGTAGAGGATCTCGGCATAGGCGTCGGCGCCCAGCACTTCCTCGATGCCGATGTGGTTGTTGACGAAGAAATGGCGCGGCACATACAGCATCGGCAAGGCGTCGCTGGTCCAGACACCGGTCTCGCTGTCTACTTCGATTGGCAATTGCGGGGCGATCTTGGCCATGGAAACTCAACTCCATACAAATTTTTATGTGGGTGCCCCGGCGTTGCTGGCAGGGGCTATCAGGCTTGGAGAGCGGCTTACTCGCCCCAGACGTCCTTGAGGACGTTGACCCAGTTCTCGCCCATGATCTTGCGCACCACACGCTCGGAGTGGCCGCGCTTGAGCAAGGTTTCGGTGAGGTTGGGGAATTCGCCCACGGTGCGGATGCCCAGCGGGTTGATGATCTTGCCGAAGTTGGTCAGGCGACGGGCGTAGCCCTTGTCGTGGGTCAGGTACTCGAAGAAGTCCTGGCCGTGGCCCTGGGTGAAGTCGGTGCCGATACCGATGGCGTCTTCACCGACAATGTTCATGGTGTATTCGATGGCTTCGGCGTAGTCGTCGATGGTCGAGTCAATGCCTTTGGCCAGGAACGGCGCGAACATGGTCACGCCCACGAAGCCACCGTGGTCGGCGATGAACTTCAGCTCTGCGTCCGACTTGTTGCGCGGGTGCTCTTTCAGGCCCGACGGCAGGCAGTGCGAGTAGCACACCGGCTTTTTCGATTCGAGGATGACTTCTTCGGACGTCTTGGAGCCAACGTGGGACAGGTCGCACATGATGCCGACGCGGTTCATTTCGGCCACGATCTCGCGGCCGAAGCCCGACAGGCCACCGTCACGCTCGTAGCAACCAGTGCCCACCAGGTTCTGGGTGTTGTAGCACATCTGCACGATGCCCACGCCCAGCTGCTTGAACACGTCTACATAGGCAATCTGGTCTTCGAACGCATGGGCGTTCTGGAAGCCGAAGAGGATGCCGGTCTTGCCCAGTTCCTTGGCCTTGCGAATGTCGGCGGTGGTGCGTACCGGCATCACCAGGTCACTGTTGTCGCGGATCAGCTTCTGGCTGGCGGCGATCTGGTCGACGGTTGCCTTGAAGCCTTCCCAGACCGACACCGTGCAGTTGGCCGCGGTCAGCCCGCCTTTGCGCATGTCCTCGAACAGCTCGCGGTTCCATTTGGCAATGATCAGGCCGTCAATGACGATGCTGTCGGCGTGAAGTTCGGCTGGGCTCATCAGGCTGTCCCCTTTTATTGAATGGTTGGCGCCAAACCTTGTGCCGGCGCTTTGGGGCCAGCATATGCCTGTGCCCAAAGGCGCCCCGATGCAAAAACGACAGGGGGTTTGCCGAAAGCGTCAATGCGCGACAACACGCCCTCTGGCACGCTGTCTGGCGATGAGAGACAGTCTCGATTACGACGTTTCTGGCTGCTTTATGAACATTTGGACAGGTAGCTACCAACGCGCCTTGGTCTGAGCGAGAATCCCTGCGATTCGTCAGCCTGTTGAGGAGAAAGGGATGAAATCATTGGCATGGCTGGTACTGCTGGCTGTCGTTTCGGGCGCCCAGGCCGGCGAGGAAGAAAGCACCCCGTGCGACAACGTCGACACCGACCAGCAGACCTACGCCTGCGCTGCGTTCAACAAGCAGACTGCCGAGCGCGAGCTGAAAGCGGCTTACGATGACTTGATCCAGCGTATTCGCGACCAGTATGCCGACGAGGGCGACCAGGCCACCGCGCTGATCGGGCGCATGGATGCAGCCGAGAAGCTGTGGACTCAGCTGCGCGATGCCGATTGCAAGGTCGAGACCTATGCCGAGAAGCAGGGGAGCAAGGCGTTCCAGGCGGCGTGGGATACCTGCGTGGCGCAGCGCAGTGATGACCGGTCGGAGTATTTGCAGTCCATCGGCCAGCAGTAATAGCTGACTGCGACGCTATCCCCTGTAGGAGCGGCCTTGAACTGGCCTAATGATTTTGGACACCTTCTTCGGGCGCTATGATGACGCCCAATTGGAGGCAAAATCAGTGCGAAAATCTTATTCGAAAGAACACAAAATCCAAGCAGCTGAAATGGTGCTGGACGGTGGCCAGTCAGTTCCTGAGGTATGTGAAATCCTCGGGATTGGCCGCACAGGCTCTTCGCCGGTGGGTTGACCAGGTACGGCAGGAGAGAGAGGGGAAAGTCCCGGCTGGTGCAAAGGCTATCACCCCGGAGCAACGACGAATCGAGGAGCTGGAAAGCCTGGTTCGTCAAAAGGATCGGGATATCGAAATCCTAAAAAAGGCCAGTGCTCTCCTGCTTCGGGACTCCAAAGATCGTTCTCGCTGATCAACGAGCGAGTGAGCATTACGGTGTTGTCGACTGCTGTCGCGTGCTTGGGGTCAAGCGCAGCAGTTTCTATGCATGGCGCAAACGCCAAGGGCGTGAAAACCCTGACAGAGATGCTCTGCGCCTGCTGGTAGTCGACCATTTCAAGGCGTCGCGAAATGCTTCTGGATCACGAACGCTCGTGCAGGAGTTGCGTCGTCAAGGCCATGAAGTCGGGCGTTACAAAGTGCGCGCGCTTATGCGTGAGGCTGGCTTGAAATGCCGGCAGCGCAGGCCGCACCGGTATCGCTCGTCAGGTACAGAAGCACTGATTGCGGAAAACCAACTGAAGCGAAATTTCAAAGTTTCGACTATCAACGAGGTTTGGTGTGGCGATGTGACTTACATCCAGGTTGGCAGGCGCTGGCTGTACTTGGCGCGGTAATCGACTTGTACGCACGCCGAGTTGTGGGCTGGGCGTTTTCAATGACTGCCGATGCCAGGTTGGCCTGTGACGCGCTGCGCATGGCGTCTGAGTCTAGGGGCAAGCCTGCTGGCGTGATGTTTCATTCAGATCAAGGTTGTCAGTACACCAGCCATAAATTCAGGGCTGTGCTTGAAGAATGCCGCTTGAAACAAAGCATGAGCCACCGCGGCCAATGCTGGGACAACGCCGCCATGGAGCGATTCTTCGGGGCGTTGAAATCAGAATGGATGCCGGCAGGAGGCTATGAATCCGAAGCTGAGGCTAAGGCCGACATCATGGCTTATCTGGTGCGCTACAACCTCAAACGCCTCCATAGCTACAACGGCTACGAGACCCCGGTAGCCATGGAGGAAAAACTGAGGGCAGCGTCATAAACCTTAACCGGTGTCCAAAATTACTTGACCAGATCACCTTGTGTCGCGATAGGGGCGCGAAGCGGCCCCACATTTTCAGCTTCGCCGCGGAAATAGCCGGGGCCGCTTTGCGGCCCTATCGCGACACAAGGCCGCTCCTACAAAGGTCAGCGCTCGGCTGCAAGCACCTCATACAGCTCTGACCAGGCGATCCTCCCGCGGGCAACGCTGGTACCGCGCCCGGTAACACCGGGTAAAGTACGAAGCCGACTCAAACCCGCAAGCCACCCCCACCTCAAGCACGCTCATGTCGGTCTGGCGCAACAACTGCCGCGCCTTGTCCAGCCGCAGTCGCAAATAGAACCCGCTAGGGGTGTCATCCAGGTGCACACGGAACAGCCGCTCCAACTGGCGTCGGGTCACCTGCACCGCCTCGGCCAGCACCTGGGTATTGAGCGGCTGTTCGGTATTGCGCTCCATTTCACCAATCACCTTCACCAGCTTCTTGTTGCTGATGCCATAGCGGCTGGCGATCTGCATGCGTTGGTGGTCCTGTCGCTGGCGGATACGCCCGAGCACGAATTGCTCCGACACCTGCACCGCCAGTTCACTGCCGTGGGCCTGTGCAATCAGGTCGAGCATCAGGTCGATTGAAGCGGTACCGCCCGCGCAGGTGATACGCCGCCGGTCGATCTCGAACAGTTCCTGGGTCGCCTGCAGGCTCGGGTAGTTCTCCTTGAACGCTTCCAACGCCTCCCAGTGCACGGTAGCGCGGTGGCCGTCGAGCAGGCCCGCCTCGGCCAGCACCACCGCTCCGGTATCGATACCGCCCAGGATCACCCCGTCATGGTCCAGACGGCGAAGCGCCTGCTGCAACGCCGGCCCGTAGCAGGCCAGGGGGTCGAAACCGGCCACGATCAACAAAATGCCGGCAGGCTCGCCCGCGGCCAACGCCGCATCGGCATTCACCGACATACCGTTGCTGGCCTGCACCGCCCCGCCATCCAGGCTCAGTACCTGCCAGCGATAGGACGGGCCCTTGAAGCGGTTGGCTACCCGCAGCGGCTCCAGGGCACTGATGAAGCCCATGGCCGAGAACCCGGGCAACAGCAGGAAATGAATGATGTGCGGCATTGCATGCTCCACGGCAAAGGTGGTCGCCTCCGTGCAAGTGTTGGTCGCCAGGGTGCGATTTTTCACCCTGCCAGCAGCGTAGCGTGTTCACACGGTCCAGAGAGACCGAACCCCATAACAATATGCACTGCCGATGGAGAGCCACCATGCACAGCTTGATCCGCCGCAGCCTGTTGACCCTTGCCCTGAGCAGCATCGCCACTTCCCCGCTTTTTGCCGCAGAGCCTGCGGCCTGCAAGAACGTCCGCCTGGGCGTGGTCAACTGGACCGACGTCATCGCCACCAGCGCCATGGCGCAGGTGCTGCTCGACGGCCTGGGCTACCAGACCAAACAGACCAGCGCCTCGCAGCAGATCATCTTCGCCGGCATCCGCGACAAGCGCCTGGACATGTTCCTGGGTTACTGGAACCCGATCATGACCCAGACCATCACCCCGTTCATCGACGCCAGCCAGGTCAAGGTGCTGGACAAACCGAGCCTGGAGGACGCCCGCGCCACCCTGGCCGTGCCGAAATACCTCTACGACAAGGGTTTGAAGACCTTCGCCGACATCCACAAGTTCGAGAAAGAGCTGGGCGGCAAGATTTATGGCATCGAGCCAGGCTCCGGCGCCAACACCCAGATCAAGGCGATGATTACCAAGAACCAGTTCGACCTGGGCAAGTTCCAGCTGGTCGAGTCCAGCGAGGCCGGCATGCTCGCCGCCGTCGACCGCGCCGTGCGTCGCAAAGAAGCCGTGGTGTTCTTCGGCTGGGCGCCGCACCCGATGAACGTGAACATCGACATGGCCTACCTGGGTGAGAGCCAGGATGCGCTCGGCCCTGACGAAGGCCGCGCCACGGTGTGGACAGTGACCGCACCGGATTACGCCGAACGCTGCCCCAACGCCCACCGCCTGCTGGCCAACCTGAACTTCAGCGCCGAGGACGAGAGCCGCATGATGCAGCCGCTGCTCGACCACAAGGACGCGCTGGAGTCGGCCCGCCAATGGCTGAAAGACCACCCCGAGGACAAAGCCCGCTGGCTTGAAGGTGTGACCACCTTCGACGGCAAGCCGGCTGCGGACAACCTCAAGCTTACCGCCAACTGATCCGGCCCCTTCGCGGGCACGCCCGCTCCCACAGGTTCTCCACACGACCAGGGTTCACCACGAACCCTGTGGGAGCTGGCTTGCCGGCGATAGGGCCAGTGCAAACAACACAAGGAATCCCGCCATGAACCACGACGTCATCATCACCTGCGCCCTCACCGGCGCCGGCGACACCGCCTCGAAAAGCCACCTGGTCCCGGTCACCCCCAAACAGATTGCCGAAGCCGCCGTAGAAGCCGCCAAAGCCGGCGCCACCGTGGTCCACTGCCACGTCCGCGACCCGCAAACCGGCCGTTTCAGCCGCGACGTGGCGCTGTACCGAGAAGTGATGGAGCGCATCCGCGAAGCCGATGTGGACATCATCGTCAACCTCACCGCCGGCATGGGCGGCGACCTGGAAATCGGCCCAGGCGAAACACCCCTGGAGTTTGGCCCGGGCACCGACCTGATCGGCCCGCTGGAACGCCTGGCCCACGTCGAAGCCCTGCTGCCAGAAATCTGCACCCTCGATTGCGGCACGCTCAACTTCGGTGATGGCAACTCAATCTACGTCTCCACCCCGGCGCAACTGCGCGCCGGTGCAAAACGCATTACCGAACTGGGCGTGAAAGCCGAACTGGAAATCTTTGACACCGGCCACCTGTGGTTCGCCAAGCAGATGATGAAAGAAGGCCTGCTCGAAGACCCCCTGTTCCAGCTGTGCCTGGGCATCCCATGGGGGGCCCCGGCCGACACCACCACCATGAAAGCCATGGTCGACAACCTGCCCGCCAACGTCACCTGGGCCGGTTTCGGCATCGGCCGCATGCAGATGCCAATGGCGGCGCAAGCCGTGCTGCTGGGCGGCAACGTGCGCGTGGGCCTTGAAGACAACCTGTACCTGGACCGTGGCGTGCTGGCCAGCAACGGCCAGTTGGTCGAGCGCGCAAGCGAGATCATCACCCGCATGGGTGGCCGCGTACTCACCCCGGCAGAAGGCCGGGAAAAAATGAACCTCAAGCGCCGCTGATCCGTTCAGGAGACCGATATGCCCTTCATCACCGAGATCAAGACCTTTGCCGCTTTGGGTAGCGGCGTAATCGGCAGCGGCTGGGTTGCCCGCGCCCTGGCCCATGGCCTGGATGTGGTCGCCTGGGACCCGGCCCCTGGCGCCGAACAGGCGCTGCGCAAGCGTATCGCCAATGCCTGGCCGGCACTTGAAAAACAAGGCCTGGCCCAAGGTGCATCACAGGACCGGCTGAGGTTTGTCAGCACCATCGAGGAATGCGTGCGCGACGCCGATTTCATTCAGGAAAGCGCGCCAGAGCGGCTGGACCTGAAGCTCGACCTGCACGCGAAAATCAGCGCCGCCGCCAAGCCCCAGGCCATTATCGGTTCCAGCACCTCAGGCTTGTTGCCCAGCGAGTTCTACGAGTCGTCCACCCACCCGGAGCGCTGCGTGGTCGGCCACCCGTTCAACCCGGTGTACTTGCTACCCCTGGTGGAAATCGTCGGCGGCAACCGTACCGCGCCTGACGCCATCGAAGCCGCAAAAACCATTTACACAGCGCTGGGCATGCGCCCGCTGCACGTGCGCAAGGAAGTACCAGGTTTCATCGCCGACCGCCTGCTCGAAGCCCTGTGGCGCGAGGCCCTGCACCTGGTCAACGACGGCGTGGCGACCACCGGCGAAATCGACGATGCCATCCGCTTTGGCGCCGGCCTGCGCTGGTCGTTCATGGGCACCTTCCTCACCTACACCCTGGCCGGTGGCGATGCCGGTATGCGCCACTTCATGTCGCAGTTCGGCCCGGCCCTGAAACTGCCCTGGACCTACCTGCCGGCACCGGAGCTGACCGACAAGCTGATCGACGATGTGGTGGACGGCACCTCGGAGCAACTGGGCGAGCGCAGCATTGCCGCACTGGAGCGCTATCGTGATGACACCCTGCTGGCGGTACTGGAAGCCGTGAAGACCAGCAAAGAACAGCACGGCATGTCGTTCAGCGATTGAGGAGGCCACGATGCCCGCACTGATCACCTACCGCACCCCGGTCCAGGCGGACTGGGTTGACTACAACGGGCACCTGCGCGATGCCTTCTACCTGCTGATCTTCAGCTACGCCACCGATGCGCTGATGGAGCGCATCGGCCTGGATGCCGACAGCCGTGGGCAGAGTGGCAATTCGTTGTTCACCCTTGAAGCCCACATCAATTACCTACATGAAGTGAAGCTGGATACTGAAGTGTGGGTACAGACCCGGATAATCGGTTTTGATCGCAAACGCCTGCATGTCTATCACAGCCTGCACCGGGCGGGGTTCGACGAGGAATTGGCGGCCAGTGAGCAGATGCTGCTGCATGTGGACCTGGCAGGGCCGAAGTCGGCTCCGTTCAGCGAGGGCAGCATGGTGTTGCTACAGGGGCTGATGGATGAACAGCTTCATCTTCCGTCGCCGGCCTATGTAGGCCGTGTGATCGGGCTTGTAAAAAATAACCCCGGAAAGCCGTGAGCATCCGGGGCCAAGAGCGAGCAACATCCACTGTGCATGAGTGAGGGTGACCAAACCCTCGGTTGCTGTAGATGGCTTGAGTGTGCGCAGTTCCCGCGGGGTGGATTTAGCCGTAAACGACCTGTTCTTAGCCAAAGCAGCCATGCCGACATGTTGTTGTTGCGGGTATGTCGCGGGCGTCACAGAATCGGTCGTAAATCACAGCAGCACTCTCTTAGCGATAAAAGGGACAACAGCCATGATGCATGCGGATTTGATTGATCAGGACGACCTGGCAGGCCACCTGCGCGCGCGCGGGTTCGAGATTCCGGCGGGGGCCAGTGCCGAGCAGGCTTGCGAAGCGGTGGTGCGTGGGCTGACTGAGCCTAATGCGCGGGCGCTGAAGGGCATGGTCGAGCAGATGTACACCGGTAGCGCGACCATTTTGCCGGCCGTGCGCCAGGCCATCGACAAGCAGCTGTTGCCAGCACTGGCGAGCTTCAACAAGCGGGCCTGATTTATTCTTCCTGCAAGGGCCCTATCGCCGGCAAGCCAGCTCCCACAGGAGTGCCACAGGCCCTGAAGGCTGTGCATTCCTGTGGGAGTTCCACAGGCACTGAAGGCTGTGCAGTTCCAGTGGGAGCTCCAAAGGCCCTGAGGGCTGTGCAGTTCCAGTGGGAGCTCCAAAGGCCCTGAGGGCTGTGCAGTTCCAGTGGGAGCTCCAAAGGCCCTGAGGGCTGTGCAGTTCCAGTGGGAGCTCCAAAGGCCCTGAGGGCTGTGCAGTTCCAGTGGGAGCTCCAAAGGCCCTGAGGGCTGTGCAGTTCCAGTGGGAGCTCCAAAGGCCCTGAGGGCTGTGCAGTTCCAGTGGGAGCTCCAAAGGCCCTGAGGGCTGTGCAGTTCCAGTGGGAGCTCCAAAGGCCCTGAGGGCTGTGTAGAACCTGTGGGAGCTGGCTTGCCGGCGATAGGGCCAGGCCTGTCTTATGCGGGTTCGGCCAGCTTCTCCAGCTCTGCAGTCTGGTCAAACAGCTGTGCCAGCCCGTCCTGGTGAGTCACTCCTACCACCGTACAGCCCGGCAACTCCCGCCTGAGCATTTCCAGCAAGCCCCGGGCGCTGCCCAGGTCCAGCTGGCTGGTCGCCTCATCCAGGTACAAGGTATCCGGCCGGTACAGCAACGCCCGCGCCAGGCTCAGCCGCTGCTGCTCCCCACCAGAAAGCACGCGATCCCACTCGGCCTGTTTGTCCAGCTGCCCAATCAGGCCTCCCAGCCCCACCTTGCCCAGTACATCCACCAGCAACACGTCGTCGATCGATTGCACCTGTGGATAAGCCATTAGCGCACGCAGGCTTATGTGCGGCATGTAGGGTTTCTGCGGCAGCAGCAGGCTGCGGCCCGGTGGCAGTTGCCAGTCGCCCTGGCAGTAGGGCCAAAGCCCCTGCAAGGTGCGCAGCAAGGTCGACTTGCCCAGCCCGCTGCGCCCGCCCAGGCGCAACCACTGGCCCTGCCCTGCTTGCAGGTCCAGGTCACACAGCATGGCACTGCCATCCGGCCGGCAAAGCGTCAGCCCCCGGGTACACAGGCCGTCACCCTGTGCAGCGGTGACGGCCTGCTCACGGCTGGCTGCAATGGCCTGCTCGAACTGCTCCAGCCGCTGCAAGGCCGCGCTCCAGCGCACCAGCTTGTGATAAAGCTTGATAAACCAGCTAAGCGAACCGTGCACCGCGTTGAAGGCACTGCGGATCTGCATCAGCCCACCCAGGGTGATGGTTTTGGCCATGAACGCTGGCAAGGCGGCGAACACCGGGATGATCAGGCTCAAGCGCTCGTAAGAAACCGTAAACAGACTGAGATTACGTTCACGCCCCATCAGCAAGCGCCAGTTGCCGGCAATGGCGCGGAAACGCTCGGCCAGGTGCTCGCGCTCGACCGCCTCGCCCCGGTACAGCGCAATTTGCTCGGCATGGTCACGCTTACGCAGCAGGCTGGCGCGAAAGTCCGCTTCGCGGTGTTCGCGCTCGTAGTTCAACGCATGCAGCGGCTTGCCAATGAGGTGCGTCACCAGGCTGCCGGCCAAGGTGTAAGCCAGCACGATCCACACCAGATAGCCATGCACCGTGAACGTCTCGCCGAACAGGCTGAAGGCCTGCACCCCCGACAGGTTCCACAGGATCACCATGAACGCGCCGACCTGCGCTAGGTTGATCACCAGCGAGGCCACCAGCTCGATGCTAAGGCCGACCATCAGGTCGACGTCCTGGGCAATGCGCTGGTCGGGGTTGTCCGGCTCGCCGGTCAGCCCCAGGCGGTAAAACGCCTGGTCAGCCAGCCAGGCATCGGTCAGGCGCCCGGTCATCGCCTGGCGCCAGCGCAGCTCCAGCCCTTTGCGGATGTAGTCCATGGCGACGACGATCAGCACATAACTGCCCAGGTACAACGCGTACTCGCTGACCAGGCCGTACAGGCCGGATGTGTCGAACGCTGCCAGCGTGTCGTAGAAGGTCTTGCTCCAGCTGTTGATCAGTACGTTGATCTGTACCACCAGCAGCCCCAGGCCGATCACCGCCGCCAGCATGAGCCAGGCCAGCCACTGCTGGCGGTCGTGCCAGAAAGGGCGGCTGAGGCGGTAGAAGGTGCGCAGGGTTTTCACAAGGCCTGCTCCAGTGCCGCGGCAGAGGGCAACAGGCGCAGCTGTACCTGATTGGCCCGTGGAAACAGTTGCTGTGCCTGCCGTTGCAGTTCAGGCAAGGTCAGGGCCTCGGGCAGTTGCGCCTGAGTTTGCAGGTAGCGTGGGTCGTGCCAGCGGCGGTCACTGAGGATCAGGCGCTTGAACTGGGTTTGCGGGTCATCACGGCGCTTGCTCTCCTGGCGCAGCAGTTCGCGGCGCTCGGCCGCCACCCATTCGGCATCAGGCCGCAGGCTGGCGAGGGTCTGCTGCGCCATGGCCCACAACTCATCGACCCGGGCCGGGTCGCAGGTGAAGCTCAGGTTGCTCTCGATGCGCTGCGTTTCGGCGTTCAACTCACTGTCGAAACGCAGCCGGTATACACCCGAGGCTTCGCCGCGCAGTTGCGCCTTCAGGCGCTGGTTGGCCAGGTCGCGCAACACCGACACCCGCACGGCTGCCTCTGGGCTCCAGGCCTGGGGTTGGAAGCTGCTGGCCTGCAACACTGCCCGTGGCTCCAGCGCGATGGCCAGGTCCTCTCGGCGTTGCCCTGGCTGTTGAAGCGCCTGCTGGCTAGGCAGTGCCTGCTTGCGCGGGAGGGTCGCCAGCAGTTGCCGCACCAGCGGCTCAAGCTTTTCGGGGGCGACATCTGCCATCAGGTAATACGTCACCGGTGCACCGGTCATGCGCAACCAGTCGGCGTTCAGCTGGGCGACAGTCAGGCGTTCGAGGCTGGCAATGTCCGGGGCTTGCCAGTGATCACTGCCGTACTTGAGCCGGCGCTGTTCGCTTTCCTGGTGCCCGCGCACATCATCCGGGCGGCTGCGCAGGCGTTGCAGCAGTTCGTCGCGGGCCTCGGTGAACAGTGCCGGGTCGACGTTGGCCAGCTGGCTGGTGCGGTAGCTTTGCATCAGCGCCAGCAGTTGCCCAGGTTCGGCGCCAAGGTTGAGCGTCAAACGCTGGGGCTGATGGTCCAGGCTGAGCGTGGCGCGCTGCGTCTGGCGCCAGGTGGCCAATGCCTCCGGTACCATGCCGGGCAGGCCGCTGCGCACGCCCAACTGCGCCGCCATCTGTAGGCGCCAGACGGGTGTGCCTTTCAGGGCATAGCCGGCAGACGAATCGGCCTGGAACAGCCACTTGCCCTCTGGGCCGTTACGCTTGAGCCAGACCACGCGATCACCGTTGCTCAGCTGCCAGTGTTCAACCTGTTGCTCCGGGAAAACCTTGCGCTCAACGATATCTCCCGCCGACACGACAGCAGGCATTTCCAGCGTGGGTGCTGCGGCTGTTACCGGCGCCACCTGTACAGGGGCTGGCAGTGCCTGGCCTGCCAGCTCGGCCTGCCGCGCCTCAACCTGCGCCACAGTCGGCAAGCTAACCTCGGAACTACCCGCCGCGCTCACCTGCAATACCCGGTCAGGGCTGGCAAGCCAGCGCCGCAGGCGGTCGTTCAAGTCGCCAAGCGAGATGCTGCCCAACACTTCCAGGTAGCGCGCAGCCGTGGCGTGCCGGTCGGTCACCGAAGCGTCCTGCACCGCGGCGTTATTGAGCTGTTCCACCCACTGCTCGAAAGTGCGCGGCGTCTGCTTGGCCAGGGTCTTGTTACCCAGGTCTTGGATATGTTCGCGCTCGCGACGCAGGTCCGCGTCGCTGAAGCCATGCTGGCGCAGGCGCTCGGTCTCGCTCAGCAATTGTTGCAGTGCCTGGTCATGGGCCCGGCCCTCGACACCTGCCGCGATGCCGAGCACAGTGGAGTGCTCACCAATTAGCGTTTTCTGCACCACCAGGCTACGCACGCCAGTTTCGAGAGGTTGCCGGCGCAGGCTATCGAGCATGGCGGCGAGGGTCATGCGGTCGATCAGCCGCTCGCGTAATGCAGCGCGCGTGGTGCCGCGGCTGTCCGGCTCATGCAAGCGGAACAGCATTGCCACCTGGTTACTGCCGGATTGCGGATCTTGCAGGCGGAACACTTTCAACGTGTTGTCCAGCGTTAGCTCCCGCTGCTCACGACCCGGTACTTCACCAGCCTTGGCCGCACCGAAGGCCTGTTCGATCTGGGCGCGCATGGCCTGGGGGTCAAAATCGCCAACCGCCGACAACACCATGTTGTTGGGCAGGTACCAGCGGTTCTGGAAGGCTTGCAGGTTTTGCAGGCTAGCCGAACGGATTGCTGCTTCGTTGCCGATGGTGCGGTGCTCGGGATAGCGGGAACCCGCTCGCTGGGACGCCGTGCGCTGCTCGTTCATGCGCTGGGCCACGCCCAGGCCGCCGCGCCATTCCTCGATCACGATCGGCCGCTCGCGCTCCAGGTCCTGGGCGTTGTAGTCGCGGGCGAAGGCCAGGTCGTGCAAGGCCTGCAACGCTTGCGGTGCCTGGCGCACACCGGCTGGCGGGCCGATCAGGTACTGGGTGCGCTCGTAGTTGGTCACCGCATTGAAGTGGCGGCCCTGTACCCAGCCGAGCCCGGCCATGCGCTCACGCAGTTTCTGCTGGCCACCGGCACGGCTGTGAAACGCCAGGTGCTCGACCATGTGCGCCACGCCAACCTGGTCGTCGGCTTCGTCCACCGAGCCGGCTTTTACCGTCAGGCGCAAGTCCAGCCGGCCAGTTTGCGAAGTGTCACGCACCAGCCGGTAGGCCAGGCCGTTGGCCAGTTGGCCCTGCACCACCTGGCCATCCCAGGGCAACGGCGCGTCGGCCTCGGGCGGTGTGGCGCAGGCGCCGAGCAACAGCGGGCCGAGCAGGCCCGCGATGAGCTTTTTCATCAGGTAATCCACGGTTTTTTATGGTGTTAGAAGCGGTAGCCGACTTCCAGCCAGTACTGGCGGCCGACTTCGTAGCGGGTAACGGCCTGGGAGCCAGCGCTGACGGTCGGGTTGATCTTGTCGGCGACGTTGGTGATGTCGACAGAGGCGAACACTGCCTGGTCCTTGGCGGTAGGCGAGCCCCAGTACACTTGCATGTCCCAGGTCATGGCACTGCCAACCGGTGCAGCCTCGTATACGCTGAGGGTTTCGCCATTGAGGTCGACCTTGCGATTGGTGTCGATGATCTGCTTGTATTTGCTACGGAAGCGCAGGAAGTTGCTGATGCTCATGTGCCAGGCGGGAATCTCGGTGATGGTGGTCAGCCGTGCGGTCCATGGGCGGTTGAAGTTGTTCGGTGGCAGTTCGACGAAGTCCATGCGCTTGCCGTCGTAGAGCACGGCATTGCCGTCGTATTCTTCACTGTCGAGAATCGAGTCGTAGTCGGTGTACGAGTCTTCGCTGCGCTGCCAGCCTGCCGCAAACTGGGCACTGGTGCTGGTGCCAAACAACTTGAGTTCTTGCTGGGGTGTCACCGTCAGCGTCACCGTGTCGCTCTCGCTGCGACCTTGGTTGGTGTAGATGTAGTAGTTGCTGCGGTAGCCGGGCAGCGCTGGCAGGTCTTCGACACTGGAGTAAGAACGCACGATCTTGTCGCGCCCCTTGCGGTTGACGTACTTCAGGTCGAACAGGGTGTTCAGCCACAGCTGCTCGATACCGAGGGTGAGCTCATCGTCATAGGGGATGTCCAGCGTCGAGAAGCGCGTGTCGTTGGCCACTCGGGTTGCCTCGATCCAGGGTGAGTCCTGGCCGGCGCGCACGTAGCGCACATTGAGCTGGCCGCGGCCGTCGTTGAGGCGGGTCTTGAACAGGTTGCGGCCGTAGTAGCGGTTGGCACCGAAGGTCAGCACCGTGGAGCGGTCACCAAAGAAGTCGTAATCGCCGGCAAAGCGCGGGGCGATGGTCTTTTTCTCCATGTAGTCATCGCCTTCCAGCCGAACACCCGGGCGCAGGCCCAACTTGCCAAGCTGGATGCTGTCCTGCAGGTAGAACGCGTACTTCTTCTCGTCCTGGTCGATCTTGCCCGCTTGATACTCCATGCGTGAGTCGGCCCATTGCCGGGTGTTGCCATTGAGCAACTGGCCAACCGAGCAGTATGGGTCGTCACCGCAGCTGCTGCCGTCGTCACGCTTGTTCATGGTGACGCTGCTGGCCGCGGTGGATCGCTCCCAGGTGGCCCGCTTGTAGGAGAGGTCCATGCCGGTGACGAAGGAGTGCGCCACGCCACCGAACCACACCGGCAACCACTCGGCCTTCACCGCGTAGTCCAGGCCCTCCTGGGTCTGGTCGAGGTCGCCATAGGCACCCTCGGCACTGCGTGAGGTGTTGCTCAACGACTTGCCCCAGTTCTTGACGTCGGAGTAGTACCAGTTGATGTAGTCGTTCTGCTCGGAATCGCGCGAACTGGTCAGCCGGGTCAATGCCAGGGTGTGGGTCCAGGTGGCATTGTCAGCCAGCCAGGTGGCTTTTACCGAGCCTTGATAGCCGCCCTCTTCGGTCACGAACTCGGAGTTGCGCTGGTTGGCGCGGAAGTAGGTGTTTTCGCCAGGGCCGTAGATGAACGAGCTGTCCAGGGTGAGCTGGTCATTCACGCTCCAGTAGGTCTTGAGCATGTAATTGGTCAGCTCGCGGGTCTGGTCCTTGCGCGAAGGCCCGTTGTCACCTTCGTAGCCATCGCTGTAGGCATTGAGCGGCAGTATCGAGCGTTTTTGCGAGAACGCCAGGATGGCACCGAAGTTATCGGTGAGGTGGCCTTCGAGCATGCCGCGCACGGTGGTCTTCTCGAATTCAGGCTGGTACTGCTCATCCGAGGCCAGGTCGAAATTTTCCTGGTCGGCTTCAGTAATGTGGTAGCTGGTCCAGGCCGACCGGCTCATGGCATACGAGAATTTGCCGTGAAAATCCTTGCTTGGGCGGCGGGTGATCGCATCAACCACCCCGCCGTTGAAACCGCCATATTCGGCCGGGACGTTGCTGTCGTAGACCTTTACCTCCTGCAACAGGTCGGCATCCAGGGCAATGCCGTGGGAGCGGCTTGGGGTGGAATCGAACTGGCGAACATCGTTGTAACCATGGGCGCCGGGGTCGAGGTCGTTGTTGATCGAGATGCCGTCGATCATGAAATTGTTCTGGTAGTACTTGGCACCGTTGATGCTGATGTCCGCCGGGGCAATTTCACCCGGCGTGTTGGAGTTTTGCTGGCGGGTGCTGAATTGCACGCTGGGGTGCATCTGCAGCAGCGTGGTGATGTCGCCATTGGCGCCCGGGAAGGCCTTGATCGCCTTGCTGCCGATGACCGTAGCACCCATGTAGCTGTTTTCTTCGGTCTGCCCCAGCACCACGGTGTTGTGCAACTCCAGCGGGCCCTGGCCGTCGCTGTGCAGCAAGCGGAAGACGAACGTGCCCGCCTCGAACTCCCAGGTGATACCACTGCTTTGCAGCAATCGCGACAGTGCTGCCTCGTTGCTGAGGTTGCCGCTGACAGCGGTAGAGCTCAGGCCCTCAAGCAAGTCGGGGTCGACGCTGACCTGCAGCCCGCTTTGCTGGCCGAAGGTGATCAGGGCGATGGCCAGGTCCTGGCTTGGGATGCTGAACGCATGTACCTGGCTGAGTTCGGCATGCTCAGCCTCTGGCTGGGCGTGGGCTGGCGGCTGGTTCAGCAGGGCACACAACCCCAGCATGCCCGCGCCGCCGGCATTTTTCAGGCGCAACGACCAACCCCGCGCGCTGCGCGGCTTCCGGCTTGATGTTTCAGTCATCCCACATCCCCACCCCCGGCAATCGCCGGGCTGCAAAATAGAATACGAATCGGTATCAGTTGTTGCGCGCGGGGGAGAAGACGGGGCAGTGCGGGGAATTTTCAGAAAATTGTGAAATTAATTTTGCGGGAGGATTTTTGGGGCTGCTGCGCAGCCCATCGCGGCACAAGGCCGCTCCTACAGGAGACCGCATACTCCATGTAGGAGCGGCCTTGCGCCGCGAAAGGCCGCAAAGCGGCCCCGGCAATCTCAAGGTTTACTCAGCACCAGCAGCCAAGGCCCATAGCTGCGGACCTCGCCACCATGCGGCCGAACCACTGCACGCAATGCCGCCTCAGGCCTGCGCAGGTCGTACACACCGGTCACCCGCTTGGCCCCCAAGGCATCGTCACGCAGCATCACCTTGCCCGGCATGTACGGCGCTAGCGCCTGCACCAGCTCGGTCACCGTCTGGTCATCGGCAATCAACTGCCCCTGCCGCCAGGCAGCCGCTTGCGACGGCACGAAGGCCTGCAACTGCACCCGCCCATCGGCATACCGCAGCCGCTGCCCAGCCGTCAGTGCGCGCGCCAGCACTTGCGCATCGGCCGAGTCCTCGACCCGTACCGAGCCATGCTGCACATCCACCCCTACCTGCCCAGGCCGCAGCTCGACGTTGAACGCGGTGCCGGTCACCGTGACCTTCAGGTGATCGGCACGCACATGGAACGGCTTGGCCTTGTCGGGCATCACCTCGAAAAACGCCTGGCCGGTGAGCAGCTTCACATCGCGATGATCGCCGCTGTAGTCCACGGCGATGGCGGTATCGCTGTCCAACTGCACCACACTGCCATCGGCCAGCGTGATGTCACGGGTTTCGCCTTGTGCGGTGCGGTAGTCGGCCTGTAAACGCAAGCTCAGTGACGGCGCAACGGCCACCAACAGGCAGGCTGCAACGGCTGCCCCCAGCCACCAGCGCCGCCTTGGCTGGCGCTTGACCGGCAGGGCGACCACTTCGGCCCTAGGCCACTGTTCGGTGGTGGTTGGCGCCAGCTGCCCGGTAAGTTGCCAGACCCGTTCGGCCTTGTAGTAGGCCTGGGCATTGGCCGCGTCGCTGGCACACCATTGCTCGAACTCGCCCCTTAGCAGAGGATCGTCAGGCGACTGCTGCAGGCGCAGGAGCCAGTCCAGGGCCTGCTCGCGGCGGCTGGATAGGGGGGCTGCGGACGTCATGTCGGGCAAGGCTCCTGAGGGCTGAAGGGCGCGCAGGGTCGCACAGAGATACCCCGCTCGGCAAAGGACGCAGCAGCCTGGCGTTTTTTCACAGGTCGTCCTCCAGGCGCGCCATGCAGTGGCTCAGGGCATCGCGCACCAGCTGGTGCACCAGGCTGACAGACACGTTCAGGTGGCTGGCCACTTCCTGCAGGGTATGGCCGCCCAGGCGGTGCATCTCGAACGCCACGCGGGTGCGCTGGGGCAGCTCTTCGAGGGCTCGGCTGATGGCGCTGAGTTCATTTTGCTGGGTGACCGCCTGCTCGGGCGAGGCGCTGGTCGAGGGCAGCTCGGCAAGCATTTCATCACCGCCGGGTTGGGCCTTTTCGGTGGCGGTTCGGCGGGTCTGGTCGAGCGCCAGGTTGCGCACGATGCGGTACAGGTAGCTGGCAGGGTGGCGAATGTCGGCATCGTCCTGCTGGCGACTGAAGCGCAGCCAGGCTTCCTGCACAACATCCTCGGCGCGTGCGCGGCAGCCGACGATCGGCGCGGCATAGTCAAGCAATGCCGCCCGGTGGGCCAGGTAGAGCTGGAGTTTGTCGTCCGCCACGGAGGGGTATGCCAGAGGGTTTCGGGGGCGGCGATGTTACCTGTAGTCGAGAATCATTATCAACAGATGGATTTGTGTTGCCTGTGTCGCCCTCTTCGCGGGCATGCCCGCTCCCACATTGACCGCATCGCCTTCAAGCCATGCGTCGTACCTGTGGGAGCAGGCGACGCGGTCTCAGAGCCTTACGCTGGCAAACGTCGACTCGTTGCGCGCCTGGCTCAGGGCCGCCATTGGCCCACTGTGCGGCGACAGGGTCATGGCTTGCGGAATCGGCATCATCGCCACCTGCTGCGCGGTGTTGGAACCCACGCGCTCGTCACGCGGCGGAATGCCGAAGTACTCGCGGTAGCACTTGGAGAAGTGCGGGGTGGAGACAAAGCCACACACCGACGCCACCTCGATGATCGACATCGGCGTCTGCTTCAGCAACTGCCGCGCCCGGATCAGGCGCAGCTTCAGGTAGTAGCGCGACGGGGAACAATGCAGGTACTTCTGGAACAACCGCTCAAGCTGGCGTCGCGACACCGACACGTACACGGCCAGTTCGTCCAGGTCGATCGGCTCTTCGAGGTTGGCCTCCATCAGCGCGACGATTTCCTGCAGCTTCGGCTGGTTGGTACCCAGCATGTGCTTGAGCGGCACGCGCTGGTGGTCCTGCTCGTTGCGGATGCGCTCGTAGACAAACATCTCGGAGATCGCCGCCGACAGTTCACGACCGTGGTCGCGGCTGATCAGGTGCAGCATCATGTCCAGCGGCGCAGTGCCACCGGAACTGGTGAAGCGGTTACGGTCGAGGGTAAACAGGCGGGTGCTCATGTTCACCCGTGGGAAGGCCTCCTGCATCGCGGCCAGGCATTCCCAGTGCACGCTGCAATCAAAGCCATCAAGCAGCCCGGCACAGGCCAGCGCCCAGCTGCCGGTACACACCGCACCCAGCCGGCGCGACTGACGGGCCTGCGATTGCAGCCAGGTAACGTGCTCACGGGTGACCGAACGCTGAATGCCAACCCCCCCGCAGACAATCACGGTGTCGATGGGCGGAGCATTGTTGATGGCGGCGTCCGGGGTGATCTGCAAACCATCGCTGGCCCACACCTGGCCACCATCGACGGTCAGCGTATGCCAGCGGTACAGCTCGCGGCCAGACAGCTGGTTGGCCATGCGCAGCGGCTCGACGGCCGATGCCAGCGAAATGAGGGTGAAGTTGTCCAGTAGAAGAAACCCGATGGACTGGGGGGCTGTGCGGTTCTGGGTTGGGTTCCCGGAGGTGTACGACGTCATCGCGATTTCTCCTCACACAAATGCAGGGTGTGCTTCAGGCGAGCACTGATTTCTTGTTATTGCCCCTGTTTCGTGTGCAGGGGCTTAGTTGCCAATCTCAACGCAAACGCCGTGCCTGAAATTGAACGGCTGTACAAAAAAACCTGAAAACGACGCCTTCATCAGGGCAAATCAGGTGCTTCGGTCGAGTTGGCGGATGAGCGCAAAACAGGCGTGCTAGGCGCTATGCGTGTAACCGCTGAGCAATTTGGTGACAGGTACAGTGTAAGTTGCCCAGAAACGACACTCTTGAGTGTCACCGACAATACAGGCACTGATAACGACACCCGACGATCGGTAGGCGTCGTTTGCACCATCAGGGAGCATAGGGGATCAAGTTGCACCTGCATCAACCTCAAGGGCCCCATCGCCGGCAAGCCAGCTCCCACAGGTGCTTCACAGGGTTTGAACACTGTGGAGTACCTGGGGAGCTGGCTTGCCGGCGATGGGGCCCCTGAGGTCCGCTAGAAGATCAGCATTCGATAGCGCTGACCGCCAGGCCACCGCGCGAAGTCTCTTTGTACTTGTCGTGCATGTCGGCGCCGGTGTCACGCATGGTGCGGATCACCTGGTCGAGGGAAATGAAGTGCTCACCGTCACCGCGCAGCGCCATCTGCACTGCATTGATGGCTTTTACCGCAGCAATCGCGTTGCGCTCGATGCACGGCACCTGCACCAACCCGCCGACCGGGTCGCAGGTCAGGCCCAGGTTGTGCTCCAGAGCAATTTCAGCCGCGTTCTCCACCTGTGGCGGGGTAGCGCCCAGTACTTCGGCAAGCCCTGCCGCCGCCATGGCGCAGGCCGAGCCGACTTCACCCTGGCAACCGACTTCGGCACCGGAAATTGACGCGTTCTTCTTGCACAGGATGCCCACGGCGGCGGCAGCCAGGAAGTAGTCGACCACGCTGGACTCGTTCACCTCATCGCTGAAGCGCATGTAGTAGTGCAGCACTGCCGGAATGATACCGGCCGCGCCATTGGTGGGCGCGGTAACCATGCGCCCGCCGGCGGCGTTCTCTTCGTTGACCGCCAGGGCGAACAGGTTCACCCACTCCATGGCGCTCATCGTCGAGCCGATCACGTTAGGCTTGCCGATCTCCTGCAGGCTGCGGTGCAGCTTGGCAGCGCGGCGGCGCACGTTCAGCCCGCCGGGCAGCGTGCCTTCGTATTTAAGGCCGTTGTTGACGCATTCCTGCATGGCTTCCCAGAGCTTGTACAGGCCAGCGCGGATTTCTTCCTCGCTGCGCCAGACCTTCTCGTTGGCCATCATCAATTGCGACACGCTGAGGTCGTTTTGCTTGCACAGGCGCAGCAGTTCGGCGGCGCTGTTGAAGTCGTACGGCAGCACCGTCTGGTCGGCATCCAGCACACCGCTGGCAGCCTGGGCGGCATCGACCACAAAGCCGCCACCCACCGAGTAATACGTGTCGCGGTGCAACTCGCCCTGCTCGCCTTCGGCAACCAGGGTCATGGCGTTGGGGTGGTACGGCAGGTTCTCGTCCAGCAGCAGCATGTCGCGGGCCCAGACGAACTCGATGGGCAAGCGGCTATCCAGCTGCAGCGTGTTGGTTTCGCGCAGGTCGGCGATACGCGGCACGATCTGGGTCGGGTCAATGGCGTCAGGCCACTCGCCCATCAGGCCCATGACCGTGGCGTTATCGGTGCCGTGACCGATACCGGTGGCCGACAGCGAGCCATACAGGCGCACTTCGATCCGTTTTACACGTTCCAGCTCGCCGCGTTCGCGCAGGCCCTGAACGAACAGGGCGCCAGCACGCATGGGGCCGACGGTGTGGGAGCTGGAGGGCCCGACACCGATCTTGAACAGGTCGAACACGCTGATGGCCATTGTCGAATCACCTCTTGCTGGGCTTGTCTCTGCGCGCCATGCGCAGTGCGGGGCAGCTGCTAGGCTCAAACAGCGGGCCGCCTTGAATGCCAGCATCATCGGGCTTTTACCGCACCCCTCGCCGTCTGCAACCGACGTACTTTTGTCCAGCAGCGCCGCGCTGTTTTTGTGTGAGAAGCAGCCCTTGCCACGCCGTTTTCCAGCGGCCTGGTGACGCAAAAATGCGGCCGAGGGGGTGGATAAATCCATAAGCGACATCGCCCTTACTGGATACGACCCGTTCCGTACTGGATACGACCCTACCAGTAGGCGATTGCCCGGCGCTGGAGGATTATCGAAAGCGACTCGTAAAGCACGGCCACGCATCCTGCCCTCTGCAGGCCTGGTCGACCGGACCCTCAGAAAGCCCGGCGACCCACGCGAACCCGAAGACAAAATATCAGGAGTCCATCCATGAAAGGTTCACCCTCGCTGTTGCTGGTTGCGTTGCTGTCCACGCCCTTGCTGGCCCAGGCCGCCGAACCCGAGCAGTGTCAGACGGTACGTTTCTCCGATGTCGGCTGGACCGACATCACAGTCACCACCGCGACCACCAGCGTTGTGCTCGAAGCCCTGGGTTACAAGACCCACACCACCATGATCTCGGTACCGGTGACCTACAAGTCGCTGGCCACCGGCAAGGACCTGGACGTGTTTCTCGGCAACTGGATGCCGACCATGGAGAACGACATCAAGCAGTACCGCGACGCCGGCACCGTAGAAACGGTGCGCGCCAACCTGGAAAACGCCAAGTACACCCTGGCCGTGCCCCAGGCGCTGTACGACAAGGGGCTTCACGATTTCAAGGACATTCCCACGTTCAAGAAGGAACTGGACGGCAAGATTTACGGCATCGAGCCCGGCAACGACGGCAACCGCACCATCCAGAGCATGATCGACAAGAACGCCTTCGGCCTGAAGGACGCCGGTTTCAAGATTGTGCAATCGAGCGAGGCCGGCATGCTGTCGCAGGTCGACCGCGCGCAGAAACGCGGCGAGTCGCTGGTGTTCCTGGGCTGGGAACCGCACCCGATGAACACCCGTTTCAAGATGCAGTACCTGACCGGCGGGGACGAATTTTTCGGCCCCGACTTCGGCAAGGCGACCGTGTTGACCAACACCCGCAAGGGCTATGCGCAGGAGTGCAGCAACGTTGGCCAGCTGTTGAAAAACCTGTCGTTCGAGCTCAAGGATGAAAGCACCATGATGGGCTATGTCCTGGACGACAAGATGAAACCCGACGCCGCCGCCAAGAAATGGCTCAAGGACAACCCAGGCAAACTGGATGCCTGGCTGGCAGGCGTGACCACCGTGGATGGCAAACCTGGCCTGGAGGCAGCCAAGGCAAAGCTCGCGCAATAAGAAATACGCAATAGCGCTACCTCGGGGCAGGACCGTGCCTGCCCCGGGTTGATTTCAATCAATGCAGGTGGAAGCTCGCTATCATGCTTATCGATCAGAAAATACCCCTGGGCCAGTACATCGCGTCGTTCGTCGAATGGCTGACCCAGAACGGCGCGAATTACTTCGACGCCATCGCGCAAGGCCTGGAATTCATGATCCATGGCGTCACCAGTGCCCTGACCTGGTTCAACCCTTTCGTTCTCATCGCCCTGTTCGCCGCCCTGGCGCACCTTATCCAGCGCAAATGGGCGCTGACCGTGTTCGTTGCCCTGTCGTTCCTGCTGATCCTCAACCTGGGTTACTGGCAGGAAACCATGGAAACCCTGGCGCAGGTGACCTTCGCCACCGTGGTGTGCGTGGTAATCGGCGTGCCGCTGGGCATCCTCGCCGCGCACAAACCCATGTTCTATACCGCCATGCGCCCGGTACTCGACCTGATGCAGACGGTGCCCACCTTCGTCTACCTGATCCCTACCCTGACCCTGTTCGGCCTGGGCGTGGTGCCAGGGCTGATCTCTACCGTGGTGTTCGCCATTGCCGCGCCAATCCGCCTGACTTACCTGGGCATCTGCGACGTGCCGCAGGAGCTGATGGACGCCGGCAAGGCCTTTGGCTGCTCGCGTCGCCAACTGCTTACCCGTATCGAACTGCCGCATGCGATGCCAAGCATCGCCGCCGGCGTCACCCAGTGCATCATGCTGTCGCTGTCGATGGTGGTAATCGCCGCCCTGGTCGGCGCTGACGGCCTGGGCAAACCTGTGGTCAACGCACTGAACACCGCCGATATCTCCCTGGGCTTCGAAGCGGGCCTGGCGATCGTGCTGCTGGCAATCATGCTCGACCGTATCTGCAAGCAACCGGAATTGCCGGTAAGGGGTGAGGCATGAGCATCATTCGTTTCGAAGACGTCGACGTCATTTTCTCCAACAAGCCGCGCGAGGCGCTGTCGCTGCTGGACAAAGGCCAGACCCGCGAGCAGATCCTCAAGCAGACCGGCCTGGTGGTGGGCGTCGAAAAGGCCAACCTGGACATCCAGAAAGGCGAAATCTGCGTGCTGATGGGTTTGTCCGGTTCGGGCAAGTCAAGCTTGCTGCGCTGCATCAACGGCCTCAACACCGTCAGCCGCGGCAAGCTGTTTGTCGAACACGAAGGCAAGCACATCGACATTGCCCACTGCACCCCGGCCGAGCTGAAAATGATGCGCACCAAGCGCATTGCCATGGTGTTCCAGAAGTTCGCCCTGATGCCCTGGCTGACGGTGCGCGAGAACATCAGCTTTGGCCTGGAAATGCAGGGCCGCCCGGAAAAGGAACGGCGCAAGCTGGTGGACGAGAAGCTTGAGCTGGTGGGCCTGACCCAGTGGCGCAACAAGAAGCCGGACGAGCTGTCTGGCGGCATGCAGCAGCGTGTGGGCCTGGCCCGGGCGCTGGCAATGGATGCCGACATCCTGCTGATGGACGAACCGTTCTCGGCCCTCGACCCGCTGATCCGCCAGGGCCTGCAAGACGAGCTGCTTGGCCTGCAGGCCAAGCTGAGCAAGACCATCGTGTTCGTCAGCCACGACCTGGACGAAGCACTGAAACTGGGTAGCCGCATTGCGATCATGAAGGACGGGCGGATCATCCAGTACAGCAAACCCGAGGAAATCGTGCTGAACCCGGCCGACGAATACGTGCGTACCTTCGTCGCCCACACCAACCCGCTGAACGTGCTGTGTGGCCGCAGCCTGATGCGCAGCCTGGACAACTGCAAGCGGGTCAATGGCTCGGTGTGCCTGGACCCGGGTATCGATTCGTGGCTGGACCTGGGCGAAGGTGGCGCGCTCAAACGTGCACGCCAGGGCCAGAACGGGCTAGACATGCAGAACTGGGCACCAGGGCAGGATGTGGAGCTGCTGGAGCGCAGGCCGACCGTGGTGCACGCCGACATCGGCATGCGCGAGGCGCTGCAAATTCGTTATCAGACTGGCAACAAGCTGGTGTTGCAGGATAACGACAGGGTGGTGGGGATTCTTGGGGATACCGAGCTTTACCACGCGTTGCTCGGCAAGAACCACGGTTGAAGCCGGGGCCGGCTTTGCGGGCCATTCGCAGCACAAGGCTGCTCCTACAGGGATACACATTCCCCTGTAGGAGCAGCCTTGTGCTGCGAATGGAGGGCAGAGCCCTCCCGACAACCTGTCAGCGAACGACGATACCGCGCGAAGCCATGTAAGCCTTGGCCTCAGGCACCGTGTACTCGCCAAAGTGGAAGATACTGGCCGCCAGCACCGCGCTGGCATGCCCTTCCAGAATGCCATCAGCCAGGTGCTGCAGGTTACCCACACCACCCGAGGCAATCACCGGAATACCCAGCGCATCACTGATGGCGCGGGTAACACCCAGGTCGAAGCCGTTCTTCATGCCGTCCTGGTCCATGCTGGTCAGCAGAATCTCGCCAGCGCCCAGGCCTTCCATCTTCTTCGCCCACTCGACTGCATCCAGCCCGGTCGGCTTGCGCCCGCCGTGAGTGAAGATTTCCCAGCGCGGCGTTTCACCTGGCCCGGACACCTTCTTGGCATCGATGGCGACAACGATGCACTGCGAACCGAAACGGTCAGCCGCCTCGCCCACAAACTCCGGGTTGAACACCGCAGCCGTGTTGATCGAAACCTTGTCGGCACCGGCATTGAGCAGGTTGCGGATGTCTTGCACGGTACGCACGCCACCGCCCACGGTCAGCGGGATGAACACCTGGCTGGCCATGCGCTCGACAGTATGCAGGGTGGTGTCGCGGCCATCGACGCTGGCGGTGATGTCGAGGAAGGTGATTTCGTCGGCACCCTGCTCGTTGTAGCGACGGGCGATTTCTACCGGGTCGCCGGCATCACGGATGTTCTCGAACTTGACGCCCTTGACCACCCGGCCGTTGTCCACGTCCAGGCAAGGGATGATGCGCTTGGCCAGTGCCATGGTTCAGTCCTCAGCCTTGGTAGTTATCGCAGAAGGCCTGGGCCTCGGCGACATCGAGGGTGCCTTCGTAAATGGCACGGCCGGTGATGGCGCCGATGATGCCGGGGGCCTTGGCGTCCAGCAGGGCCTTGATGTCACCCAGGTTGTGGATGCCGCCCGAGGCGATTACCGGAATGCGGGTGGCTTCAGCCAGTGCCTTGGTGAACGGCACGTTGCAGCCCTGCATCATGCCGTCCTTGGCGATGTCGGTGTAGACGATCGACGAGACGCCATCGGCCTCGAAACGCTTGGCCAGGTCGATAACCTGTACCGCGCTGACTTCGGCCCAACCATCGGTGGCAACGAAGCCGTCCTTGGCATCCAGGCCAACAATGACCTTGCCCGGGAAGGCCTTGCAGGCTTCGGCCACGAACTCAGGCTCTTTGACTGCCTTGGTGCCGATGATGACATAGCTGACGCCAGCCTTGACGTAGTGCTCGATGGTTTCCAGCGAGCGGATGCCGCCGCCGATCTGGATCGGCAGGGTCGGGTAGCGCTTGGCGATGGCGGTAACCACTTCACCGTTGACCGGCTGGCCTTCGAAGGCGCCGTTGAGGTCGACCAGGTGCAGGCGGCGGCAGCCACCCTCGACCCACTTGGCAGCCATGCTCACCGGGTCGTCGGAAAATACCGTGGAGTCTTCCATGCGGCCCTGGCGCAGGCGCACGCAAGCACCGTCCTTCAGATCGATAGCGGGGATAATCAGCATCTTGGGAACCTGTCTGTTCTTAGGGTTTCAGGGCTTTTCGAGCGCCCACAGATCGCTTTCGATGCTCTCGAACCGCTCCTTGAGGTGCAGCTGAACATCGGCAATCGCCCTGTTGTAATAAAGGGGTGCAATTTCTTTGCTGAACAGCTCAAGCACCTCGGCCACCTCGAACGAACCCAGCCCAGCTCGAAACGGTCTTCGAGAAAGCGCTTGAGCGTATCGAGCGCATCGCGCTCCTGCTCGGGGGCCAGCGTGATGACCGGGGCCTTGGCCTTCGACCTGCTCATTTACCAGCGCCCGTCCCAGGCGACGAAGTTCTGCAACAACTGCAGGCCATGGGTATGGCTCTTCTCCGGGTGGAACTGCACGGCAAAGCGCGAGCCGTCCGCCAGCGCAGCGGCGAAATCGACACCGTAGTGGCCGCGGCCGACTACCTGGCCCGGCTTGCCGGCATTGATGTAGTAGCTGTGCACGAAGTAGAAACGTGCACGGTCGGGGATGTCGTGCCACAGCGGGTGGTCGATGGTTTGGGCAACTTCGTTCCAGCCCATGTGCGGCACCTTCAGGTGCTCACCGTCTTCTTGCAGGTCTTTGCCAAAGAAGCGCACCTGGCCGGGGAACAGGCCGATGCAGTCGACACCGGTGTTTTCCTCGCTGTGTTCAAGCAGGGCCTGCATGCCGACGCAGATACCGAGGAACGGGCGGTCCTGGCTGACTTCGCGCACCAGGCTGTCGAAGCCCAGGCGGCGGATTTCGGCCATGCAATCGCGAATCGCGCCTACGCCCGGGAATACTACGCGGTCAGCTTCACGGATGACCGCAGCGTCGCTGGTGACCAGCACCTTGCCAGCACCGACGTGCTCAAGCGCCTTGGCCACCGAGTGCAGGTTGCCCATGCCATAGTCGATTACGGCTACCGTCTGCATTTACAGGCACCCTTTGGTCGACGGCATCTGCCCGGCCATGCGCTCGTCGAGGGTGACAGCCATGCGCAGCGCGCGGCCGAATGCCTTGAACACGGTTTCGATCTGGTGGTGGGTGTTGTGGCCACGCAGGTTGTCGATGTGCAGGGTTACCAGGGCGTGGTTGACGAAGCCCTGGAAGAACTCCTGGAACAGGTCGACATCGAAGCCGCCAACGCTGGCACGGGTATACGGCACGTGCATCTGCAGGCCTGGGCGGCCGGAAAAGTCGATGACCACGCGGGACAGCGCTTCGTCCAGCGGCACGTAGGCGTGGCCGTAGCGGAAGATACCTTTTTTGTCACCGATGGCCTGGGCGAATGCCATGCCCAGGGTAATACCGACGTCTTCGACGGTATGGTGATCGTCGATATGCAGGTCACCCTTGCACTCGATATCCAGATCGATCAGCCCATGGCGGGCAATCTGGTCCAGCATGTGTTCAAGGAAAGGCACACCGATATCGAATCGGGCCTTGCCACTGCCATCGAGGTTGATCGAGCACTTGACCTGGGTTTCCAGGGTATTGCGCTCGACGGAAGCCTTACGTTCGACCATCACCAGCTCCGCAAAATCATTGGGCGAAAAGGGCTCCATTATAGGCCCAGAACGCGCCAGCTTGAAACGCGGATGACATATGGCAAAGCAAGCAATTACGGGGGCTGGATGCCGCTACAGGTCTATACAACCGAGTAGTTGGGGCTGCTTTGCAGCCCATCGCCGGCAAGCCAGCCCCACAAGTGTTGCTCAGCTTTGCAGGCCTGAGGTGTACCTGTGGGAGCTGGCTTGCCGGCGATAGGGCCGGTAAAGCCAGCAAATTCAGCCGGCTGTACCGCTGATCAATGGAACAGCACAGCCGTCTTCTGCAAGGTAACCCACACCCCCCAAGCCAACGGCACAACCACCACCGCCCATGCCAGCAGCACCAGCGGCAAGCTACCCGGCGCTGCCTTCCACTCCAGCGACCGCGCGCTGTCGGCGCCCTTGTCATGGCTTAGCGCCCGCTCGGCCGCCAGTTCGGCATCGCTCATGAAGTGCTTGTCGGCCACCGGGCGCACCAGCATGTTGCAGATAAAGCCCAGCACCAGCAGGCCGGCGAGGATGTACAAGGTCATGTCGTAAGCCGCAGCCCGCTCCACACCCGCGGCCAGCTGAGACTCGCGCAGGTAGGTGATCAGCACAGGCCCCAACACCCCCGCCGCTGCCCAGGCAGTCAGCAGGCGACCATGAATGGCGCCGACCATCTGCGTGCCGAACAGGTCAGCCAGGTACGCCGGCACGGTCGCAAAACCACCGCCATACATCGACAGGATGATGCAGAACGCAGCCACGAACAGCGCAACGTTACCCAGGTGCCCCATGTTCGGCACCATGCTGTAAAGGCCAACGCCCAAGGCGAAGAAGGCGAAATAGGTGTTTTTGCGGCCAATGTAGTCGGAGAACGACGCCCAGAAGAACCGCCCACCGATGTTGAACAGGCTCAGCAGGCCGGTAAAGCCAGCGGCGATCGCGGCAATCTGCGCCAACTGGGCAGTGTTCAGCTGGCTGAAGGTCAGTTCGTTACCCAGCAACTTGCCGGCAAACACTTCCTGCAGCAGCGGCGACGCCATGCCAAGAATACCGATGCCTGCCGACACGTTCAGGCACAGCACCAGCCAGATCAGGGCGAACTGAGGGGTCTTCCAGGCCACACTGACGTGCACATGGCGGTCGGTCACCATGGTGTTGCCGGCTTTTTTCGCCGGGGCCGTCCAACCTTCAGGCTTCCAGCCGGTGGGCGGTACGCGGTAAGCCAGAGCGCCAGCAGTCATGAACACAAAGTAGATCGCCGCCATCGCGACGAAGCTCTGCCATACGCCCACTTCGTGCTCGTTACCAAAGTGCCCCATCAGCGCAGTGGCCAGCGGTGCACCCACCATCGCCCCGCCGCCAAAGCCCATGATCGCCATGCCGGTGGCCATGCCGCGTTTGTCCGGGAACCATTTGATCAGGGTCGACACGGGCGAAATGTAGCCCAGCCCCAAGCCGATACCACCGATAACGCCAGAGCCCAGCCACATCAGCCACAACTGGTGGGTTTTTACGCCAATGGCCGAAATCAGCATGCCGCCGCACCAGCACAATGCCGACACCAGGCCGGCCTTGCGCGGCCCGGCGTGTTCCAGCCAACCACCCAATACTGCCGCCGAGCAACCGAGGAAGACAAAGAACAGGGTGTAGATCCAGCTCAGCATCGAGATCGGCCAGTCGCATTCGGCACTGAACAGGCGGGCGATGAAGCCCATGTCCGCCGCACAGGCGACTGGGGCGGTAATGCCGAGGGCTTGCGACAAAGGCAGCCAGAACACCGAGAAGCCGTAGGCCATGCCGATGCACAGGTGAATGGCCAAGGCGGCTGGCGGGACCAGCCAGCGGTTGAAGCCCGGGCGGGCGATGATGCGCTCCTTTGACAGGAAGCCTGGCGCACTGGCCGAGGCCCCCGCCGCGACGGTACTGGTCATGGATCTGATCCTTCTTATAGGGTGGGTGCTCGCAAAGCGGCGCAAGGTTAGCAGAGCCAAGTGGCGTGAAAGCAATCTGATATCGTTAATTTTTGCTCGGCTGAAACGGTCATGTTCGCTTTACCGGCCCTATCGCCGGCAAGCCAGCTCCCACAGGTACGGCACCGGCCTGGAACACTATGAGCTCCCTGTGGGAGGCTGGCTTGCCGGCGATAGGGCCAGTACAGGCCACACATTCGGAACGGGCAAAATCTTGGCTGTCGAAAGCCGTACCATCTGCTGAAAACGTAGGAAATGTCCTGTATCTCTAGTCGAATAAGCAGGGACAACCACCGCGGCGTTATACTCTGCCGCCTGAATTTCACTAACGGACTACAAGGACTCGCCCATGAAAGCGTTCGGCAAAATCCTGGGACTGGGGCTTCTCGGGTTGCTGCTGATCATCGTGGCACTGGGCTTCGCCCTGACCCACCTCTTTGATCCCAACGACTACAAAGACGAGATTCGCCAGCTGGCACGCGACAAGGCTCACGTCGAGCTGACCCTCAACGGAGACATTGGCTGGAGCCTGTTCCCGTGGCTGGGCCTGGAGTTGCACGAAGCAAGCATCGCCACCTTGGCCAAACCCAAGGAGCCGTTCGCCGACCTGCAGATGCTCGGCCTGTCCGTGCGCGTGCTGCCGTTGTTGCGCCGCGAAGTGCAGATGAGCGACGTGCGCGTCGAAGGCCTTAACCTGACCCTGGCCCGCGACGAGCACGGCCATGGCAACTGGGAAGACATCGGCAAGCCGCTGCCCGCGCAGAACGGCACCCCTGCCGATGCACAAGCCAATGCGCCCGCCCAGGCACCCGCCGAACAGAAGCCGGCGCCAGCCGACGGCAACGAGCGTGCCGTCAAACTGGACATCGACAGCCTGACGGTGAACAACGCCCGCGTGCAGTACACCGATGCCAAGACCGGCAAAAGCTACAGCGCCGAAAGCATCCAGCTGAGCACAGGCCCAGTCCACGAAGGGGCCAACATTCCGCTCAAGGCCAGTGCCTTCATCAGCGCCAGCGAGCCGAACATCAAGGCCCGCACCGAGCTGGCCGGCGAGCTGCGCTTCGACCGTAAGCTTAAGCGCTACAACTTCGAAGACATGCGCCTGTCGGGTGAAACCTCGGGTGAGCCAACCGGCGGCAAGACCGTGGCCTTCGCCGCCCAGGGCCAGCTACTGGTCGACCTGGCAGCCAACGTCGCTTCGTGGAACGGCCTGAAAGTCTCGGCCAACCAGCTGCGCGCCCTGGGCGAGCTGAATGTACGTGACCTGGACAAAGCACCACAGCTGAGCGGTGGCCTGTCCATTGCCCAGTTCAACCTGCGCACCTTCCTCGACAGCATTGGCCGCCCGCTGCCGGCCACCAACGACCCGGCAGCCTTCGCCAAGCTGGAGCTGGTGACCCGCCTGCAGGGCACGGCAAACAGCCTGGCCCTGGAAGACCTGGCGGTGAAACTGGATGACAGCACGTTCAGTGGCCGTGTGGCCGTGGAAGACTTCGCCAAGCAGGCCCTGCGCCTGCAACTGAAGGGCGATACCTTTGACGCTGACCGCTACCTGCCAGCCAAAAGCGAAGAGGCCAAAGGCGCCACCGCCGCGCGCCAGGCCGAGGTGAAGCAGCAAGAAGCCAGCGCCGTGGCCGGTACCAGCACCACACCGCTGCCCAACGCCCCGACCCAGGTAGCCTGGAGCGACGACAAGCTGCTGCCGGTCGACCGCCTGCGCGCCCTCGACCTGCAGGCCGACCTGGCCTTTGGCTCGCTTACCCTGGACAAGCTGCCGATTGAAGACGCCCAGCTCAAGGCCATCGGCCAAGGCGGCCTGCTGACCCTGCAAACCCTGCGTGGCGAACTGTACAACGGCACCTTCGAAGCCAAGGGCACGGTCGACGTGCGCCCTGCCGTACCGCAACTGGGTGTGAACACCAACATCCAGCGCGTGCCGGTAGAGCATTTCATCAAGACCGAAGGCAAGGACCAGGTACCACCGATCAAAGGCCTGCTGACCCTGACCAGCGACCTGACCGCCACCGGCAACAGCCAGAAAGCCCTGGTCGACACCCTCAACGGCAGTGCCAACTTCACCATCAATGATGGCGTGCTGGTCAACGCCAACCTGGAACAGCAACTGTGCCAGGCCATCGCTACCCTCAACCGCAAAACCCTCAGCGGCGAGCCACGCGGCAAGGACACCCCCTTCCAGGAACTGCGCGGCAGCCTGGTGGTACGCAATGGCGTTGCCAGCAACCCAGACCTCAAGGCACGCATCCCGGGCCTGACCGTCAACGGCCATGGCGACCTCGACCTGCGCGTGCTGGGCATGGACTACAACGTCGGTGTGATCGTCGAAGGCGACCAGCGCGCCATGCCGGACCCGGCCTGCCAGGTCAACGAGCGCTATGTGGGCGTTGAAGTGCCACTGCGCTGCCGTGGCCCGCTGGAGCTGGGTGCCAAGGCCTGCCGCCTGGACCAGGGCGGCATGGGCAAGGTTGCCGCCAAGCTGGCCGGCAACCGCCTGAAAGACAAGATTGATGAAAAGCTTGATGAGAAACTCGGAGACAAAGTGAGCCCGGAAGTAAAAGACGCACTCAAGGGGCTGTTCAAGCGATGAGCCCCGAGCAGTTCTCCGGCGCTGTGCTGGATTGGTACGACGAGCACGGCCGGCACGACCTGCCCTGGCAACAGGGCATCACCCCGTACCGGGTGTGGGTGTCGGAAATCATGTTGCAGCAGACCCAGGTCAGCACCGTGCTCAACTACTTCGACCGCTTCATGCAGGCCTTGCCGACCGTGCAGGCCCTGGCCGAGGCGCCGGAGGACGAAGTGCTGCACCTGTGGACCGGGCTGGGCTACTACACCCGCGCACGTAACCTGCAAAAGGCTGCAAAGGTCGTCGTCGAGCAACATGGCGGCGAATTCCCGCGCAGTGTCGAGCAGCTCACCGAGCTGCCCGGCATCGGCCGTTCCACCGCCGGCGCCATCGCCAGCATCAGCATGGGCATTCGCGCGCCGATCCTGGACGGCAACGTGAAGCGCGTACTGGCCCGCTACACCGCCCAGGCCGGCTACCCTGGCGAACCCAAGGTGGCCAACCAGCTGTGGGCCACGGCCGAGCGTTTTACCCCGCAGCAGCGTGCCAACCACTACACCCAGGCCATGATGGACATGGGTGCCACGCTGTGCACCCGCAGCAAACCCAGCTGCCTGATCTGCCCATTGCAGCGCGGTTGCGAGGCGCACCTGCACGGCGAAGAAACCCGCTACCCCGAGCCCAAGCCGCGCAAGGCGCTGCCGCAACGGCGCACGCTGATGCCACTGCTGGCCAACCACGAAGGCGCCATCCTGCTTTATCGCCGCCCCTCCAGCGGCTTGTGGGGTGGTTTGTGGAGCCTGCCGGAGCTGGACGACCTCGCGCAGCTCGACGACCTGGCCTATCAGCACGGCCTGCGCCTGGCAGGTACCCAGGCCATGGAACGCCTGACCCATACCTTCAGCCACTTCCAGCTGGCAATCGAGCCCTGGCTGGTGCGCGTCGACTTGGTCGGCGAGCACGTGGCCGAGGCCGACTGGCTCTGGTATAACCTCGCCACCCCGCCGCGCCTGGGCCTCGCCGCCCCGGTGAAAAAGCTGCTTGAACGCGCGGCCGACGAACTGATTGCAGGAGATGCCCGATGACCCGCACCGTGATGTGCCGCAAGTACAAAGAAGAACTGCCAGGCCTGGAGCGCCCGCCCTACCCCGGCGCCAAGGGCCAGGACATCTTCGAACACATCTCGCAGCAAGCCTGGGCCGACTGGCAGAAGCACCAGACCATGCTGATCAACGAAAAGCGCCTGAACATGATGAATGCCGAGGACCGCAAATTCCTCCAGGCAGAGATGGACAAGTTTTTCGCCGGCGAAGAATACGCCCAGGCGGAAGGCTACGTTCCACCGGCCGAATGACCCCAAAAATCGTAAGCGACGGAATTAATTTAAAATTTTTTCAAAAAGTCGTTGACGAGCGGTCCGGAAATCTATTTAATTCACCTCGTCGCCCAGATAGCTCAGTCGGTAGAGCAGAGGATTGAAAATCCTCGTGTCGGCGGTTCGACTCCGTCTCTGGGCACCACCTTCAAGCTTCTGGTGGTTGCAAAGTTACCCGAAGCGACAACAAGAAACCCGCCTAGTGCGGGTTTTTTGTTGCCTGTGATTTTTTCCCAGCCCACCTGCCCGGCCTAAAAGTTGGCCATGGCACTGCAATAGTCAGCCTTGCGCCTGGCCACTTCCTCAGTTTTATCCAAACGCTTGAGCGTACCGCCGCACGCGCTGTAGCCGTGCACCACCAGTTCGTAGTCCGCGCCTTTTTCCGGCACAAACGAGAACATGCCCAGGCAGTTCTGCACGCTGTTGTAACCCGCCGAGCGGCCACCGTCGAGAAAATGCAGGGTAAACGGCTTGCCGGCTGGCACCAGCACTTCGCTGACGGCGTCACCCGCCTGGGCAGGTGCACCGGCCGGCATGCCCAGGGTTTCGCCATTGCGGTCGGCAAAGCCTTTGGTGGGCACCGCAATTACACCGGCACCGGGGCTGTACCAGTCCACACAGTCCTTTTCAGGCACCGCACGCACCATACCGTCGGCGACCACCCGCAAGCGTGCGGTATCGCCCGTGCTGGGTGAACCGTAAGGTGTATTGAAGGATTTGACTGCGGCGATGTTGCCGCAGCCAGCCAGCGCGACGGCCAGCAGGCCGAGCATGATGGGTGCTTTCATCCGTGAATGTCCTGTGTGCGAATGCCGAATGTCCGGCAGCCTGACTCAGACCCGCCAATGCCGCTTGGGTTTCACTGCCATCTGCGATTCAATACGCACTTTTCCAGCATTACCCAAGGACTCGAGCCCCATGGCCACCTCTACCAAGCAACAGAAACGCGCCAAACGCGCCGCCAGCAAGGCCAAGCAAAACCGCATGGTACGCAGCGGCCAGGCGGTAAAGGCCAGCGCCGGCGACAGCGCCAGCGTCGAGCAGGTGTACAACAAAGCCATGGAGTCGGGCAGCTACGACGCAATGTTCAACAAAATGAAGGAAGCCCAGGAAGGCGGCCTGGTGCCGATGATCTCGGTATTCCTGGTGGACCCATTGCTGGCCCTGGTGCTCAAGGGGCACAAGGAAGAGCACGCCACCGACTACATCGTGCTGGTGTTCAACGCCTACCGCAAATGGCTGGACGGCGCCGACGAAGAGGCGACCATGGCCTGGCTGGAAAGCGATGAGTTCCAGGATGCCTACATTGCCGCTTCCGAACTGGTGGCCAAGCAGCAGCAACTGCAAAAACAGTTTGGCTGATACACCGCGGTGAGACCTGGGGCTGCTGCGCAGCCCTTTCGCGGCACAAGGCCGCTCCCACAAAGGGATCGCAATCTCCTGTAGGAGCGGCCTTGTGCCGCGAAAGGGCCGCACAGCGGCCCCGGCAAGCGCCCAGGCAAACAAAAAGGCCGCGCCCTTCACAGGGCGCGGCCTTTTCATTTCAGCCAGCGTGGATCAGTTATCCAGCGCCACCCGCCCGGCAGCTTCACGCTTGCGGTGCACCAGCAAACCAGCCGCCACCACACCAATGCTCAGCAGCGCGGTCGCGATGATTTCGGCGCGGTGGTCTTCACGCAACGCCATCACCGCCAACACGGCAACGATAAAAGCAATGGTCGCCCAGGTAAGGCCCGGGAACAGCCACATCTTGAAGGCGATCTTCTCGCCACTGGCTTCACGCTTGGCACGCATGCGCAGTTGCGACACGGCAATTACCAGGTACACCAGCAGGGCAATGGCGCCAGAGCTGGCCAGCAGGAACTCGAACACCTGGGCCGGGGCCACGAAGTTGGCAAATACGCAAAGGAATGCCGCCGCAGTGGACAGCAATACCGCCACGTGCGGGGTCGCCGCCTTGGTGGTGCGCTGGGCGATGGCCGGGGCGTCGCCACGCTTGCTCAGCGAGAACAGCATGCGCGAAGACGTATACAGCGCCGAGTTCAGGCAGCTGGTCACGGCAATCAGCACGACGATGTCGACGATCAGCTTGGCATTCGGCACGCCGATACGGCTCAGCACGGTCTGGTAGGAACCGGTCTCAGCCAAGGCCGGGTCGTTCCACGGCACCAGGGCCACGACCAGGAAGATCGACACCAGGTAGAACAGGCAGATACGCCAGATGACCGAGTTGGTGGCGCGGCTGATCTGCTTGCCCGGGTCCTTCGACTCGGCAGCGGCGATGGTGACAATTTCAGTACCCATGAACGAGAACATGGTGGTCAGCATGGCTGCCAGCACTGCGCCCAGGCCGTTAGGCATGAAGCCTTGGGTATCGAACAGGTGGCTTGCACCGCTCACCTGGCTGCTCGGCACAAAGCCGAACAAGGCAGCACAGCCCACGGCGATGAAGCCGATAATCGCCAGCACCTTGAGCAAGGCGAACCAGAACTCGAACTCACCGTAGTTCTTCACGCTGCACAGGTTGGTGAGGGTGAGCGCCAGGGTAATGATGAGGGAGAACGCCCACAGGTCAACCGCAGGGAACCAGGCATGCAGAATGGCCGCGGCGGCGTTGGCCTCCAGCGGAATCACCAGCACCCAGAACCACCAGTACAGCCAGCCAATGGTAAAACCAGCCCAGCGCCCGATGGCGCGGTCGGCATACGTCGAGAACGAACCGGTGTCTGGCGAGGCGACCGCCATTTCACCCAGCATGCGCATGACCAGCACGACCAGCGTACCGGCAGCGGCGTAAGCCAGCAGCACGGCCGGGCCGGCCGCTGCGATGGCGTGGCCGGAGCCTACGAACAGGCCGGCACCGATGACGCCAGCAATGGACAGCATGGTCACATGCCGTTGTTTGAGCCCCTGAGCGAGGTCATTGGAATTGTTACCGCTCATTGAAACTACCTTTGTAATGAGTGGACCACTCCGACTGCGGGTACGGAGCGCGCCAAGGGTTGACCTAGGCATCGCTGCAATCGGCGGTTTCCTACTGGCAATAAGCAGGCCATGTGCTGAATGCATTCGTCAGAAAATTCTGCGGGCCTTTTAGGACGCGGTTTGGAGGGCTTTCGGCCAGACCTTGACCGAAAGGGCACCAAAACATCGGATTACTGAAATACCCACTTACAAACGCACCAAAGGTGCTCCCCGGTAACACCTGTGCACCACCGCAATGCAAAAAAGTGCAACCTAGAGGTACAACCTTTTAGCCTGCTTGCGTATTTGTGGGTTACCCCGCTCATATTGAGGGCACCTGACCTAAAGGTCGGTTTTACTCCTCGAATGGGCCAAAACCGCTTCCATGAGCGGGCCAAAGCTGGCACCATCGCGCCTTTTTTCATCAAGGCTCTGGTGCTGGGCGACACCTTCGCGGACATCTGCGCGACGTTACGCTGTAGCGATGCGACAAACTGCCCCACCAGTGCCCACAGTCCCCGGCGACCCTGTTGGCCGTCATAATGCCGCTATGCTAGCTTGGCGCACGCCAGGAAGGCCGCCAATAGCTGGGAACGCACCCGAACACATGAGGACCGCACATGGCTCAGGCCACGCCCGCGCTGGAAATCCGCAACTTGCACAAACGCTACGGCGAGCAGGAAATTCTCAAGGGCATTTCGCTGACCGCACGCGACGGTGACGTGATCTCCATCCTGGGGTCGTCCGGCTCCGGCAAGTCCACCCTGCTGCGCTGCATCAACCTGCTCGAAAACCCGCACCAGGGCGAAATCCTGGTGGCCGGTGAAGCGCTCAAGCTCAAGGCCGCCAAAAACGGCGACCTGATCGCCGCAGACAACCGCCAGATCAACCGCCTGCGCAGCGAAATCGGCTTTGTCTTCCAGAACTTCAACCTGTGGCCGCACATGTCGATCCTCGACAACATCATCGAGGCGCCACGCCGCGTGCTCGGCCAAAGCAAGGCCGAGGCCATCGAAGCCGCCGAAGCGCTGCTGAACAAGGTTGGCATCTACGACAAACGCCACAGCTACCCCGCCCAGCTTTCCGGTGGCCAGCAACAGCGAGCCGCCATTGCCCGTACCCTGGCCATGAAGCCTAAAGTCATCCTGTTCGACGAGCCCACTTCGGCCCTCGACCCGGAAATGGTCCAGGAAGTGCTAAACGTTATCCGCGCATTGGCCGAAGAAGGCCGTACCATGCTGTTGGTAACGCACGAGATGAGCTTTGCCCGCCATGTGTCCAGTGAAGTCGTCTTCCTGCACCAGGGCCTGGTAGAAGAGCAGGGATCGCCGCAGCAGGTCTTCGAAAACCCGACCTCGGCGCGTTGCAAGCAATTCATGTCAAGCCACCGCTAACGGAGCAATACATGCACACTTACAAGAAGTTTCTCCTGGCAGCTGCTGCCACGCTGGTGATGTCGGCAAACGCCATGGCCGCAGAAAAACTGCGCATGGGTATCGAAGCCGCCTACCCACCGTTCAACAACAAGGATGCCAGCGGTAACGTGGTTGGTTTCGACAAAGACATCGGCGACGCCCTGTGCGCCAAGATGAAAGTCGAATGCTCGGTCGTTACCTCCGACTGGGACGGCATCATCCCGGCCCTGAACGCCAAGAAGTTCGACTTCCTGGTGTCTTCGCTGTCGATCACCGACGAGCGCAAGCAGGCCGTGGACTTCACCGAGCCGTACTACTCCAACAAGCTGCAGTTCATTGCGCCGAAAAACGTCGATTTCAAGACTGATAAAGAGTCGCTGAAAGGCAAGTCCATCGGCACCCAGCGCGCCACCCTGGCCGGCACCTACCTTGAAGACAACTTCAAGGGCGTGGACGTCAAGCTGTACGACACCCAGGAAAACGCCTACCTCGACCTGGTGTCCGGTCGTATCGACGGCATCCTGGCCGACAAGTACGTGCAGTACGAGTGGCTGAAGAGCAAAGACGGCTCGAACTTCGAGTTCAAGGGCGAGCCGGTGATGGACAGTGACAAGATCGGCATTGCCGTGCGCAAAGGTGACACCAAGCTGCGCGACGACCTGAACAAAGCCCTGGCAGAAATCAAAGCCGACGGCACGTACAAGAAGATCAACGACAAGTACTTCCCGTTCAGCATCGAATGACCCGCCCTGACCGGCGCGCCCCCGTGGCGCGCCAGTCCCTAAAATGACCTGCCCATGAATATCGACCTGCACGGATTCGGTCCGGCCATGATGGCCGGCACCCTGATGACCGTAAAACTGGCGCTTTGCGCCTTGCTGCTGGGGCTGGTGCTGGGCCTGCTCGGCGCCCTGGCCAAAACCTCCCCGCTCAAGCCGCTGCAATGGCTTGGCGGCTTTTACTCGACCCTGGTTCGCGGTGTGCCCGAACTGCTGTGGGTGCTGCTTATCTATTTCGGCACCGTCGAACTGATGAACAGCCTCGGCGAAGCCTTGAACATGCCGGGCCTGGAGCTTAGCGCCTTCGCTGCGGGTGTAATTGCCCTGGGCCTGTGCTTTGGCGCCTACGCCACCGAAGTGTTCCGTGGCGCCATCCTGGCAATCCCCAAGGGCCACCGTGAAGCTGGCCTGGCGCTGGGCCTTTCCAAGGGCCGCATCCTGTCGCGGATCATTTTGCCGCAGATGTGGCGCATCGCCCTGCCCGGCCTGGGCAACCTGTTCATGATCCTGATGAAGGACACCGCCCTGGTGTCGGTGATCGGCCTGGAAGAAATCATGCGTCACTCGCAAATTGGCGTGACCGTGACCAAGGAGCCGTTCACCTTTTACATGGTCGCGGCCTGCATCTACTTGGGCCTGACCGTGCTTGCCATGACCGGCATGTACTTCATGGAAAAACGCGCCGCTCGCGGCTTTGCGAGGGCTGAATAATGAATTGGGAAGTCATCTTCAAATGGCTGCCACGCCTGGCCGAGGGCGCAACCCTTACCCTGGGCTGGTGGCCATTGCCGTGGTTGCCGGTTTGATCCTGGCCATCCCGCTGGGCATCGCCCGCTCCTCGCGCCACTGGTACGTGCGCGCCGTGCCATTCAGCTACATCTTCTTCTTCCGTGGCACGCCGCTGCTGGTGCAGCTGTTTCTGGTCTACTACGGCCTGGCGCAGTTCGATGCGGTGCGCTCCAGCTCGCTGTGGCCGTACCTGCGCGATCCGTTCTGGTGCACGGTGCTGACCATGACCCTGCACACCGCCGCGTACATCGCCGAGATCTTGCGTGGCGCGTTGCAGTCGATCCCCAAAGGTGAGATTGAAGCGGCCCGGGCACTGGGCATGTCGCGGGGCAAGGCACTGTTCTATATCATGCTGCCCCGTGCTGCGCGCATCGGCCTGCCGGCGTACAGCAACGAAGTAATCCTGATGCTCAAGGCCAGTGCGCTGGCCAGTACCGTGACCCTGCTGGAACTGACCGGCATGGCCCGTACCATCATTGCCCGTACCTACCTGCCGGTGGAAATCTTCTTTGCCGCGGGCGTGTTCTACCTGGTGATATCGTTCTTGCTGGTGCAGGGCTTCAAGCTGCTGGAGCGCTGGCTGCGCGTAGACGCCTGCCAAGGTCGCTGAGACCTTACTGGCCTCTTCGCGGGTTCACCCGCGAAGAGGCCCTCAAACCCAACCCAAAGCTTCCCATGCCCAACCATCTCCACAGCCACCACCTAAGCACCCGCTTCCAGGCCCTCGACCAGTTCCTGATCGAGCACCAACCGCTGTGGAAACCGCGCCCCTTCACCACCCTGCAACTGGGCTGGGAAACCACCCACCCCGAGCTTGCCGCCCACCTGCGCCAATGCTCGCTGGCCGACGCCGAAACCGAATGCCCCGCTGACGCCTTGCCGGCCCCGTTCCCGCAACTGGCCCAGCAAGCCCAACAGCTCGCCACCCTCGGCCACCTCCCGGCAACCGACCTGCCCTCCGCCGCCCACCGCCTGGACGTCGCCGTCCCCGGCCGCAAGTGGCAGCAGATCGAAGCCTTCGCCAGCCACCTCGCCTTCCACGACCAGCCCCACCACTGGCTGGACTGGTGCTCTGGCAAAGGCCACCTCGGCCGCCGCCTGCTGCAACCCGGCCAGCAGCTGACCTGCCTGGAGTACGACGCCGAACTGGTCGCCGCCGGCCAAGCCCTGAGCGCGCACCACCACTTGCCAGCGCAGCACGTACACCAGGATGTGATGGCCAGCGACAGCGCCCGCCACCTGGCGGGCGACAAAAGCGTGGTTGCCCTGCACGCCTGTGGCGACCTGCACGTGCGCCTGATGCAGCTGGCCAGCCAGCAAGGTTGCCGGCAACTGGCCGTTGCCCCCTGCTGCTACAACCGCATTGCCGCGCCGCAGTACCAGGCGTTATCCACAGCCGCGCAGGCGTCCAGCCTGCAGCTGTCGCTGGACGACCTGGGCCTGCCCCTGAGCGAAACCGTCACTGCCGGCGCCCGCGTGCGACGCCAGCGTGATACCTCGATGGCCCGCCGCCTGGGCTTCGACCTGCTGCAACGCCAGCAGCGGCAAAGCAACGAATACCTACCGACGCCGTCGCTGCCGGTAGCCTGGCTGGAAAAGCCCTACGAGCAATACTGTCGCGACCTGGCCGACCTCAAACAACTGCCCCTGAACGGCAACCCGGACTGGGCCGCCCTGGAAGCCGCCGGCTGGCAGCGCCTGGCCGAGGTGCGCAACCTGGAGCGTGTGCGCAACCTGTTCCGCCGGCCGCTGGAGTTGTGGCTGGTGCTCGACCGCGCCCTGTTCCTCGAAGAGCAAGGCTTTGAAGTGCGCCTGGGCCTGTTCTGCGACTACCCGCTAACCCCACGCAACCTGCTTATCCTTGCGGAACGCGACCGTTAGCCGCAGCACAACCTGTGGATAAGTCTGTGAACAAGCTTGTGATTACCTGTTGGATCCCAGCGCTATTTCAAACGCTTGGCTTATTCCAGCTCACGCGTCAAGGCCAGTAAAAACAGGCGTTTGCGCAAAGACCAGCGGCGTAGCGACCCGGCATGCCTTTCGCGCAAGCCGCTAATGCCACTTGTGCATAAACATTTCTTGTGGTTGCGACTGGAGCTGCATGCACGGTCATTTGTAGGAGCGGCCTTGCGCCGCGAAAGGGCCGCAAAGCGGCCCCATCGATCTCACATTTTCAATGCGATTTGTTCTTGGCAATCTCGATATCGTTCATCAGCGCCTTGGCCATGTCGCACAGGTAATCGGCTGCCCCCAGGAATTTATGGTCGTCCTCCATATCCCCCTCCCGCACCAGGTGCTTGATATAGCCCATCAGAATCGAGACATGCTCATAGGCAGCATCCACCGGGACGCCGGGCTCTACGCGTAGCAGATTGAGGGATGGGTTACCGGCTGCGAGGAAGGTTTCTACGCCTGCGGTGGTGATTGGCTCAGGAACATCTTTTTTCATGGCAAATCCTCATTCACTAGAAGGAGGCTGCCGAAAATCTTTCTCACGGATTTGGGGCGGCAGCCGTACGCGGGGTGAGAAACCGAGTGAATAAGGAAGCCCGGCCAGACCGAAGTCTGCCCGCGTACGGCCACCATGACAGGTAGCGCTTATTCAAAGTCGGGCTCTCACACCCGGTCGCCTGAGCGACCCGAAAACGGTATCTGTGAGCCACTTCTCCGACAACAGCGATACTTCGGCGGCGCACGTAGGATACTTCCGAAGCCTCCAAACCCTGAAGCGCTTGGCCCCATTGTTCAGACTTTCCTTACACAGCTAGCCCCGCTTTCGCGGTCCCAGTGGGAGCGGGTTCACCCGCGAAGAGGCCCGATCAGGCAACACAAGGCTAATGCCCCACCGCCGTAACGGTGTATCATCTGCCCCCCAAATCATTAAAAAGTGACGTCGCGCGCTGCCCGCCAGCCCCGCGGCCTTCTGGCGTTGCGCCAGAACAGACAATGGACCAACGGACCTGACCATCGTGACCCAAGCCAAACCCCTAGCCCTGTTGACCTTCGCACTGGCCCTGACCGGCTGCGCCAGCGGCACCACGCCCCACCCAAACAACAACCTGGGCTGGAACCACCCCGGCATGCAACTGGGCGGCGACAACGGCCTGCCCCTGCGCACCGAAAGCCCCTGCCGCAAGCGCGGCTGCGACAACGACAAGCTGTTCTTCAACCCGGGTAAAAGCGAGCCAAGCGTCAACACCATCCACCGCGGCTGGTAGGAAAATTCTCCTTTTAGGTCGGTGACTTAGGTCATTTGCGATCTTTTGCAAGGAAGTGGTTTACAGCCGCCAAACGATCGTTATAATGACGCCCCATTGCCGGTATAGCTCAGATGGTAGAGCAACTGACTTGTAATCAGTAGGTCCCGGGTTCGATTCCTGGTGCCGGCACCATATCGATCAAGGCCCGCAGCGATGCGGGCCTTTTTCATTTGTGTCTTGGTAGCATCATTGGCTGTCCGCCAACCTAAGCCATCATTTGAACTTGGCTTCTGGGAAGCAGCTGCCCTCCTTCAGTCCCTGCCTCAACGGCTCGACTGCGTCTGTGTACGAAATACACACCGAGGGCGGTTAGGCCAACCTTCATCGTTGGCCTTTCCTTCACTGGCGCCCCCACCACCTAAGCGATGAACGCTGAAGACGCCAAGCTAAAGACTATCCCCATGGCAGCGAACGCTCGCCGCAGGCTCCGCCTAATTGATAAGTTACATCCGCTACGATTGATACCGACCGTGTGCTCTCTACCGCCGCACCGACCGCTAGGTGCTAGACGCAAATCGCGTTTGCCAGCAGTGGCAGTTCGAGGTATCTGACATAGACGTTTGGGTACAAGACTGAGGCGGGGATGAGGCTGATAAGGAGGGCGACAAAGATGGCCGAAAACCATAAGTATCACTCTGGCATCCGGGACAACCACAGCCGTGGTAAAGTGGCCGAGTTTCTGACCGATAAAATCACCTCTGGCAGCCGGCTTTCCGTAGTCTCGGCCTACTTCACGATCTACGCCTACGAAACCCTGTCGAAAGAGCTGGATCAGATAGAGCGCCTGAGCTTTCTTTTTGGTGAACCACGGTTCGTTGCCTCTGTTGATCCTGAAAAAACGGACAAGAAGTCGTTCCGGATAGAAGATGAGGGCCTTGAGCTTGCCAACCGCCTACGGCAGAAGGATGTAGCTCGTCGCTGCGCGGAGTGGATTCGCAACAAGGTGGACATCCGTTCCGTCCGCCAGGCCAACCTCCTGCACGGCAAGCTCTATCACATAGACGATGGCCGGCGTGAACACGCCCTCCTAGGCAGTTCCAACTTCACCCATCGCGGCTTGGGCAAAGCCACCACGTCCAACATCGAGCTCAATCTAATTGTCGACAGCGATCGCGATCGGGCCGATCTCAAACACTGGTTTGACGACATCTGGAATGACAATAAGCTTGTTGCAAATGTGAAAGAAGATGTGCTGAGTTACCTGCAGCAGCTCTACGTCAACCATTCGCCTGAGTTCATTTACTTCAAGACCCTCTATCACGTATTCGAACGATTTCTGTCGGGCCAAGCCGCCGATGCTGTGCTGTTCGACCAAACAGCCATCGTGGAAACGGACATCTGGAAGGCATTGTTCGACTTCCAAAAGGATGGTGCCAAAGGCGCCATTCATAAGATCAACACCTACAACGGCTGCATCCTGGCCGACAGTGTTGGCTTGGGGAAAACCTATTCTGCACTGGCGGTCATCAAGTACTACGAACTGCGCAACCACCGCGTATTGGTGCTATGCCCGAAAAAACTGCGCGATAACTGGACCGTCTATCTCGCCCAGAATAACAGCGAACTGAACCCCTTCCTCAAAGATCGCTTTGCCTACACCGTACTGTCCCACACCGATCTGTCACGTGAAAGTGGCAAGGTCGATGGTGTTGATCTAGCTACGCTGAACTGGGGGAACTTCGATCTCATCGTCATCGATGAATCGCACAATTTTCGCAATAACACAAAGGGTAAGCGTGATGTAGACGGCAACCTTATCCGCAAGAGTCGCTATGAGCGGCTTATGGAAGATATCATTCAGTCCGGCGTCAAAACCAAGGTGCTGCTCCTCTCGGCTACACCCGTTAACAATGACCTCAAAGACCTGCGGAACCAGATCTACTTCGTCACAGAGGGGCAAGACACTGCATTTTCGCAAAGTTTTGGCATCCATAGCATCAAGAGTACGCTCAGTGCCGCGCAGAAAACGTTTATGGAGTGGGCTACTCGTGACGGCAATAAAGACGCCCGCGATCTTATGGAGAAGCTTTCAGCCGGCTTTTTCACGTTGCTTGATGAACTCACCATCGCCCGCTCGCGCAAGCACATTATTAAGTATTACCGCGCATCAATGGCCCAAGTCGGCCAGTTTCCGAAGCGCAAGCGGCCCGACTCAATTTTTTCCGAGATAGACCTTCGTAAGCGATTTCTCTCCTACGACAAGCTCAACGACGAAATCAATAACTATCAACTCTCGCTCTACAGCCCCTCGCGCTACGTATTGGAGCAGTTCAAGGCTCACTACGACGTGGGCAACGTGCGCAACTTTAGCCAAGGGAGCCGTGAAACGTTTCTGGTTAGCATGATGAAGGTTAACTTTCTGAAGCGTTTGGAGAGCTCCGTGCACTCATTTGCCATTACCATGGAGCGTACGGTCTCCAAGATCGAAGATCTCGAAAAACGGCTCACCGATTTCCAGCAGCGACAGCACGCCGAAGCGTTAGACATTCAACCAGATTTCTTTGGCGAAACCGATGAAGATGACGAACTGGCTGAAGCCTTTCAAATCGGTAACAAACTCAAATATGACATGGCCCACCTGGATGTGGCAGCCTGGCTCCAGGACCTGGCGCGCGACAAGCAGCAATTGGCTTTGCTGGCTGACGCAGCACAAGCCGTTACTGCTAAAAGAGATGCCAAGCTCGCTGAACTGAAAAAGCTGATCGAACACAAAGCCTGCCATCCAAGCATCAACAACCTCGGCCAGAAGAATCGCAAGGTCATTGTCTTCTGCGCGTTCGCAGATACCGCCGCCTACTTGTACAAATACCTTGAACACTGGGCACAGGAACAGCATGGCCTACATATCGCACTTGTTTCAGGGGGCACACACCCAAATCGCTCTACCTATGGCCAGGCGGACTTCACACAAATCCTCACTAACTTTTCGCCACGCGCCAAGCAGCGTCATAAGATGAACGCCATGCCGCAAGATGATGAGATCGATATATTGATCGCCACCGATTGCATTTCTGAAGGGCAGAATCTTCAGGATTGCGACTACCTTATCAACTACGACATTCACTGGAACCCGGTGCGCATCATCCAACGTTTTGGCCGTATCGACCGTATTGGCAGCCCTAACGCCGCCATCCAGCTTGTCAACTTCTGGCCCACGCCCGACCTCAATAAGTACATTAACCTCAAGAACCGCGTCGAAGCGCGTATGGCGTTGGTGGATATTGCTGCCACGGCGGAAGACAACATCTTGCAAGCCGAAGACCTGCAGGAGCTCATCAAGGAAGACCTTCGCTACCGAGACAAGCAACTTCTGCGGCTCAAGGATGAAGTGCTGGACCTAGAAGACTTTAACGAATCCGTCGCACTGAACGAATTCACCTTGGACGACTTTCGCATGGAGCTGACCGGCTACATAGAGGCCAACCGTGACAAGCTCGAAGAGGCACCATTCGGCCTCTACGCGGTTGTACCACCACACCCCGAATACCAGATAGTCAAGCCCGGCACTATCTATTGCCTCAAGCAACGCACCGAGGCCATCGGCGCCGAATCGGTCAACGCCTTACAGCCGTATTTCCTCGTCTATATCCGCGACGACGGCGAGGTGCGCTACAACTTCACCGCCCCCAAACAGGTGCTGGAGATTTTCCGTTCCGTCTGTCAAGGGCAAGATGAACCGTACGCAATGCTGTGTGAGATGTTCGACGAACAAACCAGTCACGGTCAGGATATGCACCACTACAGCAACCTGCTTGACAAAGCCGTGGCCGCCATCGCCAAGCAATTCGGCCGCAAGAACGCAGGCAACCTTTTTACCGGCAGGGGTGGAAAGCTCATCAGTAGCCAGAGCACTATCAAAAGCACGACCGACTTTGACCTTATTACCTGGCTGGTGATCAAGAATGCCCACTAACATCGAACTCAAAAAAGTCATCGGCCAGCACGTCCAGGCTTTTTCCGCTCAGTCGCTTCGCCGGTCAGCTCTGGCGTTCTTAGCTGCCCTTGGTTACACATCTGAGCGCACCATTGAAACAGCTTCTGTACAGGATTTCTGCGAACAGTTTGACCCTGACGGCAAACTTGCCCACCCTACCGCGCAAACAGAGCAATGGCTGACCGCCGAGCTCCTGTTCCAGCTAACTGACGAAGAGCTCGCCAGCAGTGCTTCGCTGTTCAAGGATGATGAAGTGCGTACCTCGCTCATGCAGTCGTACGTGTTCATTGCGATTGAACTGCGCGAGGCAGACTATGCCCGTGGTAGACTGGCCGGAATTGCGCGCCAGATCAACCGCATCTTCCCCATGCCTGTGATGGTGCTGTTCAAGGTAGGGGGGCAATTGTCCCTGGCCGTTATAAATCGCCGCCTCAACAAGCGTGATGAACACAGGGACGTGCTTGGCAAAGTCACGCTTATCCAAAACATTGCCATCGCCAAGCCTCACCCAGGGCACCTGGATATCCTGGCCTCTTTCTCGCTGGCCGAGCTCTCGTCAGGCAAACGAAGCATCCATAACTTCGACCAGCTCCACGCAGCCTGGGAAGAGATCTTCAACGTAGAACTGCTGAACAAACGCTTCTACCGAGAACTCGCAAACTGGTACTTCTGGGCGCTACCGCAAGTCGAATTTCCTGCTGACATCGAACAAGATGATGAGAAGCGTAGAGCAACCGGTCTTATCCGCTTGCTCACCCGCCTCATCTTCTGCTGGTTCCTCAAGGAAAAGAGCCTGGTGCCGGAGAGCCTCTTTTCCGAGGTTGATTTGAGAAAAGTCCTCAAGGACCTCTCGCCGGAAAGCTCCACTTACCACGAGGCCATTCTGCAAAACCTTTTCTTTGCCACGCTCAATCAACGCATGGACAAGGACGGAAAGGGCCAACCTCACAGAGCTTTTGTCAATCACCGGGATAGCATTGAAAACGCTGACCATGGCTCGGACACGCTATATCGCTACGAAGAGCATTTCTGCCACCCGGACACTGCACTCGCTCACTTTTCCGATGTGCCATTTCTCAATGGTGGACTTTTCGAATGCCTTGATCGCGTTGATGAGGGAACAAACAAGAAGCTCTACCTCGATGGTTTTTCGAGAAACAAGAACAAGCGTCCGATCATACCCAACCGCCTCTTCTTTGGCAGCGAGCACGAAGAGGACTTGTCAGAAGCCTATGGTGACAGCAAACGTAAGAAAGAGCGGGTGCGTGGCCTCCTCAACATCCTGCACGCCTACAAGTTCACTATTGTCGAGAACACGCCGGTCGATCAGGAAATTGCCCTTGACCCTGAGCTATTGGGCAAGGTCTTCGAAAACCTGCTTGCCTCCTACAATGAGGAAACTAAAACCACTGCTCGCAAACAGACAGGCTCTTTCTACACCCCTCGCCCAATTGTCGACTACATGGTGGACGAGTCGCTCAAGGCGCACCTGACGGGTGCCCTGACCAAGAATGGCATGGCCGCGCAGGATGCCCAGGCCGGTCTGGATATACTTTTCACCTATACCGAGCGAGCACATCCCTTTTCGGATCAGGAAGTCACCACGCTGCTCGATGCCATCCACACCTGCAAGATTCTCGATCCCGCTTGCGGCTCCGGGGCCTTCCCTATGGGGATGCTGCACAAGCTCGTCTACATAATTCACAAGCTTGATGCCGACAACTCACGCTGGAAGCAGCTACAAATTGACGCTGCCTCGACTATTCCTGACTGTTCGGCTCGCGAAGGTGCAATCGCTGCTATCGAGCGCGTTTTCGCTGACAATAATGATGACTATGGGCGCAAGCTATATCTGATAGAAAACTGCCTCTACGGCGTGGATATCCAGCCCATCGCTATACAGATATCAAAGCTTCGCTTTTTTATCTCGCTGATCTGCGACCAGCGCACCAGTCGCAATAAAAAAGATAACTACCGCATACGCCCGCTGCCGAACCTTGAAACAAAATTTGCTGCGGCCGACACACTTATCGGCTTACCCAAGATTGATCAATTGGCGTTGGTGCCCTACCGGGTTCACCAAATCGAAGCCGAGATCGAAAATCTCTACCACAGCCACTTTGGCATGCAGCGCCGTGATCAAAAACTTGCGCTTCAGAAGAAAATCAAGGCACTGAGGCAGGAGCTCGAAGTGCTCCTTGAGCAGAGCCTTGGCTCCTCCCCAAAAGCCCGGCAAATTGCTGATTGGGATCCGTTTAATCCTCAGGCAGTCGCTGGTTTCTTTGATCCCCACTGGATGTACGGCCGTTCGCTGGAGGAAGGCTTTGACATCGTGATTGGCAACCCGCCTTATCTGAGAATTCAGGGCATTCAACAGACGAACCCGGCGGCAGCGGACTATTACAAGCAACATTACCAGTCAGCCACGGGGTCTTATGACCTTTACGTGGTATTTATTGAGCGCGGTCTTCAATTAATTCGTCAGGGCGGCATCTTGAATTACATCAACCCAGACAAATGGGTTAATGCGTCATTTGGCAAAGGGATCCGAAAGCTGGTCTCTTCACAAAAATTTGTTCATCGGCTTGTCAGCTTCGGTGCTCATCAAGTCTTTTCGGCCTGCACGTACTCATCGCTGCTGTGGATGCGCAAGACACCCGCTAGCGCAGTTCAATATGCCCAGATCGCACCAGAGGAATCCAAAGCTGTCTCGCTTGAGGGAGAACTCACCAGGCTTGATCACAACGCCTTCGCCTCTATTTCCTACTCTGGGCTCGGTGAAGAGCCATGGGTGCTGGCAGACGGCCTCAATCTCGGCCCGATGACGGCACTGCAGACCCATAAGCGTAAGATGGGCGATATGTTTGAAAAGATGTTCCAAGGCATCGCAAGCAGCAAAGATTCTGTCTACTTCCTGAAGAAAGCGGAGTGCATTGGCGAGACGTATACGGCCTTTTCACCGGAGCTGGGAGAACGCATCGAAATCGAGAGCGGTATTGTTCGGCCACTGCTCATGGGCGATCAGGTTCATCGGTACGAACCCATCAAAACCGACTGTCTGGTGGTGTTTCCTTACGACGATACCACGCCAGGCAGGTCATCCCTTCTATCGCCTGATGAAATCGAAAGCACATTCCCTAAGGGGTGGGAATACCTGAAACGGTGCGAAGCCGTCCTTCGCGCTCGCGAACGCGGGCGCTTCAACGTGCCCGAATGGTATCAATTCGGCAGAAAGCAGGGCATCAGCGAGGGCGGCACAGAAAAGTTGCTCGCTCCAGATATTTCGTTAGGCGGAAACTTTTCGATTGATCGGCAAGGTAGCCATTACACCACGACCACGCTCTACGGCTACATCAAGCATGAGCATGTCTGGGAGTCTTACGCGTTTCTGCTGGCGGTACTCAATTCCAATGTCCTATGGTTTTACCTGAAAAACACCGGCAGCGTGCTAGCGAACGGGTATTTCCGCTACAAGCCCGCCTATCTACAGAATTTTCCTGTACCGACGGTCTCGCCGGATCACGAAGCTACACTGTCGAAGCTGGTAAACTGCCTGCTTGCATACAATGCGTCGTCGGCCGTAGAGGCCGGGATCTGCGGTTTCCTGGACGACTTGATCGATGCCTGCGTCATGGAGTGCTACTTCAGTGAGCACATGGCCGAACGCGACCTTCTGTTGCTCGACGAGGTAGCACCTTATCTGGCCGACTACACCTCGGACATGGCTGAATCCAGCAAGCACGAATTTACTTTTCAGCTTCATCGCAAGTTGAATGACCCGACGTCGAAAGTCCGCAACCGGTTGCTGCGTATGTCCGCAGACAGTCCCGATCTGCTCGCTGTCATCAGGGAAGAAAGAAGAGTATGAAAGCTCACTTGCATCACATTGCGATCACCAATTTCAAGGCATTCCGCGATTTTTCTCTTGGACTGGAGGGTCGCCATCTGCTGTTGTATGGCGCCAATGGCGCGGGAAAGTCTTCGCTTTACTGGGCGCTTTATACCTTTTTGCAAAGTGCGCGAAAAACCAAGGCAGATGTCGAAAAATATTTCGACCCTGCGAATCCGCAAAACTTACTCAACCTTCACGAACAGAAAGAACCTACTCCTAAGCCAGGAGAGATTGCGCTGACCCTGCGCGAAACAGCACAGGGCAACGATACCATCTACCGTATCAGCCAGACTAATCACGGCACCGGTAACCAGCCAGCCATTCTCAAAGGGGATCTAGCCAGCGACTTTATCACCTACCGTTTCTTCTTCGGGTTTTCACACTTTCGCAACTCGGAAAAATTCGATCTCTGGCCATTGTTTGAGAAAGAAATTCTGCCGTTTTGCGTCAGCACGGGTGGACAGTCCCCTTACGACATGTGGCAAAAGATCATGTCGGGCAGGCCCAATCCGTCGAACCAGCGCAGTACAGCCGGCAGAAAAGCATACGACACGTTCATTCAAAACACCGCGCAATTTGCCAATATTTTACCAGGCATTGTCGTCAGCATCAGCACTGAGGCGCAGAAGTTTTATGACGCCCACTTTGCTACGGGCGACACTAGCAAGATTGACCTTAAGCTGGCGGTTACCACGCCACCATCGGCTATCGGTACAAGCCAAAGCAATTTCAAGTTCACTCCACCGGTCATTGAGTTTGGAATAAAAATTGACGGGCACACGGTTAGAAAACCTCAGAGTTTCCTCAACGAGGCAAAACTGACCCAATTGGCTCTGTCAGTGCGCTTTGCGGCGTCACTGGTCAGCCTGCACGATTCCGACCTAAAACTGCTGGTGCTTGATGACCTGCTGGTGAGCCTGGACATGAGCAACCGCATGCAAGTCGTGGACATCCTCCTGTCCGAGGCCTTTTGCAACTACCAGAAAGTCATCCTCACTCACGACCTCGGCTTCTTCCGCGAATTTCGCCGCCGAATTGGCAGTCAGCACACGAACTGGCGTTTCGTGCGGTTAAAGGGCAATGCTGCAAGGAACATCAAGGCCGCAACTGAAAAGAGCGATCTGGAAAAAGCTGATGACTACCTCAACGGCCACGATGTGGAAGAGGCCGCCATGTTTCTGCGCAAGGCAGCTGAAGATACTGCCAAACGCTTCCGTGAATGGGTGGAAGGAAAAGAACTGCCTCCGAGTCAGTTTTTTTCCTTGACCGAGAACTTGCGAGCATCCAGAAACAAGTTGCTGGAAAGCATCCCGACAACACTCTATAACGATGTGCTAAAGAACACCCCAGAAGAACACCGCACGCTTTTGATTCCTTCTGACGACAGCGATTTGGACAACCATACACAGCTGCAAGCGCAGGATAAGGGAATCCTCAAATCGAAGCGGAGAAAGCTGAGAAGTACCCTGAACCATGCCGGCTGGACAAAGATGGAATCGGTGAAAGCCATTGATCGTGTACTCGAAACGACGGAACGCGTGCTGAACCCGGCTTCCCATTTCAACAATATGCCACTCTACGAAGATGAAGTTCGTAACGCCATGCAAAATATTAAGCAACTTCTACAGGCGCTGGAGGCGCAGCAGTGAAGAACAAGCCACCCACTGTTGCAAATCACTGGGTATTCTCCGCCAGTTTGCACTTCCCGAGCTGAAGACTTGGTTGAGTTGCAGGTGAAAAGGGGCCGAATCTCGGCCCCGCTTGCGTGGGTCAGAACGCTGTGCTAACAGTCAACGACAAGTTACGCGGGTCGCCATAAATCGACCCGGCATAGAACCCGTACTGGGTGTAGTAATGCTTGTCGAACAGGTTGTTGGCGTTGACGCTGACGCTGGTGTTGTCGGTCAACTGGTACTTGGCCATGGCATTCCAGATGGCGTAACCGGACCAGTTCACGTCGGTGGCACCGTTGCTCACGCCGTTGGTGGGCTGGCCAGCCGGGCTGGAAATGGCGCGGATGTTGGTTTGCGCGGTCACGCCGGCACCCAGGGTCAGGCGGTCGAGCGGGCCGCTGAGGCGGTAGGTGGTCGAGGCCTTGAACAGGTGCGACGGGTCGCTGCGCCCGTCACTGTCGACGCGGCGGAAGTGCAGGTAGGTGTAGCCGGCATACACGTTCCAGTTGGGGGTCAGGGCGCCCGCAACTTCCAGGTCGATACCGTCGGTTTCCTGGCCGGAACCGGCCTTGTAGGCGCTGCCACCGGTCGGGGTGGTCAGGTCGCCGTCCAGTACTGCCTTGTTTTCCTGCTTGGTGCGGAAGTACGCCGCCGAGGCGTTCAGGCGGCCGTCAAACCACTCACCCTTGATACCCGTCTCGTAGCTTTGCCCGCGAATCGGCTCCACTTTGCTGCCGCTGCTGGTTTCAGATGTTTGCGGGGTGAAGATGTCGGTATAGCTGGCGTACAGCGAGTAGTTGTCGTTGAGGTCGTACACCGCCCCCAGGTAGGGGGTGACGATGCCATTCTCTTCCTGGCTGCTACGTGCACCGGCAACGCTGCGGGTGACGGAGGCGTAGTTGCTGGTGCGCACGCCAACGATCACCGACAGCGGGTCGGTAATGCTCAGGCGGGTGGCAGCGTACATGCCCTGCAGGCGGGTGGTGGTCTTGCTGTGGCGGCCGGTACGCGAGGCGAGCATGTTGTAATCGTCGTCTACGCCATTGCGCCAGTCGGTCAGGGGCAAACCGTTGTTGGCGCGGAACAGGCAGCCCACCGACGGCGCACTGGCCATGCCGCCACCCACCATCGTGCAGGTGTACTCGGGCGACCAACCCACGGTGCGGCTGTCGTTGTAGCCGACCATGGCCTGGTGGGTGCGGCCGAACAGCTGGAACGGGCCGGAGAGATCGATTTGCGCCGACTGCTGGGTGGTGTCGCTGGCGCTGTGCAGGCCGTTGAGCACGGCGCCGCTGCCGTCCTGGTCCCAGTAACCGCCATAGGTGCCACGCCCGGCCGAGTTAACCTTGGCCAGGCCGCGGTGGTTCAGGGTTTCGGTGGTGCTCTGGGCGGCTTTCAGGTCCAGCGCCCAGTCGTTGTCGAAGCGGTGCTCCAGCGAGCCGAACGCGGTGCGGGTGGTGTATTCGCCAAAGCTCCAGCTGGGCGCCACGTTGCTGCTGCGCGGCAAGTCGGTCTTGCTGCCGTCGCGGTACCAGATCGGGATGTTTGCGCCCCAGCCGCCGCCCACTACCTTGTTGTACTCATACTGGTAGCCGGCACCCAGGGTAGTGGCGTCGTCCAGGTCGAACTCGAAGTTGGCCAGCGCGGCGCGGGAGCGTTCGGACTGGTTATCGCGGAACGAGTTGGCGTCTTGCTGGGTCATCACGAAGCGTGAGCGCAGGCGGCCGTCTTCGGACAATGGCAGGTTGAGGTCGGCGCCCAGGCGGCGTTTGTCCCAGCTGCCGTAAGTGGCATAAGCACTGCCGCCGAAGGTTTTGGTCGGGGCCTTGCGGATCAGGTTGACGGTGGCCGAGGGGTCGCCGGTACCACCCAACAGGCCGTTGGCGCCACGCACGATGTCGATGCGCTCGTACAGGTCCATGTTCATTGCGTTGCCGCTGCCGCTGAAGTCAGAGCCGCCCTGGGTCTGCAGGCCATCGATCTTCCAGTTGCTGATGGAGTAGCCACGGGCACGGTAATCGGTGCGCCCGCCTACTTCGGACTTGCTCGCCGTCACACCCGGCGCCGTCTCCAGCGCTTGCTCAATGGTGTGGATGTTGCGGTCCTCCATCTGCTGACGGGTGATGGTGGTGACCGATTGCGGCGTCTGCCGTGGCGTCAGCGCAAGGCCAGTAGAGCTGCGGGTGCTCTCGACCGTGTAGCCCAACTGGCCGGCATCGTCAGCGGGCAGCAACGCGCTGTCCTCGATTTGCGTGGCGTCCAGCTCTAGGGGTTTGCTGTCAGCCGCCATGGCACCACCGCTAATAGCGACGGCGACGCAGAAGGCCAGCGGCTTGATGCGGTTGCCGCCTCGGTGGATGGGGGTGAAGACTTGCGGGATGCTCGTGGGATTCATTTGGGAAGGCTTCGTATTTGCAGATGATTTTTTGTTAGGATTCTAGGGATCGGCCCTCCAGGCTCCAGACCCGACATGTACGGGGATGTAATTGAACGTAATGAGCGCCACCGGCCCTCACCGAACAGGTGTTTTTCCGCATGAGCACGACCCTGCTGGTTGTCGACGATGACGACGAAATCCGCGAACTTCTTTGTGATTACCTGACAGATGCCGGCTACAACGTGCTGGCCGCTGCCGACGGCGAGCAAATGCGCGAACAACTGGCGCGGCACAAGGTAGACCTGGTGGTGCTCGACCTGATGCTGCCCGGCGAGGATGGCCTTAGCCTGTGCCGCCAGTTGCAAGCGACGCCGGGGTTGGCAGTGATCATGCTGTCGGCCAAGGGCAGCACGCTGGACCGCATCATCGGCCTGGAAGTGGGTGCCGACGACTACCTGGCCAAACCTTTCGAGCCGCGCGAGCTTATCGCCCGGATCAAGGCCGTGCTGCGGCGCCCGCAACGCCTGGATGTACCTGTCGAAGAACCGGCTGCGAACGCCCAGTTGTTCGCGGGCTTTCGCCTGGAACACGTGAAGCGCCTGCTCACCCGCCCTGATGGCGAGACCCTGACCCTGCCACGCTCCGACTACCGCGTGCTGCGCGAACTGCTGGAAGCCAACAACCGGGTGGTTTCACGTGACCAACTGACCCGCAGCGCGTTCGGCCGCGACCACCTGCCCGACGACCGTTCGGTGGACATGTGCGTCAGCCGCCTGCGCCAGCAACTGCGGCGTGCGCCGGCAGGTGCCGCGCAAATCCTCACCATCCGCAATGAAGGCTACCTGCTGAGCATCGCCAGCCGCGAGACGGATGCCTGAGATGCGCTGGCTTCGCCGGCTGTGGCCGCGCACCCTGTTTGGTCAGCTGCTGCTGATCATGGTCAGCGGCACGCTGGTGATCCAGTTGATGTCGAGTAGCATCTGGTTCGATGTGCGCTTCGCTCAGGTACTCGAAGCCCCCATTCGGCTGATCGCCGCGCGCAGTGCCCCCCTGATTGCCCAGGCCAACTGCCACGCCGGCACGTTGAAGGTGCCCGTCCACTACCAGCTGCGCTGCGCCGAAACGCTACCCACGCCTGAACATGATGAACGTCGTGGTCGCAGGCGTGTCGAGCTGTTGCTGCACCAGGCCCTCAAGTACGAGCTGGGGCATGCCCAGGACGTGCGCTTGTTGAAAGTGCAACTGACCGATGAACTGGGCCAGCCTATCGTCTGGCGCAGCCTGTTCGGCCTGCGCACGGCCCAGGCGCATATCCAGTTCGCGGTGCCGTTGGCCGATGGTCATTGGCTGACTATTGATGGCCAGGAACTACAGGGCTGGAGCGGCGAGTCGGCGTGGGTGCTTATCAGCGACTATCTGCTACGGGTGTATGCGCTGCGCATCGTCGCGGTGCTGCTGGTGTGCCTGATTGCCGTGCGCTTGTGCCTGCGCCCTTTGCGGCGCCTGGCCGATGCCGCACGTGGCCTGGGCGGCAACCTCGAACAACCGCCCTTGGCACTGGATGGCCCGGAGGAAGTGCGCCAGGCCGCCCAGGCCTTCAACGCCATGCAGCAGCGGCTGATTGCCATGGTCAATGACAAGGCTTACTTCCTGGCCGCCGTGTCTCACGACCTGCGCACCCCGCTTACCCGCATGCGCCTGCGCCTGGAGCGGCTGCCGGACGACGAACACCGCCAGCGCCTGCGGCAGAACATTACCCAGATGGACGACATGATCGGCCAGGTGCTGGACTACCTGCGTGCGGGGGAGCAGCAAAATTTGCAGCAGGTGGACCTGGACCGACTGGTTGCGCGCCAGTGTGCGGACCTGGCCACTGCCGAAGAACCACTGCCGGTGCACGGGCAGGCGGGTAGCTTGCAGGCAGATGCCTTGCTGTTGCAGCGCTGCCTGCAAAACCTGTTGGTCAATGCTTTGCGCTACGCCGAAAATATTTCGGTCACGCTGGAGCGGGCCACCACAGGGGTGTTCATCCATATCGACGACCGCGGGCCGGGGATTGCGCCGGGGCTGCTGGCCACCATCACCGACCCGTTCGTGCGCGGTGAAGGGTCGCGTAACCACGCCTCTGGCGGGTATGGGCTGGGGTTGAGCATTGCCCAGCGGATTGCCACAAGCCATGGGGGCGAGCTGATGCTGTCGAACCGTGATGGCGGTGGGTTGCGAGTGAGCATACTGCTGCCCATCTAAAGGCAGACGCGGCCCCTGTAGGAGCAGCCTTGTGCTGCTCCTGCAACGGCCGGCGTACCTGCCTGTCTTACCGCGCAACCCGCAATCAGGTAACAGTCTTTTACCGATTACCCAGGTTTTCCCCTTCCCGCCTTTGCCTATCCTATGCCCGGTCATCCTGCCTGCGATGGACCCATGAAACACTCTCTGCCCAGCCGCTACGCCTGCCTCGCCATCTGCCTGCTGTTCACCTTTGCCAGCCTGCCACTGCTGCCCCAGCATGCCTGGCTCTGGCCAATAACCCTGATCACTGCCGTGCTAAGCCTGGTCGGGCTCAACGACCTGCGCCAAAGCCACCACGCCGTGCGCCGCAACTATCCGATCCTGGGCAATATCCGCTACCTGATCGAAACCATTCGCCCGGAAATCCGCCAGTACCTGATCGAGGGTGACGACGACAAGCTGCCGTTCTCCCGTTCGCAGCGCTCGCTGGTGTACGCACGCGCCAAAAACGAGAGCGCCGAGAAAGCCTTCGGCACCCTGAACGATGCCTACAAGCCCGGTTTCGAATTCATCAGCCATTCGATGCTGCCAGTGGCCACACCCGACCCGGCCTCGTTTCGCATCGCCATTGGCGGGCCGCAGTGTCGCCTGCCCTACTCGGCCTCGATCTTCAACATCTCTGCCATGAGCTTTGGCGCGCTCAGCGCCAATGCCATCGCCGCCCTCAACCGCGGCGCGCGCATGGGCCGTTTTGCCCATGACACCGGTGAAGGCAGCATCAGCCCGTACCACCGTGAACATGGCGGTGACCTGATCTGGGAAATCGGCAGTGGCTACTTCGGCTGCCGCACCGAGGACGGTCGTTTCGACCCGCAGCGCTTCGCCGAACAGGCCCGCTCGCCGCAGGTGAAGATGATCGAGATCAAGCTTAGCCAGGGCGCCAAGCCTGGCCACGGCGGTATCCTGCCGGGGCACAAGGTCAGCACCGAAATTGCCGAGACCCGTGGCGTGCGCGCAGGTGAAGACTGCATCTCTCCGGCCGCGCACAGCGCATTTCGCACACCCGTCGAGTTGCTGCAATTCGTGGCCAGCCTGCGCGAGTTGTCGGGCGGCAAGCCCGTGGGCTTCAAGTTCTGCCTGGGCCACCCGTGGGAGTTCATGGGCATTGCCAAGGCCATGCTGGCCACCGGCATCACCCCGGACTTCATCGTTGTCGATGGCAAGGAAGGCGGTACCGGCGCGGCACCACGCGAATTCAGCGACAACATGGGCGTGCCGATGCGCGAAGGCCTGATGTTTGTGCACAACACCCTGGTCGGCCTGAACCTGCGCGCCAGCATTCGCATTGGCGCTGCGGGTAAAATCGTCAGTGCCTTCGACATCGCCAGCGTACTGGCCATCGGCGCTGACTGGGTCAACTCGGCACGCGGCTTCATGTTCGCCATTGGCTGCATCCAGTCGCAAAGCTGCCACACCAACAAATGCCCGACCGGCGTGGCCACGCAAGACCCACTGCGCCAGCGCGCCCTGGTGGTACCGGACAAGGCCGAGCGGGTAGCCAGCTTCCACCGCAATACCCTGCACGCACTGGCCGAAATGCTGGCTGCTGCGGGCCTGGAACACCCCTCGGGCTGAAGCCCAAGCACCTGGCCCGGCGTATCAGCCCCAGCGAGATCGGGCTGTTCTCGGACCTGCACACGTTCCTCAAGCCAGGCGAATTGCTCAGTGGCTCGATTGAAAGCGAGTTTTATGCGCGGATGTGGCGGATGGCGCGCAGCGACAGCTTTGCACCGGAAAGTGGAGATGTGATGGCCCTTGCGGCAAAAGCTGTGTGCCGAAAAGAAACAGCCCCGGCATAAGCCAGGGCTGTTCGATACGTCAGATCAGAATCAGAAGATGCTGATCGGGTACTCGACGAATACGCGGACTTCGTTGCCGTCGTCGTTGTAACCGTTTTGCTGCACGGCGTTGTTGGTACGCACGAACGAGCTACGCAGCTTGATGGACAGGTCTTTGGCCGGGCCGTCCTGCACCACGTAACGTACTTGGTTGAAGATTTCGCGCTCTTTACCTTCGCCGAAGCCGTGGGTATTGATGTTGTCACCCACAACGTAAGCAAGCTTGTAGGTCAGGCCTGGCAGACCGAAGGCACCAAAGTCCAGACCATAACCCAACTGCCAGGAACGCTCGTCTTCGGCGTTGAAGTCAGACCAGTAGGAGTTGGCCAGGTAGATGGTCGAACCACCATCGCTGGTGCCCCAAGGCTGGGTCTGGTAGCCACCGTAGTTGTAACCGGTGCTGCCGGTGCTGCGCTGGTGAGCAACAGTGAACGAGTGCGGGCCATAGGCGTAAGTGGCAGCCAGGCTCCAGATAGTGTTGTGGTCACCGGTCAGGCTGGCCTTCTCGACGAATTTCTTGTCGATGTCAGTCTTGTAGCCGTTGAAATCCAGGGTCAGGGACTGATCGCTGGCGATCGGGAACACGTAGTTCAGGCCCAGGTAGTGCTTCTTCATCACATCTTCGTTGTCTGCGGTGTACAACGAAGCGGTGAAGTTGTCGGTGAACTTGTAGCTACCGCCAAACACGTTGATGGACTTCAGGTCGCCGCTGTCACGGCCTTCAGCACTCTTGCGCGCTTCTTGAGTGAAACGACCGGCGTTCAGCTCCAGACCTTCGATTTCCTTGGAGGTAATCAAGGTCCCGGTGAAGCTTTCCGGCAGCAGGCGCGCATCATCGTACTGCAGCACTGGAAGTGCCGGCATCTGGTCACCGTACTTCAGCACAGTGTTGGAGATACGGAACTTGATCGCTGCACCGCCACGGGCCAGGTTGTGAGGCGAGTTGGCCGGGTCGGTCTCGCTAGGCTTGAAGAAGTCAACGCCCGCACCGCCGTTGTGACCCTTGCCACCGTCCAGGCGGATGGCGTACAGGCCGAAGGCATCGACGCCCACACCGACGGTACCTTGGGTGAAACCGGAGGAGAAGTTGCCAATGAACGCCTGGCCCCACTCGATCTGGTCATTGTTGGTGTGCTTCTTGTCACGGTTGATGTAGGCGTTGCGCAGAAGGACGTTGGCGTGGCTGTCCTCGATGAAGCCCTTGCTGTCGGCCTGGTCATTGGCCTGTGCCTGGGTCGCGGCGATCATCGCCAAGGCGACCAGGCTGATCCTGGTTTTCAACATGTTGTTTTCCTTATTTCTTAATCAAAAACGCTCTGCACTATGACGCCAGGAACCAACGCCCCTTCGTAGGTTCGACGCTATGCGGATCCAGCCTGGTGGGCCAGCCGGTAAGTACACGGCAGCCCTCGGCAGCAGCTTGGCCAAGATCATGGCCAGCAGGCGTTGGCCGAATCCTAGCCGTGTGCGATTACAAATGTCAAAAAGTCGTGAAATGCAGGTTGATATAACCAAAATTATCGACGGGTCTGGTGCATTTCCATGCAGGTTTGCGCTATCAGCGGACAATTTATCTTGTGTGGGAAAATGCCTTTGATCGAGCGGACAATATCCCGTGAGCGGGCAAACACGCGGCGGTAGAGGCTGTTACAAACAGACACATATGTAAAGACAACCCTTTACAAATACCCAAGCGAGAGCAAATAACAAGCATTACCATTCGCGCCTTCTTTTTCACCTGCCCGGTCCGGATGTGCCCATGCTTGTTCCCTGCCGCCTTTCCCCCCTCACGCTTGGCCTGTCGCTGCTGTTCAGCGCCAGCCTGGCCAGTGCCGCCACCACCACGCTGCCAGAGTCGTCGGTTACCGCCGACAGCGAGCGCGAGAAAGACAACCCGCGCGTCAAGGAGGTGAGCACCGCCACCCGTACCTCGACGCCGGTGCGTTATGTGCCGCAGGCCATCGACACGGTGAAAACCGCCAATGTGCTGGACTACGGCAGCAACACCTTGGGCAAGGCGCTGGAGGGGATTCCCAACGTCAGCAGTGGCGCCGACACCCGCTTCGACAGCGTGCGCATCCGCGGCTTCGAAGCCAGCAACGACTTCTACCTGGACGGCATTCGCGACGACAGCCAGTACATTCGCGACCTGCACAACATCGAGCGGGTCGAGGTGCTGAAGGGGCCGGCGGCGGTGCTGTATGGCCGTGGCAGCCAGGGCGGCATCGTCAACCGGGTCAGCAAGGCACCCGAACAGGGCCGCCGATCCAGCATCGAAGCACAGGCCGGCAGCGAAGACCTGCGCAGCTTGTATGCCGACCTCAGCGCCGACCCCAGCGACACCGTCAGCCTGCGCCTGAACATGGGCAACCAGGACAACAACAGCTTCCGCGATGGTATCGACGGCAGCCGCCAGTTGTTCGCCCCGTCGGCCAGCTGGCAGATCACCCCCGACCTGAACTGGCTGGTGCAATACGAATACAGCCGCTACAACCGCACGCCCGACCGGGGCATCCCTGGGGTGAATGGCCGCCCGGCCGACGTCAGCCGCGGCACCACCTACGGCGACCAGCGCGACTACATCGATGATCGCGCCCAATCCCTGCGCTCGCGCCTGAACTACCAGTTGAACGAAACCTGGCAACTGCGCCATACCCTGGGCCTGTTCAAGCTCGACAGCGAGTTCGACAACACCTATGTCACGGGCTACAACGCCGGCACCAATACCTTGACCCGCCAGCGCTGGCAGCAGGACCTGAACACCCGCAACCTGTTCAATAACCTGGAGGCCGAAGGCGATTTCGACACCCTGGGCCTGGAACACAAGCTGCTGCTGGGCCTGGAGATCGGCAACCAGAAGCGTGACCCGGTACTGTATAGCGCCGGTAGCCAGCCGCTACCGGGCCTGGGCAAACCCGGTAGCAACCAGCAGCACAATGGCAAGCTGATGCTGTCGAGTGACAACCACACCGTGGTCGATAGCCGCGGCCTTTACCTGCAAGACCAAATCCGCCTGAACGATCACTGGCAAATCCTGGCTGGCGTGCGCTTCGACCAGTTCGACGTGGAAACCACCAACAAGGATGGCGTGCGCGAACCGCAGGACAGCAACAGCACCAGTCCGCGTCTGGGCGTGGTCTACACGCCATGGCGTGATCATTCGTTCTACGCCTCGTGGAGCAAGACCTTCTCGCCGGTGGGCGGCGGCTTGATCGGCATCACCCCGAATGCGCCGGGCAACGGCAACGACGCCAAGCCGGAAGAGACTCGGCAGAAAGAAATCGGGGTGAAAAGCGACTGGCTCGACCAGCGCCTGACCACCACCCTGGCCGTCTACGAGCTGGAACTGTACAACCGCCGCACCCGTGATCCGGAAAACCCGAACAACATCTTGCTCAGCGGCTTGCAGCGTTCGCGCGGCATCGAGCTGACGGCCACCGGCAACATCGTCGGCAACTGGTACGTACGCGGTGGCATCGGCCTGCAGGATGCGATCATCGTCAAGGACAACAACGGCCAGGAAGGCAACCGCATCAACGATGTGGCCAAGCGCAACGGCAGCCTGTTCGTCACCTGGAAACCGGAGATGGGATGGTATGCCGAGACTGGCCTGACGCTGGTGGGTGAGCGTTACGCAGACAACCAGAACACCACGGTGTTGCCGGGGTATGGCCGTTGGGATGCACTGGCGGGGTACCGCACCCATGACTGGGATGTGCGGGCGGCATTGAGCAACATTGCCGACAAGACCTACTACAGCTCGGCGACGAGTGCGGCGCAGATCATGGTGGGGGACCCACGTAGCCTGGTGGTGACGGGTAGCTACAGCTTCTGATCTTTGTTGGCTGTTCCGGCCTCTTCGCAGCACAAGGCTGCTCCTACAGGGACCGCGCGCCACCTGTAGGAGCAGCCTTGTGCTGCGAAGAGGCCAGCACAGGTAATACCGGTTAGATCAGTGCCACACCGCCATCAGCGCCTGCATCTCTGCCTCGCTGATCAGCCCTTGGGGGTACCGTCCGGCAAGCAGACGTCGTGGGTCGGTCGTCCTGACCCTGATGCTTCCATGGTGTTTCAACCACTTCGCCACAACCTTGAGCGATTGGTGATTCACTGCCGATGGGCGCAATGCCGACTCACTTGCTGCGTTCATTCCTACACGTACTCCCTGGCCCGTGAGCGGCTAATTTACGTATGTATTGTTACAGATCCGATACCCCGACCGCGCCAAGCTATCTGGCTATCTGTCTGAAAAACAATACAAAACCTATGCCAGCCCAGGCCTCCGGGCGTCGCCCCAAAAAAAAGGCCCGTCACATGACGGGCCTCTTCATTCACTTCGCACTCAGCGCTTGACCGGCGCCGGCTGCTGCTGGGTCAGGCAGTGGATGTTGCCGCCACCCAGGAGCAATTCACGGCCAGGGATCATCACCACCTCATGGTCGGGGAAGATCTTTGCCAGGATCGCTCTGGCTTGGGCATCTGCCGGGTCGTCGAAACTTGGCGCAATGATGCCGCCATTGACGATCAGGAAGTTTACATACGAACCGGCCAGGCGCACCGACGGGTCACGCTCCTGGCTGCCAGCTACCTGGTCGACACCGGCACACTCTTCAGCGGTGGCGAACAGCGGGCCCGGGATCGGCATCTTGTGCACGATGAACTCACGGCCCTTGGCATCGCGGGTGTTCTTCAACACCTCCATGGCAGCGTGGCAACGTGCATAGTTGGGGTCGTTGGAATCATCGGTCCAGGCCAGTAACACTTCGCCCGGGCGCACGTAACAGCAGAAGTTGTCGACGTGGCCGTCGGTTTCGTCGTTGTACAGGCCATCTGGCAGCCATACCACAGTGTCGACCGCCAGCTGATCGCGCAGCACTGCTTCGACCTGCTCGCGGTTCAGGTGCGGGTTGCGGTTACGGTTGAGCAGGCATTCCTCGGTGGTGATCACGGTGCCTTCACCGTCTACGTGGATCGAACCGCCTTCAAGCACGAAGCCTTCGGTGTGGTAGCGCTGGCAGCGCTCCATTTCCAGCACCTTGGCAGCCAGTTCCTCGTCGCGGTTCCACGGCGCGTACAGGCCGCCGTCGAAGCCGCCCCAAGCGTTGAAGCCCCAGTCCACACCGCGCACTTCGCCTTGGTCGTTGATGACGAAGGTTGGGCCGGTATCACGCACCCAGGCGTCGTCATTGCTGATTTCGACCACACGAATGTTCGGCTGATCGAGCTGGCGACGGGCATTTTCGTACTGGCCGGCAGAGGCCGCGACGGTCACAGGTTCGAAGCGGGCAATGGCCTTGGCCAGGGTCACATGGGCAGCCTGCGCCGGCTTGCCGCCCAGGCGCCAGTTGTCCGGGCGCTCCGGCCAGACCATCCATACCTGGGTTTGCGGGGCCCACTCGGCGGGCATGTGGAAACCATCGGCACGGGGCGTGGAGTTGAGGGTTTTCATGGGTGACCTCTATGATGGCCCTGAGCCGGAGTGTGCTGGGGCGTTTGCTCATTTATAACCGATATATATCGATATTTGAAGCCCGACAGTCGGGATTTGCTGCCTATTGAGCCGCCAATAAATCGATAACAATCGAACCAAGCAGACCTTTGTATGGTGCTGCTACCGGCCTGACGTCTACCATAGCCATACCTTATGCATCCTGTTACATCGGCAGGCGGAAAATTCCAGCGGCGCCGACTAGGGTCAATACTTGAGCAACGGGCCAGCGAGCCACTATGAACATCATCCCTACCGCAATCCCTGAGGTACTGATCATCGAGCCGAAGGTTTTCGGTGACAGCCGTGGTTTTTTCTTCGAGGCATTCAACGCACGTGAGTTCGCGCGGCAAACCGGCGTAAAAGCCGAGTTCGTCCAGGACAACCACTCACGCTCCATCAAGGGCGTACTGCGCGGGCTGCACTATCAAGTGGCAAACACCCAGGGCAAGCTGGTGCGCGTAGTGCACGGAGAAATCCGTGACATCGCCGTGGACGTACGCAAAAGCTCACCAACGTTCGGCCAGTGGGTTGCGGTGCACCTGTCGGCCGACAACCACCGCCAACTCTGGATTCCACCGGGCTTTGCCCATGGTTTTGCGGTGATGAGCGACTCGGCCGAATTCCTTTACAAGACCACCGATTACTACAACCCGGGCGCCGACCGCTGCGTCCGCTGGGACGACCCGCAGTTGGCCATCGACTGGGGGCTGCAGCAACCACCGGTGCTGTCGGACAAGGACAAGGTAGGCCTGCCTCTGGCAGAGGCGGAACTGCTGCCTTAACTAGCGCATAATTGCGCCAGACTTTTCTGGCGCATTTACGTGATGATTGCAAAACCCACGCCCCCACGCCGTCCCCGCTGGCGCAGCCTGGCCTTGTTGGCCCTGTGCCTGGCCCCGTTGCTGTGGCCCCTGCATCACTTGGCCGAACGCTACTACCAGGAAGAGTTGGCCTCGCAAAACCGCCAAACCCTCGACCTGTACGTTGCCAACCTGCTCGGCACCCTGCACCGCTACGAAACCTTGCCGCAGATACTCGGCGACCTGCCGGCGCTGCGTGGCGTACTGGCCGACCCGTTCCGCCTGGAAGCGGTCACCAATGCCAACCGCTTGCTCAAGGATATCGTGCAGCAGACCGGTGCCGAGGTGATGTACCTGATGGATGTCAGCGGCAACACCCTGGCCGCGTCCAACTGGGACAAGCACGACAGTTTCGTCGGCCGCAACTTCGCCTTCCGCCCCTACTTCAACGAAGCCATGGCCGGCCACCTGGGCCGTTTCTTCGGCCAGGGCACCACCTCGGCCAAGCGTGGCTACTTCTTTGCCGCGGCCGTGCGGGACCGCGAGCGCATCGTCGGCGTGCTGGTGGTCAAGGTCGACCTCGACCACACCGAAACCCTCTGGGGCCGCACCCCCGAGCAGCTGTTGCTGACCGACCACAATGGCGTGGTGATCCTGACTTCGCGGCCCGACTGGCGCTTCCGCTCCACCCGCACGCTGACCGAGGCCGAACGCCAGGCCATCATTGCCATCCAGCCCTACCCCACCCAGGCCCCGCAACCGCTGGTGCTCAACCCGGACGCCTGGATCACCCAGACCCGCGACATAAAGGAAACCGGCTGGCAGGTCAGCATCCTCGCCCCGCGCATGCTGGTTGATCGCTCGGTACAAACGGTGATGGCCATCGGTGCCGGCACGCTGCTGGTATTGATGCTGCTGGCCGGCCTGGTGATGCAACGGCGGCGCCACTACATCGACCGCATCGACTTCGAAGCCCGTGGCCGCCAGCAACTGGAAAAGCGCGTAGCCGAACGAACCGCCGACCTTGAAGGCCTGAACACCCGGCTGAAAAATGCCGTACTGGAACGCGAGAACGCCCAGCAGGAAGCGGTGCGCGCCCAGGACGAACTGGTGCAGGCCGGCAAGCTGTCGGTACTCGGCACCATGTCGGCCAGCATCAGCCACGAACTCAACCAGCCGCTGGCCGCCATCCGCAGCTATGCGGAAAACGCCGAAATCCTGCTGGACCACCAACGCACCGATGACGCCCGCGGCAACCTCAAGCTGATCGGCGAGCTGACCGGGCGCATGGCCTCGATCATCGCTCACCTGCGCGCCTTCGCCCGCCGTGACCGGCATGCCCCGGAAAGCGTGGCCCTGCAGCCGGCGCTGGACGATGCCCTGGCACTGTTGGCCAAGCGCCGCCGGGCAATGGCCGTGGAGCTTATCCGCGACCTGCCGGAAGCCACCTTGTGGGTACAGGCCGGCGAAACCCGCCTGCGCCAGGTGCTTGGCAACCTGCTGGCCAATGCCCTCGACGCCTTGACCGAAAAGGCCAACCCGCGCCGCTTGTGGCTAAGTGCCGAGCAGCGCGATGACTGCGTCTATCTGTACATCCGCGACAATGGCCCCGGTTTCAGCCGCCAGGCCCTGGAGCATGCCAAGGAGCCGTTCTTCACCACCAAGACCCGTACCCAGGGCCTGGGCCTGGGCCTGGCCATCTGCGAAAGCCTGATGCGCGCACTGGGCGGTGAACTGCTGCTGGCCAACCACCCGGAAGGTGGCGCACTGCTGACCCTGCAGCTGCGCATGGCCGCACCTGGCGCTACTTTGCCCAATTCGGAGGACCCCTCGGCATGACCACCGAGACACTGATCGACAGCCAAGCCCAGGTCATCCTGGTCGATGATGACCCGCACCTGCGCCAGGCGCTGAGCCAAACCCTGGACCTGGCCGGGCTCAAGGTGGTCGCCCTGGCCGATGCCCAAGGCCTGGCCGAGCGTATCGAGGCCGACTGGCCCGGTGTGGTGGTCAGCGACATCCGCATGCCCGGCATCGATGGCCTGCAACTGCTGGAGCAATTGCACGGCCGCGACAGCGAGCTGCCGGTGCTGCTGATCACCGGGCATGGCGATGTGCCGCTGGCGGTGCAGGCGATGCGCGCCGGGGCTTATGACTTTTTGGAAAAACCCTTTGCCACAGACGCCCTGCTAGACAGCGTACGCCGGGCCCTGGCCCTGCGCCGGCTGGTGCTGGACAACCGCAGCCTGCGCCTGGCGCTGAGCGACCGCCAGCAGCTGGCCACCCGCCTGGTGGGCCATTCACCCGCCATGCTGCGCCTGCGCGAACAGATTGGCGCCTTGGCCGGCACCCGCGCCGATGTGCTGATATTGGGTGAAACCGGCGCGGGCAAAGAGGTGGTGGCCCGGGCCCTGCACGATCTGTCCAGCCGCCGCGACGGCCCGTTCGTGGCCATCAACGCCGGCGCGCTGGCCGAGTCGGTGGTGGAAAGCGAGCTGTTCGGCCATGAACCCGGTGCCTTCACCGGCGCGCAGAAGCGCCGTATCGGCAAGTTCGAATTCGCCAACGGCGGCACGCTGTTCCTCGACGAAATCGAGAGCATGAGCCTGGATGTGCAGGTAAAACTGCTGCGCATGCTGCAGGAGCGGGTGGTCGAACGGCTGGGCGGCAACCAGCTGATCCCGCTGGATATCCGCATCATTGCCGCAACCAAGGAAGACCTGCGCCAGTCCGCCGACCAGGGGCGCTTCCGTGCCGACCTGTATTACCGCCTGAACGTGGCACCGCTGCGTATTCCGCCGCTGCGCGAACGTGGCGATGACATCCTGGTGCTGTTCCAGCACTTCGCCGACGCTGCCAGCCAGCGTCATGGCCTGCCACCCCACACCCTGCAACCGGCCCAGCGCGCCATGCTGCTGCGCCACGCCTGGCCAGGCAATGTGCGCGAGTTGCAGAACGCCGCCGAGCGTTTCGCCCTTGGCCTGGAACTGGCCCTGGATGGCCAGGCGGCACCGGCAGCAGTGCCAGCCGCGCCAGTGCTGCTTGGCAACCTGAGCGAACAGGTCGAGCAGTTCGAACGCTCACTGATCGCTGCCGAACTGGCCCAGCCACACAGCTCCATGCGCAGCCTGGCCGAAGCGCTGGGCATCCCCCGCAAAACCTTGCACGACAAGCTGCGCAAGCATGGCTTGAGCTTTGACGGCGGCAGCGGCGGGCATGACGACCACGAGGACCACCGTTAATGAGCACCGATAGCCAGTATTTGCAGTCTGTACTGCACAGCGACATCCCCCTGACCCGCGAAATGGGCTTGGAGGTGGTTGATTGGCAGCAGCACACCCTGCGCCTGCAACTGCCGTTGGCGGCCAACGTCAACCACAAGAGCACCATGTTTGGCGGCAGCCTGTATTGCGCCGCCGTGCTGGTGGGCTGGGGCTGGCTGCACCTGCGCCTGCGTGAGTTGGGGATAGATGACGGGCATATCGTCATCCAGGAGGGGCAGATCAGTTACCCGTTGCCGGTTACCGGCACCGCAGTGGCACGCTGCGCGGCACCGGATGAGAAAACCTGGGAGCGGTTCGTGACCCTGTACCAGCGTCGTGGGCGGGCGCGGTTGACGCTGGAGACCACCGTGAGCAATGCCGGGAGTGAGGAGCCTGCCGTGAAGTTCAGCGGCCAGTACGTTCTGCACCGCTGACTGCGGGTAAATACTGATGCCAGTCAAATAGTGCTATTGGGTCTGCTGCGCAGCCCATCGCCGGCAAGCCAGCCCCACAGGGGCAGCGCCATGCTGAGAGTCTGCGCAGTACTTGTGGGAGCTGGCTTGCCGGCGATGGGCCGCAAAGCGGCCCCAGCGATATAGGCGGCGAAGCTGAAATCCTGAACTCCCACAGAGTCTGGTGATACCTGTCAGATCAGGTTCAGAAAGGCCCGGCGCCATGCAGCATTGGCCGGCAATGCCAGGAAATACGGGTTAAGCAGCGACTCCCGCGCCGGATACCGGAACGGCAACCCGTCCAGCCCGATCACCTCGCCACCGGCCCCTTCCACCACCCCCTGTGCCGCTGCGGTATCCCACTGCGAAGTCGGCGCCAGGCGCGGATAGCAGTCTGCGCTGCCCTCAGCCAGCAGGCAGAACTTCAACGAACTGCCGATATTGGCCAGCCTCCAGCTCCCCCACCGCAGCCCCAAGCCCGGCCAACAACGCTTCCTGCTCCGGGCTGGAATGCCGACGGCTGGCCACCACGGTAAAACGCTCGCCCTGCGTGGGTGCGTTGCGTACCTGGATCGGTTGGGCTGCCTCACCGGCATCGGCACGCCAGGCCCCCATACCGCGCCCACCGAAATAGCAGCGGCCATTGGTGGGCATCGAAACTACGCCAAACACCACCTCGCCGTTTTCGACCAGGGCGATGTTGACCGTGAACTCTTCGCTGCCGGCAATGAATTCCTTGGTGCCATCCAGTGGGTCGACCAGCCACCAGCGGCTCCAACCCTGGCGCTCGGCCAGCGGAATGTTGCAGTCCTCCTCGGACAGCACCGGAATATGCGGCGCCAGCGCCAGCAAGCCATCGGCAATCACCCGGTGCGCCGCCAGGTCGGCGGCGGTAACCGGCGAATCGTCAGCCTTGTTGGTCACGGCCACATCGGCACGCCAGAACGGCAGGATCGCCTCGCCTGCGGTCAGCGCCAACTTGACCACTTCGTGCATCAATTGCAGGTCATTCATAGCTCCAGCAAACCCCGCTGGATCATCAGGTCACGCGCCAGGTAAAGCGCTGCCAGAGCACGGCCCTCGGTGAACTGCGGGTGCATGGCCAACGCCGACAACTCGCGCAGGTTGACCTTGTCGACCCGCATCGGCTCTGGCTCATCGCCTTCCAGGCGCTCTTCGTACAGGTCGGTGGCCAGCACCACCTGGATCTTCTGGCTCATGTAGCCCGGCGACAGCGACAATTCGGTCAGGTGCTCCAGCTGGCGTGCGCCAAAGCCGGCTTCTTCCTTGAGCTCCCGGTCAGCCGCCGCCAGCACGTCTTCACCCGGTTCGATCAGCCCTTTGGGCAACGACAGCTCGTATTCATCGGTGCCGCCACAGTATTCCTCCACCAGCACGGCATGCTCGGCGTCGAGCATGGCCACGATCATGACCGCGCCGTAGCCGTTACCCCGGCCCACCAAACGCTCGTAGGTACGCTCATTGCCATTGCTGAAGCGCAATTGCACGGCTTCGACGCGGAACAGGCGGCTGCTGGCGACGATTTCGCGGCTGAGGACGGTGGGTTTCTGGCGCATGGGGCGGCTCCTTGGCGTGAACGGGTTACTATACCGTGGCTAGCCGACTGATCGAGAGTTTCCCATGCCTGTTATTCCCTGGTCTGCCATCGATACTGTCCTGCTGGACATGGACGGCACCCTGCTCGACCTGCATTACGACAACCGCTTCTGGCTGGAGCACCTGCCCCAGCGCTATGCCGAGCTGCACGGGGTAAGCCGGGCCATGGCCGAAATGGAGCTGCAACCGCTGTTCGAGCGCAATGCCGGCACGCTTAACTGGTATTGCCTGGATTTCTGGAGCCGCGAATTGCGCCTGCCGATCCGTGAGCTGAAACAGGAAATTGCCCACCTGATCGCCCTGCGCCCCGACGCCGACACCTTCCTGGCGGCAATCCGCAAGGCAGGCAAGCGCGTGGTGATGATCACCAATGCGCACCGCGACTCGCTGTCGCTGAAGCTGGAGCGGGTGGAACTGGCGCCGTATTTCGAACGGCTGATCAAGCTCGCACGATTATGGCTACCCGAAGGAAAGCCCGCAGTTCTGGGATGCGTTGCAGGCGGACATCGGCTTTGAGCCGGGGCGCAGCCTGTTCATTGATGACACGCTGGCGATACTGCGCAGTGCGCGGCGGTTTGGGGTGGGGCACCTGCTGGCGGTGCGCCAGCCGGACAGCAAGGCAGGGCCGCGGGATACCGAAGAATTTGCGGCGGTCGAGGATTACCGGGAATTACTGGCAGGCCTGTGAGGCCCCATTCGCGGGCATGCCCGCGAAGAGGCCGGTACAGGCGTCAGAGATCAGTCAGGAATACGCAGCACCTGCCCCGGATAGATCTTGTCCGGGTGCTTGAGCATCGGCTTGTTGGCCTCGAAGATTTTGTTGTACTGGTTGGCATTGCCATAAACCACCACAGAGATGGCCGACAGCGTGTCGCCCTTCTTCACCGTAACAAACCTGGCCGCCGCCACTACCGGCCCGGTCACGGTGATCTGGTCATCCACGCTGGCCACACCATTGATGTTGCCCGCTGCCAGAATGATCTTTTCCTTCTCTTCCTGGCTGGCCACTTCACCCTTGAGGACGATCTTGTCTCCCTCTACAGTGGCGGTGATGTTCGGGTTGCCCAGGCCAACGTCCTGCACGTGTTTTTTCAGCTGCTCCTCGGCATTGGCATTGCCAGGGGTCAGCAGGTCGATCAACTTCTCGCCGGCTTCCTTCACAAAACTGAACAGGCTCATTGCGCTCTCCTTGTTGACGAAACCTCGGACACACGAGTCTAGGCCAGCTTTTCCACTCCCGCCCCCTGTGCGACCAATCGACGCGGTCTATCAAGGCATAGAGCCTAGCGATTAGACGCCACCGGCCCACACGCCTAGGCTTGTGCTATCAGAAAGCCGCCGGTATTCAGCGCCCCCGATGAACAGCAAACCTCCGGTCTGCGCGGCCTCATCGCCCTTGTCCATGCCCGCCGCCAGCAACACCTACGATTACGTCCAGCTTAGCGACGCCAAACGCGACAGCACGCCATTGGCCGAAGAAGTGGCCCTGGCCATTGTCTACAACGGCCTCAACCAGGCGGTGATGCTGGTCAGCCCCACCGACCTGGAAGACTTCGCCGTCGGCTTCAGCGTGGGCAGCGGCATTGTCGAAGGCACGGCAGAAATCTACGACCTGAAGCTCTCCGGCAGCGGTTCGGCGATGTATGCCGACCTGGAAATTTCCAGCCGAGCGTTCTGGAACCTGAAAAACCAGCGCCGCCAGCTGGCCGGCACCAGTGGTTGCGGCCTGTGCGGGGTAGAAGCCCTTGAACAGGCGCTACCGGACCTGCCCGAGCTGCCGGGCGCGCCATTGCCGCCCGCGCAGTGGTTGGTGGGCCTGCGCGAACGCATCGATGCCTTTCAGCCGCTGGGCCAGCATTGCGGGGCTGTGCATGCGGCACTGTTCATGGACCGCCATGGCGAGCTTCTGCTCGGCCGCGAAGACATCGGCCGGCACAATGCCCTCGACAAGCTGATTGGCGCCCTGCTGCGCCAAGGCATCGACAGCCAGGGCGGCCTGGCCATCGTCACCAGCCGCTGCAGCCTGGAGCTGATCCAGAAAGTACTGCGCGCCGGCATCCAGACCCTGGTCAGCCTGTCGGCCCCCACCGGCCTTGCCCTGCAATGGGCACGCAAGCACAACCTCAACCTCATCCATTTGCCCAAGCACAGCGCACCGCGGGTCTACAGCCCAGCGGCGGAGTCGTAACAGCCGTGACCTCGTACCAGCACCTTCCGGACAACGCCCCAGCCTCTACCCCTCGCTACAAGCCCTACCACGGCCCCGCCGGCGGTTGGGGCGCACTGCGTAGCGTGGCCAAGGCCTGGGTTGGCAGCGATAACGCGCTGAAGAACATTCGCGCCCTGCTCAAGACCAACCAGAACGGCGGGTTCGACTGCCCCGGCTGCGCCTGGGGCGATTCGCCAGAAAGCGGCATGGTCAAGTTCTGCGAGAACGGCGCCAAGGCGGTTAACTGGGAGGCCACCAAGCGCCGCGTCGATGCGACCTTCTTCGCCCGTTACAGCGTCACCGCGCTGCTGCAACAGAGCGACTACTGGCTGGAATACCAAGGGCGCCTGACCGAACCAATGGCCTACGACGCGCCCAGCGACCGTTACCTGCCAATCAGCTGGGATGCCGCCTTTGCCCTGATCGCCCGCGAGCTGAACAAACTGACCCACCCTGACCAGGCCGAGTTCTATACCTCGGGGCGCGCCAGCAACGAAGCGGCCTACCTGTACCAGTTGTTCGTGCGCGCCTACGGCACCAACAACTTCCCCGACTGCTCGAACATGTGCCACGAGGCCAGTGGTGTGGCCCTGGGGCAAAGTGTCGGAGTTGGCAAAGGTACCGTCACCTTCGACGACTTCGAGCATGCCGACGCCATTTTCGTCTGGGGCCAGAACCCCGGTACCAACCACCCGCGCATGCTCGACCCGCTGCGCGATGCGGTAAAGCGTGGCGCCCAGGTGGTGTGCATCAACCCGCTCAAGGAACGTGGCCTGGAGCGCTTCCAGCACCCGCAAAACCCGCTGGAGATGCTGACCAACAGCGACCGCCCGACCAACACCGCGTTCTTCCGCCCGGCGCTGGGCGGCGACATGGCGATGCTGCGCGGCATGGCCAAGTTCGTCCTGCAATGGGAACGCGAAGCCCAGGCCAACGGCGAGCCGGCCGTGTTCGACCACGCCTTCATTGCCGAGCATGGCCATGGCGTCGACGACTACCTGGCAGTGGTGGATGCCACGCCGTGGGAACATATCAGGGCACAATCCGGGCTGACCCTGGCCGACATCGAGCTGGCCGCGCGCATGTACTGCCGTGGCAAGCGGGTGATCATGTGCTGGGCGATGGGCATCACCCAGCACCGCCACTCGGTGCCGACCATCCAGGAAATCGTCAACCTGCAGATGCTGCGCGGCAACATCGGCGCACCCGGCGCCGGCCTGTGCCCGGTGCGTGGCCACAGCAACGTGCAGGGCGACCGCACCATGGGTATCAACGAGCGCCCGCCGGTGGCCCTGCTTGATGCCCTCGAAAAGCGCTTTGGCTTCCGCGTGCCCCGGCACAACGGCCACAACACCGTCGAAGCGATCCACGCCATGCTCGACGGCCGCGCCAAGGTCTTCATCGGCCTGGGCGGCAACTTCGCCCAAGCCACGCCTGACACCGAGCGCACCGCGCAGGCGTTGCGCAACTGCGCGCTGACCGTGCATATCAGCACCAAGCTCAACCGCAGCCACCTGGTCCACGGCAAGCAGGCGTTGATCTTGCCGTGCCTCGGCCGCACCGACATCGACCTGCAGGCCGACGGGCCACAAGCGGTGACGGTGGAAGACTCGTTCAGCATGGTGCACGCCTCCAATGGCCAGCTGAAGCCACTGTCGACACAAATGCGTTCGGAGCCGGCAGTGATTGCCGGCATCGCCGCCGCCACCCTGGGCAAGCAACCGGTGGACTGGCACTGGCTGGTAGCCGACTACGACCGCATCCGCGACCTGATCGGCGATACCATCGCCGGCTTCAACGGCTTCAACCAGCGCCTGCAACACCCGGGTGGCTTCTATCTGGGCAACAGCGCGGCCAGTCGCGAATGGAAGACCAACACCGGCCGCGCCAATTTCAAGGCCAACTTGCTGCCGGACTCGTTACTGGATGAGCGCGTGCGCGCCAGTGGCCAGCTGCCGGACCTGATCATGCAGTCGATGCGCTCGCACGATCAGTACAACACCACCATCTACGGCCTGGACGACCGCTACCGCGGCGTACGCGGCCAGCGCGAGGTGCTGTTTGCCAACGAAGCCGACATCATCCGCCTGGGCTTCCAGCCGGGGCAGAAGGTCGACATCGTGTCGCTGTGGGGAGATGAGCATGTGCGCCGGGTGCACGGCTTCACCCTGCTGGCCTTCGACATTCCGGCCGGGCAGGCAGCGGCGTACTACCCCGAGGTGAACCCGCTGGTGCCGCTGGAGAGCATTGGCGATGGCAGCCATACGCCGACATCGAAGTTCATTGCAATCAAGCTGGAACGGGCGCGCGACGACGGGCGTATCCTGTAGGTATTGTGTTGGCCTCTTCGCGGGCTTGCCCGCGAAGAGGCCTGAAGCACCAGCGTAAAAACAAAAAAAGCCCTGTTCCGTGGCGGTTCAGGGCTTTGTCATAAAGGTCTCAGACAGCCGAAAATCGATAAAGTTTCACAGCAAATACAGTAACTTAGAGAATTGTGTACAACTCGTGTTACTCGTCGGATTTCCGTTGCCAGCCACGCCGCTTAGCCTCAAATTCGCCTCGTCATCCCTATGAGGCTCTCTTGATGAAGAAGTACTCCTCGATTCTGTTGTTGTCTTTCAGCTTGCTCAGCGGCGTTGCCATGGCAGGCGGCACCACCGAGGCCGGCATTGGCGGCGCATTGGGTGGGGTACTGGGCTCAGTGGTGGGCAACTCCATCGGTGGTAGCACCGGTGGCGCCATTGGTGCAGGCCTGGGCGGCGCGGCCGGCGGTGCCCTGGGTGCCGACAAGCGCCAACGCGGTGAGGCCGCTATCGGCGGCGCGCTGGGCGCAGCCGGTGGTAACGTGGTCGGTCGCTCGGTGGGTGGTACCACTGGTAGCTACATTGGCGCGGCAGCCGGCGGTGGCGCAGGTGGCGCACTGGGTAACTACATGGGCAACAAGGCCGACGAAGACGAGCGCCATGATGATCGTCGCTACCGTCGCAGCTACGATGACCGTCGCCACTACGACCGTGGCCACCACTACGGCCATCGCAAGCACAAGCGCCACTGGCGCGACTGATGCCTGAGGGCCTTGCCCTGGCAACAAAAGCCCCGCCCCTTACGGCGGGGCTTTTTTATGCCTGCTGTTCGAGCACGAGGCCAGACAGAATCACCTGCAGCGCCTCTGGCAGCGTCACAGGCCGGCCACTGGCGCGCTCGATGAACACCTGCACCACCACACCTGCCGCACACGCCTCCGGCTCGCCCGGGCGGAACAGCGCCAGGCGGTACTCCACCGTACTGCCCGCCAGGCGCGTCACCCCCAAGCCTACTTCGAGCACGTCGGGGAAGCCCGGCAGCGCATAGAAATCCGCAGCCGAACTGACCACAAAGGCCGCCAGCTCGCCGTCACGCAGGTCCACCTCGGCCTGTTCGACGAGAAAGGCATGGATAGCCGTTTCGAAAAAACCATGCACGGTAGCACCGGTGATATGGCCGTTGACGTCGTTGTCCGAAGGGCGGGTGAGGATTGGATGGAAATGGGAGAAGGCAGTGCGCTGAGGGGATTCGGTCATCTGTCTGGCTCTTGTCTTCGCAATTGATGCTGACAGTGAAACAGAAAATCCAGACTTTCGCTGCCTGAGCCGCCTCCCAAGACCTGTCGAGATCCCCTGTAGGAGCGGCCTTGTGTCGCGATGGGCTGCGACGCAGCCCCAGCAATTTCTGCATTGACGCTGAGATCCTGGGGCCGCGTCGCGGCCCATCGCGACACAAGGCCGCTCCTACAAAAAACCGCGTGAGCCGGGAATCAGGAACAAAAAAGCCGCCCCTGAGGGCGGCTTTCTTGTTGCGGGCTCAGCTTACAGCTGCGGGCCAGCGGCCTTGATGGCGTCGGAAACTTCGAACTTCTTGAAGTTTTCGATGAACAGCTTGGCCAGGCCTTTGGCGGCCTCGTCGTAGGCAGCTTTGTCAGCCCAGTTGGTGCGCGGGTTGAGCAGCTCGGTTTCAACGCCCGGGACGACTTTTGGCACGTCCAGGTTGATGATGTCCAGGTGCTCGGTTTCGGCACCGACCAGTGCGCCGCTCTGGATTGCAGCGATCACCGCACGGGTGGTCGGGATGCTGAAGCGCTTGCCAACGCCGTAGCCACCGCCGGTCCAGCCGGTGTTGACCAGGTAGACCTTGGAGTTGAAGCCGTTGATACGCTTGATCAGCAGCTCGGCGTACTCGCCAGCCGGACGCGGGAAGAACGGTGCGCCGAAGCAGGTGGAGAAGGTCGACTTGATGCCGCCGCCCGAACCCATTTCGGTGGAACCGACCAGCGCGGTGTAACCGGACAGGAAGTGGTAGGCCGCCTGCTCGTTGTTCAGGATCGAAACCGGAGGCAGAACACCGGTCAGGTCGCAGGTCAGGAAGATGACCGCGTTAGGCTCGCCGCCCAGGTTCGCTTCGGAACGCTTGGCAACGTGCTCCAGCGGGTAGGCTGCACGGCTGTTCTGGGTCAGGCTGACATCGGTGTAGTCGGCGTGCTTGTTGGCGTCGAGCACGACGTTTTCCAGCACTGCACCGTGCTTGATGGCTTTCCAGATGACCGGCTCGTTCTTCTCGGACAGGTCGATGCACTTGGCGTAGCAGCCGCCTTCCATGTTGAAGACAACGCCTTCGCCCCAGCCGTGTTCGTCGTCACCGATCAGGTAACGGCTTTCGTCGGCCGACAGGGTGGTCTTGCCAGTGCCGGACAGGCCGAAGAACAGGGTTACGTCGCCTTCTTCGCCGATGTTTGCCGCGCAGTGCATTGGCAGTACGTCGGCAGCCGGCAGCAGGAAGTTCTGCACCGAGAACATGGCTTTTTTCATTTCGCCGGCGTAACGCATGCCTGCGATCAGCACTTTCTTCTGGGCGAAGTTGATGATCACGCAACCATCGGAGTTGGTGCCGTCACGCTCAGGCTCGCACACGAAGTTGGCAACGTTGAGCACCTGCCACTGGTCGCGGCCAGCCGGGTTGAACTGCTCCGGGTTGATGAACAGGCAACGGCCGAACAGGTTCTGCCAGGCAGTCTGGGTGGTCATTTTCACCGGCAGGTAGTGCTCGGCGGCTGCCCCTACGTGAACGTAGGAAACGAAGTGATCCTGGGCGTTGTTGAACGCCTCGACGCGGTCCCACAGGGCATCGAACTTGTCGGCCGGGAACTTGCGGTTGATCGGGCCCCAGGAAATGGCGTCCTGGGTGGAAGGCTCTTCGACGATGAAACGGTCAGCCGGCGAACGGCCAGTACGGTGACCAGTCTCTACGACCAGTGCGCCAGTATCGGCTAGTACGCCTTCACCGCGTTGCAGCGCTTCTTTTACCAGCTCATCGACGCTCAGGTCGGTGTACACGGTGTTGTTGGCTTGCGTCATGAGATACCCCATCCGGCCCGAGGCCGAGTGCTCCAAACGTTTTGTAGTTGTCTTGAAAAAACTACTACAGCGAAAAAAGTGGCCGGATTATGCCAGAAACGCCCAAAAAAAGTAGGCCCCTCCTGTCGTAACCGCGCTTTTGCGCAATTCGACAGGAGATTTCCCTGCAATTAAACGTTTCAGTGGCGAGTTTCTGAGGCCACGTCCGTGCCGCCACCGGCAAACAGTTGCGCCACATCGCTTGCATCGAAGAAATAGCGCTGGTTGCAGAACTGGCAATCGATCTCCACCGTCCCGCCGCACTCTTGCACCAGCGCCTTGGCATCCTGCTCACCCAAGCTGACCAGCGCATTGCCGGAACGTTCGCGCGAACAGCTGCAGTTGAAGCGCAACGGCTGGATGTCGAACAGGCGCACGGCATCTTCGTGGTACAGGCGATGCAGCAGGGTTTCGTTACCCTCGGCCCACTCTTCAGGTTTGAGCGTCTTGGCCAGGGCAATGACGTGCTGCCAGCTGTCTTCGCGCTCTTCGTCATCAGGCTGACGGTCACGCGGCAGTTGCTGCAGCAGCAAGCCACGTGCCTTGCCGTTTTCGGCGTTGAGCCAGAAGCGGGTATTGAGCTGTTGCGACTGGACGAAGTAGTTGGTGAAGCACTCCGACAGGTTGGCGCCATCGAGGTCCACGGTGCCTTGGTAGCGCTGGCCCTTGACCGGGTCGATGGTCAGGGTCAGGTGGCCGTCGGGCATCAACTGCGCCAGGGTGGCGTCAGCAGGGATCTGATCTGCGTCGTAGCGCGCCACACCACGGATGTCGCGATCGCCAGAGCATTCCACCATCAGCAGCGGGATCGGCCCTTCGGAGCGCGCCTGCAGAATCAGCAGGCCATCGAACTTCAAAGCCCCCACTAGCAAGGCGGTAGCAGCCATCAGCTCGCCAAGCAGTGCCTGAACCGGCTGCGGGTACTCGTGACGTGCCAGCACCGCGGCGTAGCTGTCATCGAGAGACACCCACTCGCCGCGCACATCGCGCTCGTCGAAGATGAAACGTTGGGTGAAATCGGTATCAGGCAAATCGCTCATAGGTTTTGGCTATCTGAAAAATGATGACAAAATGGTTACAACGGTTGTCGAAAAACCTTCGATAACCCGTGACAGAGCGCTTACAAGGCGCTCCGATTCCTGTTTGCAATAGAGGTATTTTATGGACAATCGACCACTGTTCCAAGCAAGGTGGTCTTTGGGGCCATTGGCAGCCTGTACGCTGCTTCCCATCGCTCTACTGTGTTTCTGGTTATGGCCCATTGGCCAGATCTTGTGCCTGACTTTCGACGAGTGGCTGTTCCACAGCCTGAATGCGCCGCTGGCCGACAACACCACATGGCGCTATATCTGGACCGTCGGCAGCCTGCGCCCGTTCGACATCGTCGTCGGCCTGATCCTGCTGGCAGTGCTCATCCGTGGTGACTGGGTGTTCAAGGCAGCTCAGGTTCGCCAGGCATTTTTCGGTTTTCTGGTCACGCTACTCCTCTTAGTGGTGATTCGCGCGCTGTTTTCCAAGTGGGTGGATGCAGCCGGGTGGCAGCACAAGAGCCCGTCGATGATGTTCGACGAGGTGGTGCACCTCAGCGACTACTACCCGAACCTGGAGGCGGCGTGGGAACTCAAGGACCGATCCAGCAAGAGTTTCCCGGGGGACCACGCCTCGGTGCTGCTGATCTGGGCACTGTTCATGAGCGTGTTCAGCCGCCGCCTGGTGCAGTACCTGGTGATCTGGGGGTTGGCGGTACTGTTCATGCTGCCGCGCCTGGTGGCCGGTGCCCACTGGGGGCAGGATGACTATATAGGCGGGTTGCTGATGGCGGTGCTGGCGTTGGGCTGGAGCTATTACACGCCGCTGGCGGCCAAGGGTAGCGAGGCGTTGATGCGGTGGACTGCGCCGTTGTTCAACCTCGCAGCCAAGCTACCGTTGGTCGGGCGGTTGGCGGTAGTGCGCTAGATCGTCGGGGCTGCTGCGCAGCCCATCGCGGCACAAGGCCGCTCCTACAGGGGTACGCAATCGCCTGTAGGAGCGGCCTTGTGCCGCGAAAGGCCGCAAAGCGGCCCCACTCAATCAAAGCTTCCGTGCAGTTGGTGAATCTGCCGCCGCTGCTTTTTGGTCGGCCGGCCATCGGTGGTCACGCCCATGGCCCCTGCCTTGCGCATATCAGCTGCCTGTTCACGGCGACGCACGCTTTCTTCGGTTTCTTCGTAAAGCGCCTGCGCTTCCGGCGCCCCACGCCGCACCACTGACAACGCCTTCACCACCACGGTGCGCTCATCGAACCCGGTGCGCAGCACAAATTCGTCGCCCACCCGCGGTTCCTTGCCCGGCTTGCAACGCTCGCCGCGGCAATGCACCTTGCCACTCTCGATCGCCGCCTTGGCCAGCGCTCGCGTCTTGTAAAAGCGTGCCGCCCACAGCCACTTGTCCAAGCGAACCTTGTCGTCGTCTTCGGCTTTTTGTGCCATCCCGTTACCTCGGATTCTGTCTTTCATCGAACTGTACTACCTTCACATACGGATGCAAAAAGTCCCCGCCATGCTTACAGTTCACCACCTCATTCCAGGGTGCGCTTCGTGAAGACATTTGACCATTTGACTGTGATCGGCCTGCGTGAGTGGATCGCCCTGCCCGACCTTGGCGTGGCCGGGCTGCGTGCCAAGATCGACACCGGCGCCAGCACCTCAAGCCTGCACGCTACCGAGGTGGAACCGTTCGAGCGCGACGGCCAGCCGTGGGTCCGTTTCACCGCACACCTGGGCTCGGTGGTGCAGTTGCGTCACCGGCGCTGCGAGGCACCGCTGGTCACCATGAAAACCATCAAGAGCTCCAACGGCCAGGCCCAGACCCGTTATGTCATCCGCACGTCACTGGCGCTGGGCGATGGTGTGTGGGAGGTGGAGTTCACCCTGGCCTGCCGCAAGAACATGCGCTACCGCCTGCTGCTCGGTTCCAAGGCCTTGATCCAGGGCCAGTTGGTGGTGAACCCCGGCTTGAAGTACGTACAAGACAAACCGGCCTTTCCGGCCACCCTTTCCCCTGTCACAGGTGCTGCATGAAGATCGCTGTGCTGTCGCGCAATCCGCGTCTGTATTCCACCCGCCGCCTGGTCGAAGCCGGTACCCAGCGTGGCCACGAAATGGTAGTGATCGATACCCTGCGGGCCTACATGAACATTGCCAGCCACAAGCCGCAGATCCACTACCGCGGCAAGCCGCTGGAGGGCTTCGATGCAGTGATCCCGCGCATCGGGGCCTCGGTAACCTTTTACGGCTGCGCAGTGCTGCGCCAGTTCGAAATGATGGGCGTGTACCCGCTCAACGAATCGGTGGCCATTGCCCGCTCGCGCGACAAACTGCGCTCGCTGCAATTGCTGTCACGTCGCGGTATCGGCCTGCCGATTACCGGCTTTGCCCACTCACCCGACGACATCCCCGACCTGATCCAGATGGTCAATGGCGCCCCGCTGGTGATCAAGGTGCTGGAAGGCACCCAGGGCATCGGCGTGGTGCTGTGCGAAACCACCCAGGCGGCCGAGTCGGTGATCGAGGCGTTCATGGGCCTCAAGCAGAACATCATGGTTCAGGAGTACATCAAGGAGGCTGGCGGCGCCGACATTCGCTGCTTCGTGGTGGGAGACAAGGTGATTGCCTCGATGAAGCGCCAGGCCAAGCCGGGCGAGTTCCGCTCCAACCTGCACCGGGGGGGCGTCGCCAGCCTGATCAAGATCACCCCGGAAGAGCGGATCACGGCGATTCGTGCGGCCAAGGTGATGGGGTTGAGCGTGGCGGGTGTGGATATCCTGCGGTCCAACCATGGGCCGTTGGTGATGGAGGTGAACTCGTCACCGGGCCTGGAGGGGATTGAAGTGACCACCGGCAAGAACGTGGCCGGGATGATCATCGAGCACCTGGAGAAGAACGGCGGGCCGAATCAGACCCGGACCAAAGGTAAAGGCTAAGATTTGGCGGCTGCTTTGCAGCCCATTCGCAGCACAAGGCTGCTCCTACACGGGTACGCGATCCCCTGTAGGAGCAGCCTTGTGCTGCGAATGGGCCGCAAAGCGGCCCCGGCAATCACACAGCATTACGCGGCAGCAGCAGCCCCAAAGGCAACCGCACCCGCGCCTCGATCCCGCCGCCAGACCGGTTACGCAGCCCACATTCCCGCCATGCTGGGCCGCGATCCGTTTGACGATCGCCAGCCCCAGCCCGGTGCCCTTGCCGCCCCGCGCACGGTCCCCACGAATGAACGGGTTGAAGATGGTCTCCAGCTCCGACTCGTCAATCCCGGTACCACGGTCCAGCACGCTCAGCACCACGTACGGCGCACTCTCGTCACCCGACACATAGGCAGCCACTTCAACCCCTTTGCCGGCATGGTGCAGGGCGTTGCCGATCAGGTTGCCCAGCATGCGCTTGAGCGAAACGCGGCGCAGCGGGAACGGCGGGATGGGCTCCAGGCACAGGCGCACACGTTCTTTCGGCTGGTTGTACGGCGCCACCACTTCACGCACCAGGTCTGCCAGGTCAACCTCTTCTACCGGCTCGTCACGGCCATCGCGGATAAAGGCCAGGAACTGATCGAGGATCGCATCCATGTCCTCGATATCGCGAACCATGTCGTCACTCAGGTCGCTGTCGCTGTTCAGCAAGGACAACGACAGGCGCAGGCGCGTCAACGGTGTGCGCAGGTCGTGGGACACCCCGGCCAGCATCAGCTCGCGCTCGCGCCCGGCTTGCTCGACATCTTCGGCCATCTGGTTGAAGGCCTTGTACACCTCGGTCATCTCGCTGGGTGTATCGCTGATCGGCAGGCGCACGCTGCGCCCCTGGCCCAACTGGCGAGCGGCGAACACAAGGCGCTTGAGCGGCTGGTTCAGCTGGCGCACGAAGATCCAGGCCGAAGCGGTGGACAGCAGGCCGATGGCCAGGAACCAGCCCAACACGTTCCAGATTTTCTGCCCACGCAGCGGGTGCGGGTACAGCGGCACTTTCAGCCAGCCGGGGCCCAGGCTTGGCGCATTGACCCACAACGCCGGTGGCGCATGAATGCGCAGCCGCACTTCGGTGTCTTCGCCCAGTTCCGCCTGCATCTGCCGTTGGTAAATTTCGCTGTAGGGCCAGTGCTGTTCACCCTCGGGCACACCCGAGCCAGTGACGCGGATAAGGCCTGCCGCCTCGGCAATCTTGTCGCGGTTTTCTTCGTCGGCAGCCCAATAGGCGCGCAAGGTCAGCGCCACACCGTGGCTGTACTGACGGTCGACCAGCACGTCCTCGTTCATCAGCAGGTAGACCAGGGTCAAGGCCTTGCTGAACAGGACGACTATCAACACCAGCCACAGGGTGCGGGCGAAGAAACTCTGCGGAAACCAGAGCGGTGTTTTCATGGACGACGCGGCATCATTTACCTGCGTTTCCGTCTGGCACGAACACGTAGCCCACGCCCCAGACGGTCTGGATGTAACGCGGCTTGGACGGGTCTGGCTCGATCATGCGGCGCAGGCGCGAGATCTGCACGTCGATGGAGCGCTCCAGTGCATCCCACTCGCGGCCACGGGCCAGGTTCATCAGCTTGTCGCGGGTCAGCGGCTCGCGGGCGTGCATCACCAGGGCCTTGAGCACGGCGAACTCGCCGGTGGTGAGCATGTGCACTTCATCGCCACGCTTGAGTTCGCGGGTCGCCAGCGACAGCTCGTAGTCGCCGAAGGTGACCGATTCGTCCTCACTGCCCGGTGCACCCGGCACGGCAGGGGCCTGACGACGCAGCACTGCCTTGACCCGGGCCATCAGCTCGTCCGGGTTGAACGGCTTGCCCAGGTAGTCGTCAGCGCCCAGTTCCAGGCCCTTGATACGGCTGAGCTCGTCGCCCTTGGCGGTGAGCATGATGATCGGGATCTGGTTGTTCTGCTGGCGCAGGCGCTTGCACGCAGACAGGCCATCCTCGCCTGGCAGCATCAGGTCGAGCACCACCAGGTTGAACACCTCGCGCTGCAGCAGGCGGTCCATCTGCTCGGTGTTGGGCACCGCGCGGGCACGGTAGCCCTTGCTAGTGAAGAAACGTTCCAGCAGGCTGCTAAGCCCCGGATCGTCGTCGACGATGAGAATCTTGTCACCTTCTGCGGTGTTTGCGGTGCCGGTCATGAATAACTCCTCTGATATCGCCGCGCATTATGGCGTAGCCATTGCTGCACGTTGCGTGAGCATTGTTAGCAGATTTTTCCCCCGGCGCCAGTTCCAGCTGGCTGGGCGCCATCACCGCAAGCCGTTTGCGATGGGTATAATGCCCGGCTTTCATCCAGCGCCGCCGGGCGAAAGGCCCACAGGCGACCCCCGTATTTACAAATGTCAGGTGGTTTACATGGACAGCATCAACAGCCGTATCGCCGAGGAACTGGGCGTACGCCCCCAGCAGGTCGAGGCGGCCGTGGGCCTGTTGGACGAAGGCTCGACCGTGCCCTTCATCGCCCGTTACCGCAAGGAAGTGACCGGTAGCCTGGACGACACCCAGCTGCGCCATCTGGAAGAGCGCCTGCGCTACCTGCGCGAACTCGACGACCGTCGCGCCAGCATCCTGGCCAGCATCGAGGAGCAGGGCAAGCTGACCCCGGAACTGGCCCGCGAAATCAAGCTGGCCGACACCAAGACCCGCCTCGAAGACCTGTACCTGCCGTACAAGCAGAAGCGCCGCACCAAGGGCCAGATCGCCCTGGAAGCCGGCCTGGGCGAACTGGCCGACGGCCTGTTCAACGACCCGACCCTGGCCCCGGAAAGCGAAGCCGCACGCTTTGTCGATGCCGAAAAAGGCGTTGCCGATGTAAAGGCCGCGTTGGAAGGCGCCAAGTACATCCTCATGGAGCGCTTCGCCGAAGACGCCGCCCTGCTCGACAAACTGCGCAGCTTCCTCAAGCAGGAATCGGTGCTCAGTGCCCGCGTGGTGGCCGGCAAGGAAGAAGAAGGCGCCAAGTTCCGCGACTACTTTGCCCACGACGAGCTGCTGCGCAATGCCCCGTCGCACCGTGCCCTGGCGATCTTCCGCGGGCGCAACGAAGGCGTGCTGAGCGCTTCGCTGAAAGTGGGCGAAGAACTGCCTGGCACCCTGCACCCGTGTGAAGTGATGATCGGCAACCATGTCGGCGTTGAAAACCGCAGTCGCCCGGCCGACAAGTGGCTGGGCGAGGTGGTGCGCTGGACCTGGAAGGTCAAGCTGTACACCCACCTGGAAACCGACCTGTTCGGCGAGCTGCGCGACAACGCCGAAAGCGAGGCGATCAACGTGTTCGCCCACAACCTGCACGACCTGCTGCTGGCCGCCCCCGCCGGCCCGCGCGCCACCCTGGGCTTCGACCCGGGCCTGCGCACCGGTTGCAAGATTGCCGTGGTCGATGCCACCGGCAAGCTGCTGGACTACACCACGGTGTATCCGCATGCGCCGAAGAATGACTGGGACCGCACCCTTTCCATCATGGCCGCACTGTGCGCCAAGCATTCGGTGGAACTGATCGCCATCGGCAACGGCACCGCCAGCCGCGAAAGCGACAAGCTGGTGGCCGAACTGGTCAAAAAATACCCAGCACTGAAAATCACCAAGATCATGGTCTCCGAGGCCGGTGCGTCGGTGTATTCGGCATCAGAACTGGCGGCCCGTGAGTTCCCGGACCTGGACGTATCCATCCGTGGCGCCGTGTCGATTGCCCGCCGCCTGCAGGACCCGCTGGCGGAGCTGGTGAAGATCGACCCGAAATCCATCGGTGTCGGCCAGTACCAGCATGATGTGTCGCAGCTGAAACTGGCGCGTGGCCTGGACGCCGTGGTCGAGGACTGCGTGAACGCCGTGGGTGTGGACGTGAACACCGCCTCGGTGGCGCTGCTGACCCGTATCTCTGGCCTGAACGCCACGCTGGCACAGAACATCGTCGCCCACCGCGATGCCAACGGCCCGTTCGCCACCCGTGCAGCGCTGAAAAAAGTCAGCCGCCTGGGTGAAAAAACCTTCGAACAGGCCGCCGGCTTCCTGCGTGTGATGAACGGCGACAACCCGCTGGACGCCTCTGCAGTGCACCCTGAGGCCTACCCGTTGGTGCAGCGCATTGCCACTGGTACCGACCGCGACATCCGCTCGCTGATCGGCGACAGCAGCTTCCTCAAGCGCCTGGACCCGAAGAAGTTCACCGACGAGTCCTTCGGCCTGCCGACTGTCACCGACATCCTGCAAGAGCTGGACAAGCCTGGCCGCGACCCACGCCCCGAGTTCAAGACCGCCACCTTCCAGGACGGCGTCGAAGACCTCAAGGACCTGGAGCCCGGCATGATCCTGGAAGGCGTGGTGACCAACGTCACCAACTTCGGTGCCTTCGTCGACATCGGCGTGCATCAGGACGGCCTGGTGCACATCTCGGCGCTGTCGGAGAAGTTCATCAAAGACCCGCGTGAAGCGGTCAAGGCCGGCGATGTGGTCAAGGTCAAGGTCATGGAAGTGGACATCCCGCGCAAGCGCGTCGGTCTGTCCATGCGCATGAGCGATACCCCGGGCGAGAAGGTCGAAGGCAACCGCGGTGGTAACCGTGGCAACGGCGGCAACCGCCAGCAGCAGGCCCAACGCCCGCGTGAAACCGCCACTGCCGCACCGGCCAATAACGCCATGGCGTCGCTGTTCGCCAACGCCAAGCAGTTGAAGAAGAAGTGATGGACGTACCACGCGAATACGTCGAAAGCGCCTTCAGCCAGCTGCTGGGCTGCCGCCTGCAACACCTGGATACCGGTGTTGCAGAAGTGGCCCTAGCCCTCGAGCCGCACTTGCGCAACCGTGGCCAGAAGCTGCACGGCGGGGCGATCTTCAGCCTGGTGGACATCGCCATGGGCCTGGCCTGCTCGGCCAGCCATGGCTTTGACCAGCAAAGCGTCACCATCGAGTGCAAGATCAACTACATGCGCGCCGTCAGCGACGGCGAAGTGCTGTGCACCGCCCGTGTGCTGCACGCCGGGCGGCGTACCCTGGTGGTCGACGCCGACGTAGTCCAGGGCGACAAGCTGGTGGCAAAAGCGCAAGGAACCTTCGCGGTTCTCTAGCTCACCAAGCCGTATCTGCGGTATTTTTGGCAAAAGCCGGGGCCGCTTCGCAGCCCATCGCCGGCAAGCCAGGCTCCCACAGGTTCCCACAGGCCTGAATATTGTGGTGCACTTGTGGGAGCCTGGCTTGCCGGCGATGGGGCGCGAAGCGGCCCTGTAGTCGGTGCTGCGCAATGCCGGAACCGCGTAAACCAGGCGACAACGCCAGTTCCTTTTCCAACTACCCTTGTAGACCGTCTTTCCTACCCCCATATTGGGGCGACTGACGCGTGAAGGAATACATCTTGAGCGAACTCCTCAACCGCCGCCTGAGCCTGCTCGGCGCCAATCTCCCCCTGCTCAAGCAGTGCCTGCACGGTATTGAGCGCGAATGCCTGCGCGTGACCGACGAAGGTCGCCTGGCCCAGACCCCGCACCCGGAAGCCCTGGGGTCGGCGCTGACCAACGAGCAGATCACCACCGATTATTCCGAGTCGCTGCTGGAGTTCATTACCCCAGCCCTGCCCGACCCGGCCAAAGTGCTCGAAAGCCTCGAACAGACCCACCGTTTCGTCTACAGCAAGCTGGGCGACGAGTACCTGTGGAGCCCGTCGATGCCGTGCACGCTGCCGGCCGAGGAGGACATCCCGATCGCCGAGTACGGCAGCCGAACATCGGCAAGCTCAAGCACGTCTACCGCAAGGGCCTGGCCCTGCGCTACGGCCGCACCATGCAGTGCATCGCCGGTATCCATTACAACTTCTCGCTGCCCGAAGCCCTGTGGCCGCTGCTGCGCGAAGCCGAAGGCAGCACGCAAGACAACCGCGACTACCAGTCGTCGGCCTACATTGCCCTGATCCGCAACTTCCGCCGCTACAGCTGGTTGCTGATGTACCTGTTCGGCGCGTCGCCAGCCTTGGACAAAGGCTTTTTGCGTGGCCGCCCGCACCAACTCGAAGAGCTGGACGCCGAAACCCTGTTCCTGCCCTACGCCACCAGCTTGCGCATGAGCGACCTGGGCTACCAGAGCAACGCCCAGGCCGGCCTGACGCCGTGCTACAACAACCTGGCCAGCTACACCGACAGCCTGCGCAAGGCCGTGGGCACGCCCTACCCGCCTTACGTCGAGGTCGGTACGCACGTGGACGGCGAGTGGGTGCAGCTGAACACCAACATCCTGCAGATTGAAAACGAGTACTACTCGAACATCCGTCCCAAGCGGGTTACCTACACCGGCGAGCGGCCGATCCAGGCCCTGACCTCGCGCGGCGTGCAGTATGTGGAAGTGCGTTGCCTGGACATCAACCCGTTCCTGCCGGTGGGCATCGACCTGCCCGAGGCGCGCTTCCTCGATGCGTTCCTGCTGTTCTGCGCACTGGAAGACAGCCCGCAGCTGGACAACGGCGAATGCGGCCAGTGCACCAACAACTTCCTGACCGTGGTCAAAGAAGGCCGTCGCCCGGGCCTGGAGCTGCATCGTAATGGCCAGCCGATCACCCTGAAGGATTGGGCCAGCGAGCTGATCGAGCGAATCCGGCCACTGGCCGACCTGCTTGACCAGGCGCAAGGCGGCGACGCCCACGCCAAAGCCCTGGATGCCCAGCAGGCCAAGGTCGATGACGCTGCACTGACGCCGTCGGCCCAGGTGCTGGCACGCATGACCGAGCACGACGAAACCTTCATCCAGTTCTCCCTGCGCCAAAGCCGGGTCCACGCCGAAACGTTCCGCGAGCAACCACTGAGCAACGAACAGCAACAGGCGTTCGAAACACTGGCCCGCGAATCGCTCACCAAGCAGTCCGAGCTGGAACAGGAGGAGGTCGGTGACTTCGACCTGTTCGTCGGCGCCTACCAGGCCAGCATCCTGGCGATCAGCAACTGATGAACCGCACCACCACCCCGCGCAAGCCACGCGCCAGCAGCCAGGCCAGGATCGAAGCGATCCTGGCGGCCGCTCGCGAGCTGTTGGCTGAGCAAGGGGTGGCAGCGTTGTCCATCTACAGCGTGGCCGAACGGGCGCAGATTCCGCCGTCGTCGGTGTATCACTTCTTCGCCAGCGTGCCAGCATTGCTGGAAGCGCTGACTGCCGATGTACACCGGGCGTTTCGCGAAGCCCTGGGCGCACCGATCGACAGCAGTACGTTCAGCACCTGGCACGAACTGTCACGGCTGATCGAAGAACGCATGCTTGATATCTATAACGGGGATGCGGCGGCGCGGCAGTTGATCCTGGCCCAGCATGGACTGAGTGAGGTGGTGCAGGCCGACCGGCAGCACGACATGGAACTGGGCGACTTGATGCACAAGCTGTTCGACCAGCATTTCCACCTGCCGGTGATGCCGCTGGATGTGGATGTGTTTGCCCTGGCCATGGAGCTGAGCGACCGGGTGTATGCGCGATCGGTGCAGTTGCACGAGGCGATCACCCCGCGTATGGCCGAAGAGGGCAAGCGGGTGTTCGAGGCGTATCTGGGGTTGTATCTGCCGCCGTTTCTAGCCAAGCGCTAGATTTAAAGGCCTCATCGCCGACAAGCCAGCTCCCACAGGCACAACACAAGGCTTGAAACTTGTGCAGTACCTGTGGGAGCTGGCTTGCCGGCGATTGGGCTGCAAAGCAGCCCCATTGGCCATTTTCATCACAGCTTGGCGATAGACACTTCAGTCGATTTCACGAAAGCAATCACTTCGCTGCCAACCTGCAATTCCAGGCTCTTTCACAGAACGGGTGGTGATGACCGAGGTCACGATACCCGAGGCGGTCTGCACGTCGATTTCCGACAGTACCGGGCCTTCGAGGATTTCTTTCACGGTGCCTTTGAACTGGTTGCGGACGTTGATGGCTTTGATGGTCATGATGTAATTCCTTCTCTATGGCTTCAGTCGGATAAGTGAGTCAGTGCGCCCAACGCAACTGCGTGGGCAAAGGGGCTACAGGGTCCGGCTCGGGCGCAGTGCCCGGGGCCGACAGAACACGGTTGAGCACTTCGCTTTCCAGCGCGGCCAGGCGGTGCGAACCACGCGCCCTGGGCCGTGCCAGGTCGACCGTGAGGTCGAGCCCGACTTCGCCGTCCTCGATCAGGATCACCCGGTCAGCCACGGCAACCGCCTCGCTGACATCGTGGGTGACCAGCAGCACAGTGAAACCGTGCTGACGCCACAGGCGTTCGATCAGTTGCTGCATTTCGATGCGGGTCAGTGCATCCAGCGCACCCAGCGGCTCATCCAGCAGCAGCAAGCGCGGCTGGTGAATCAATGCCCGGGCCAAGGCCACACGCTGCTTCTGGCCACCCGAGAGGGCTGCCGGCCATTCATTGGCGCGGTCGGCCAGGCCAACCGCCTCCAGCGCTTCCAGCGCACGTGGGCGCCAGTCGCCAGACAGGCCTAGGCCAACGTTGTCGATCACCTTCTTCCATGGCAACAGGCGTGCGTCCTGGAACATCAACCGGGTTTCTTCACGGGCCTCTTCCAGTGGCGCAGCGCCGGCCAGCAACTGCCCGGCAGTAGGCTGGTCGAGCCCGGCCAGCAGCCGCAGCAGGGTGCTTTTGCCGCAGCCGCTACGGCCAACGATGGCAACGAACTGGCCGGCCGGAATGTGCAGGTCGATGCCCTTCAACACTTCACGCTGGCCAAAGGTCTTGCGCAGGCCATTGGAGGCCAGCGGGATGCCACGCAGCAGGCGTGGCGGCTGTTCCTTGAGCACAGTCATGCACCCTCCTTCTTGGCCACTTGATAGGCCGGGTGCCAGCGCAGCCACACACGTTCCAGGCCGCGGGCGGCAAGGTCGGCGAGTTTGCCGAGCACGGCGTACAGGACGATGGCCAGTACCACCACATCGGTCTGCAGGAACTCACGGGCGTTCATCGCCAGGTAACCGATGCCGGCGTTCGCCGAAATGGTCTCGGCCACGATCAGGGTCAGCCACATGAAGCCCAGTGCGAAACGCACGCCCACCAGGATCGATGGCAACGCGCCCGGCAGGATCACCTGGCGGAACAGGCTGAAGCCGGATAAGCCGTAGCTGCGCGCCATTTCCACCAGCGCCGGGTCAACGTTGCGGATACCGTGGTAGGTGTTCAGGTAGATCGGGAACAGCGTGCCCAGCGCGACCAGGAAGATCTTTGCCGACTCGTCGATACCGAACCACAAAATCACCAGCGGGATCAGCGCCAGGTGCGGCACGTTGCGGATCATCTGCACCGAACTGTCGAGCAGGCGTTCGCCCCAGTTCGACAGGCCGGTGATGAAGCCCAGTACCAGGCCGATGCTGCCGCCGATGACGAAGCCCAGCCCGGCACGCCAGCCACTGATGGCCAGGTGGGTCCAGATATCACCGCTGCGCACCAGCTCGACACCGGCGCTGACCACTGCGCTAGGCGCCGGCAGAATGCGCGTCGACAGCCAGCCAGCGCTGACCGCCAGCTGCCAGGCTGCCAACAGCAGCACCGGCAGTGCCCATGGCGCCAGGCGCTGGGGCAGGTTGGAAGAAGTTGCACGACTCATGGCCCGGCCCTCGAACTCTGCGACACGGACTTGGGCAGGATATCGTTGGCCACCATCTCGCCGAACGGGCTCACATAACCACCGGTTTTTGGCTGCTCCGGGCGCTGCACGTCGAGGTGCGGGAACAGCAGCTCGGCAACGCGGTAGGACTCTTCGAGGTGTGGATAACCCGAGAAGATGAAGGTATCGATCCCCAGGTCGGCATATTCCTTGACCCGCGCCGCGACAGTCGGGCCGTCACCTACCAGTGCGGTACCGGCGCCGCCACGTACCAGGCCAACGCCTGCCCACAGGTTGGGGCTGACTTCCAGGTTGTCGCGGTTGCCGCCGTGCAGGGCAGCCATGCGCTGCTGGCCCACCGAATCGAAGCGCGCCAGCGAGGCCTGGGCACGGGCGATGGTGTCATCGTCCAGGTGCGAGATCAGGCGGTCGGCGGCGGCCCAGGCTTCTTCGTTGGTTTCCCGCACAATCACATGCAGGCGGATGCCGAAGCGTACTTCACGGCCTTGAGCAGCCGCTTTTTCACGCACCTGGGCGATCTTCTCGGCAACGGCTGACGGCGGCTCGCCCCAGGTCAGGTACAACTCGACCTGTTCGGCGGCCAGGTCTTGAGCAGCCTCGGACGAACCGCCGAAATACAGCGGCGGGCGCGGTTGCTGAATTGGCGGGTAAAGCAGCTTGGCGCCCTTCACCTGAATGTGCTTGCCGTCGTAATCGACGTTTTCGCCTTCCAGCACCTTGCGCCAGATACGGGTGAACTCGACCGAGGCTTCGTAGCGCTCCTGGTGGTTCAGGTGCAGGCCATCACCGGCCAGTTCGTCGGGGTCGCCACCGGTTACCAGGTTGAACAGCGCACGGCCATTGGACAGGCGGTCCAGGGTTGCCGCCTGGCGTGCTGCCACGGTCGGCGAAATGATGCCGGGGCGCAGGGCCACCAGGAACTTCAGGTGCTGGGTCACGGGGATCAGCGACGCTGCCACCAGCCAGGAATCCTCGCAGGAACGGCCGGTAGGGATCAGTACCCCACCAAAGCCCAGACGGTCAGCGGCCTGCGCGATCTGCTGCAAGTAACCGTGATCGACCGCACGTGCGCCGTCGGAAGTGCCCAGGTACTTGCCGTCACCGTGGGTAGGGAGGAACCAGAAAATGTTAAGGCTCATTGGAGTTGTCTCCTCAAGGGTGGCTCAAGCCGGAGCGACGCCCCGGCACAGGCGAATCAATCAAGGCGCACTAGCGACCTTGGCCGGGGGTGTCCAGATCACGTCCTTGATGCTCAGCGGCTTGGGTATCAGCTTGAGCGCCTGGAAGGTGTCGGCGATTTTCTGTTGTGCGGCCACTACCTCAGGGGTGAGCGGTGCAGCACCGTAGCCTTGGCGTTTGACCGAGGTCAGTGTGATGTCGGCGGGCAGGCCGAGCAGCGGCGCGACCTGATCGGTCACTTCCTGCGGGTTGGCCTGGGACCACTCGCCCACGGCGCGCACTTCTTCGATCAGGGTGCTGATCACTGCCGGGTGCTGGGTCGCGTAGTTGCGGGTGGCCAGGTAGAACTGGTGGTTGTCGACCAGGTCCTTGCCGTCACGCAGGGTACGCGCCTGCAACTGCTGCTCGGCGGCGGCCTGGTACGGGTCCCAGATCACCCAGGCATCGACGCTGCCACGCTCGAAAGCGGCGCGGGCATCGGCCGGGGGCAGGTACACCGGCTGGATATCGCTGTACTTGAGGCCGGCGTCCTCCAGGGCGCGGACCAACAGGTAGTGCACGTTGGAGCCTTTGTTGAGGGCGACTTTCTTGCCCTTGAGTTCCTTGACCGACTGGATCGGCGAACCCTTCGGCACCAAAATCGCCTCGCTGTGCGGCGCTGGTGGCTCGTAGGCCACGTAAAGCAGATCGGCGCCAGCTGCCTGGGCGAATACGGGCGGGGTTTCGCCGGTAACACCAAAGTCGATGGAGCCAACGTTCAGCCCTTCTAGCAGCTGCGGGCCGCCTGGGAATTCGGTCCACTGCACCTGTACGCCCTGCTCGGCCAGGCGTTTCTCCAGCGTGCCCTTGGCCTTGAGCAGCACCAGGGTGCCGTATTTCTGGTAACCGATACGCAGGCTTTCGGCCTGGGCTTGGGTAATGGCGCCGAAGGACACAGCCGCCGCAAACAGGGCGACCAGACCGCGACGCAAGAAGACTGTGCGCATGGCGCTCTCCTGTGCGAATGAGGTTCGGGTTGCACCTGCTTGCCTCGTTGTCGGGCGAGTAAGGTGGTGAAGCGGGTTGTGCCGGTCAGATGCTCCAGCGGGCGCTGATCAGCCGTTCGTTCAGTACGCCGGGGGCCACGGGGCGTGGCCGACGGGCCAGGGCAACGTGGAAGGTTTCCAGCGAGTCGTGCAAGCGCTCTTCCAGAGCGGGTACCAACTGTGCGGGCTTCGTGCCCTCTGCGTAGGACACCTGGCTGTCGTCGGCGAAGATCCCTTGCAGGGTCTCTTGTGCCTTGAGTGCCGACAGCACGGGCTTCAGTGCGTAATCCACCGCCAGCATGTGGGCGATGCTGCCGCCGGTGGCGATTGGCAACACGATCTTGTGGGCCAGGGCGCGTTCGGGCAGCAGGTCGAGCAGTGTTTTCAGTGCACCGGCAAACGAAGCCTTGTACACCGGGGTGGAAACGATCAGGCCATCGGCCTGGGCTACCAGTTGCTGAAAGTGCTGCACATGCGGGCTGTCGAAACGGGCATGCAGCAGGTCTTCGGCGGGGAAGTCACGCACCTGGAACGTCACCACTTCGACGCCACGGTCCTGCAGCCACTGGCGCGAACGCTCAAGCAGCACGCCGGAGCGTGAACGAGGACTTGGGCTACCACCGATTGAGACGACCAGCATTGCAGCGCTTCCTTGTGTTCTGTTGGGAGTGACATTAACAGCTGCTACATATATCTAGAAATCATATTTTTTCATTTGTTTATTCCATCTAGCTACAAGTCATAAGCTACAAGCTTCAAGGAGAAGCCGGTCACCTTGAAGCTTGCCGCTTGAAACTTGCAGCTATAAAAAAGGGCCGTCGAAACGGCCCGAAAATCCCTGCTTGGCTAAGAGCAATGCAACGAGGAATCCATTAACGATTTGGCTGTGGGGTCAGACGCAGATAGGGTTTGACCGCCCGGTAACCTTTGGGGAAGCGCTGCTTGATTTCTTCCTCGTCTTTGAGCGAAGGCACGATTACCACCTCGTCGCCGTCCTGCCAGTTACCTGGCGTGGCGACCTTGTGGTTGTCGGTCAGCTGCAGCGAGTCGATTACCCGCAGGATTTCATTGAAGTTGCGCCCGGTACTGGCCGGATAGGTGATGGTCAGGCGCACCTTCTTGTTCGGGTCGATGACGAACAGCGAACGCACAGTCAGGGTATCGCTGGCGTTCGGGTGGATCAGGTCGTACAGGTCGGACACCTTGCGGTCGGCGTCGGCGATGATCGGGAAGTTGACCACGGTGTTCTGGGTCTCGTTGATATCCTCGATCCACTTATGGTGCGAGTCCACCGGGTCTACCGACAGGGCGATGGCCTTGACCCCGCGTTTGGCGAAGTCGTCCTTGAGCTTGGCGGTCAGGCCCAGTTCGGTGGTGCACACCGGGGTAAAGTCGGCCGGATGGGAGAACAACACCCCCCAGCTGTTGCCCAGCCACTCGTGGAAGCGGATCTTGCCTTCGCTGGAATCCTGTTCGAAATCGGGGGCGATATCGCCGAGTTTGAGGCTCATGGGCTGCGGCTCCTTGGCTGGGTTCTGTACCGTATGGGTTCAATGTGCCTGCATTCGGTTAAAAATAAAAAGAATAAATAACGATTTATTTATAACCATAATGCATACGAATTTGCAGGCACAAAAAAGCCTCGCACTAGGCGAGGCTCTTTTTTGTGGTTACGACTTACAGGAAGCTGTAAGTGTAGTTCACGATGAAGCGAGTCTGGTCCTGGTCATCGATGCTTTCACCGCTACCGCGATAAACACCTTGACGCAGGCTAAAGCCGAGGCCTTTCAGAGTACCTTGCTGAATGGTGTAGTCGACGCGAGCGTCACGCTCCCACTCATTGTAAGTACCGTCACCCGACTTGTTACGGATGTCATCACCACGCAGGTAAGCCACCGAAGCCTTCAGACCTGGAACACCCAATGCGGCGAAGTCGTACGAGTACTGGCCGAAGGTAGTGTTCTCACCGGCACGAGCAAACTGGTTGATCATGCTATCGGTGAACAGGTAGAAGCTGGAACCACCTGCACCTTCGTTACGGCCATTGCTGTCGACGACGTTACCTTGGTTCAGCCATACAAAGCCGCCATCGTCACCGACCTGCTGATGACCAAGCATCAGTGCATGGCCACCCACGGTGTAGGTGAACATGGCAGACCAGGTCTTGTTATCGACCTTACCGTCGGTTTTTTCGTAACCGCCGTTGTTATTGAAGTTGTACTCGCCCGGGCCGCCGTTCTTGTTACGGCCATCGGCGCTGCTGTCGAAGTAGCGCAGGTCGGTCTTGAACGACTGATCGTCAGCGATTTTGAAGACGTGGGTCGCGCCCAGGAAGTGCTGTTTGTAGAAGTCTTCCAGGTTCGAGTAGTAGTACTGCAGGGTCAGGTCTGGAGTGAGCTTATAGTCCAGGCCACCGTAGCGGAACTTGTTGCTGTCAGCAGTCGCACCAGCAACCGACAGGCCAGTACGATTGCTGGAAGCACGGCCCATGGCGTGAGTCAGCTGACCGGCATTAACTGTGAGGTTGTCGATTTCCTTCGACTGAATGGTACCGCCCTCGAAAGTTTGCGGCAGTACGCGACCGTCGTTGGCGACAAGGATCGGCAGGTTAGGCGCCAAGGCACTACCAAAATGAGCTTCGGTCTTGGAGAAACGCGCCTTCGCGTTAGCGCCGAAACGGGCCCACTGGCTTACAGAGGAACCATCGCTGTCATCCGGCATGAAACCGCTTTTGTGATAGCCACGACCGCCATCGAGGTGAATACCCCACAGAGCTTGGGCATCAACACCGAAGCCAACGGTGCCTTCGGTGAAGCCCGAGATGTAGTCAAGCTTGAAACCTTGGCCTGTTTCACGCTGATCAGGGCGAACAGCACCGTGGGCGTCACGATTGTTGTTGTCGTAGTACATGGTGCGCGAGCTGAGCGACAGTTTGCTGTCTTCAACGAAACCGGCAGCGCCTGCTTGTTGGGCGAGAACCCCCAGTGCCACGGCCAGAGCCAGGCTGGACTTGTACATGTTTTGCTCCTCTACGTTCTAATTCTTGTGTATCTCTGGCGGTGGGATCTGCTGCCCCGCTCACCGTGGATTGGCGATTTAGTCCCAAAGCGTGACCATTAAGTCAATCGTTTCTAAACGTTTCGCGACTTTGGTCTAAGACGCCACCTGCGCTACAGGATAATGACAATCCTATAAATCCAAAATGACCGTTTTATGAATTTGTAAGATTTTTAAGGAATATGTTAGGAACCTTTACTGCCATTCGTTGTAGCAGCTACACCTATAATAACTTTTGGTTATTTGCAAACGTTTGCTCATAACCTAATACCGTATCGTTCTATAGGGACGAAAAAGCCTAGCAGGCCCTTCTGATTTCGCCATGAGGCAATGCCACTGGCTTGCCACGGTCTGTGTAGGAGCGGCCTTGCGCCGCGAACGGGCCGCTGTGCGGCCCTTTCGCGGCACAAGGCCGCTCCTACAAGCATTTGGCTCCTATGCTAATGCAAAAAAGTTATTTATTTTTGAATTCTTAGATCATTTAGTCTTCTCGTCATCCATTGCCCTGATTGCCTGACGAGAGGTTCACCATGATCCCGCACGCTCCGCTGCGCCTGTTCGCCGCCCTGACCCTCGCCAGCACCAGCTGGTTCGCCCAGGCCGCCGACCTGACCGTGGCCTACCAGACCACCGTCGATCCGGCCAAAGTGGCCCAGGTTGATGGCGACTACGAAAAAGCCAGCAAGGCCAGCATCGACTGGCGCAAGTTTGATAACGGTGCCGACGTGATTACGGCGGTAGCCAGCGGCGACGTGCAGATCGGCTACCTGGGCTCCAGCCCACTGGCCGCTGCCGCCACTCGCAAGCTGCCGGTCGAGACCTTCCTCATCGCTACCCAGATAGGCGCCGGTGAAGCGCTGGTCGCCCGCGACAGCATCAAGACCCCGCAAGACCTGATCGGCAAGAAGGTCGCCGTACCGTTCGTTTCCACCGGCCATTACAGCCTGCTGGCTGCCCTGAAAAGCTGGAACATCGACCCGTCCAAGGTACAGATCCTCAACCTGGCGCCACCGGCCATCATTGCCGCCTGGAAGCGCGGCGACATCGATGCCACCTACGTCTGGGACCCAGCGTTGGGCGTGGCCAAGGAAAACGGCAAGGTGCTGATCACCTCGGGCGAACTGGCCCAGAAAGGCGCCCCCACGTTCGATGCCTGGATCGTGCGCAAGGACTTTGCCGAGAAGCACCCTGAGGTGGTCAAGGCCTTTGCCAAGGTTACCCTCGATGCCTACGCCGACTACCGCAAGGACCCAAAAGCCTGGCTGGCCGACAAGGGCAACGTAGACAAGGTGGTGAAACTGTCTGGCGCCAAGGCCAGCGACATCCCGGTGCTGCTGGAGGGCAACGTCTACCCACTGGCCGCAGACCAGGCCAATGCCCTGGGCGCACCGACCACCCAGGCACTGACCGACACGGCCAACTTCCTCAAGCAACAAGGCAAGGTCGACGCCGTACTGCCGGACTACTCGCCGTACGTCAGCGCCAAGTTCCTTCCAAACTGATCCGGAGCCCGTCATGGCCTTGCTCGAACTGGAGCGCATCAGCGCACAGTACCCTGGCGCCAGCACCCCGGTGCTGGCCGACATCAACCTGAGCCTGGGGCCTCGCCAGCTGCTGGTGGCCCTGGGGCCTTCCGGCAGCGGCAAGACCTCGCTGCTCAACCTGATCGCCGGCTTTGTCGCCCCCAGCGACGGGCGCATCACCCTCGACGGTGTACCGGTGCAGGGCCCTGGTGCCGAGCGCGGTGTGGTGTTTCAGGACGATGCACTGCTGCCATGGCAGAACGTGCTGGGCAATGTCGCCTTCGGCCTCGAACTGGCCGGCGTGCCCCGCGCCCAGCGTGAGGCCAAGGCCCGTGAAATGCTCGCCCTCGTCGACCTGGATGGCTTCGGCGAGCGGCGCATCTGGCAATTGTCCGGTGGCCAGAAGCAGCGCGTAGGCCTGGCCCGCGCGCTGGCGGCCGACCCACGGGTATTGCTGATGGATGAACCGTTCGGCGCCCTCGACGCCTTCACCCGCGAACAAATGCAGGAACTGCTGCTGCAGGTGTGGCAACGCACCGCCAAGCCGGTGTTCCTGATTACCCACGACATCGAAGAAGCGGTGTTCCTTGCCAGCGAGCTGGTACTGCTGGCCCCCAACCCGGGGCGTGTGGTGGAACGCCTGCAACTGGACTTCGGCCAGCGCTACGCCGCTGGCGAATCGGCCCGGGCCATCAAGTCCGACCCCGCCTTCATCGAAACCCGCGAGCATGTGCTGGCGCGGGTGTTCTCCCAACGCCAAAGCCTGCAGGAGCGCGCATGAGCAGCCTGGACCTGCCGGTCGCCGGCAAACACAACGCCCAACCCCGGCCAGCCGCCAAGCTGCGCCGGCCACTGTCCACCCGCTGGATCAGCACCCTGACCCTGGCCAGCCTGCTGCTGGCCTGGTGGCTGGTGACGGCCGCCGGCTGGATCGAGCCCCTGTTCCTGCCTGCGCCCGGTGACATCCTGGCCAGGGCCTGGACCCTGCTGACCCAAGGCTACATGGACGCCAGCCTGTGGCAGCACCTGGGCGCCAGCCTGGGCCGCATCGGCCTGGCACTGGTAGCCGCAACCCTGACTGCAATTCCGGTCGGCATCGCCATCGGCTACAACCGCGTAGCCCGCGGCATCCTCGACCCGCTAATCGAGTTCTACCGGCCCATTCCGCCACTGGCCTACTTGCCGCTGATTGTCATCTGGTGCGGTATCGGCGAGCTGTCGAAGGTGCTGCTGATCTACCTGGCGATCTTCGCCCCCATCGCCATTGCCACCGCCACCGGTGTGCGCACGGTCGACCCGGCCAAGCTGCGCGCGGCGCAGTCGCTGGGCGCCACCAAGGCGCAGCTGATCCGCCATGTGATCCTGCCCAGTGCGCTGCCCGACATCCTCACCGGCATCCGTATCGGCCTGGGGGTCGGCTGGTCGACCCTGGTAGCCGCCGAGTTGATTGCTGCCACCAGCGGCCTGGGCTTCATGGTGCAGTCGGCGGCGCAGTTCCTGGTCACCGATGTGGTGGTGTTGGGCATCCTGTTGATCGCCCTGATCGCCTTCGCCCTGGAAATGAGCCTGCGTGCCCTGCAACGCAAGCTGGTGCCCTGGCACGGGCAGAGCCACTGATTGCCGACTGACCACGCCGGCAACCCGGCGCCTAGAACGAGAAAAGACATGAGCCTGACCGTTACCCCTCTCAGCCCGGCCCTCGGCGCCCAGATCAGCGGCGTGGACATCAGCCGCGAGATCAGCGCAGAAGCGCGCGACGCCATCGAACAGGCGCTGCTGCAACACCAGGTGCTGTTCTTCCGCGACCAGCCGATCAGCCCGGAGCAGCAGGCGCGGTTTGCTGCCCGTTTCGGCGATTTGCACATTCACCCAATCTACCCGAACGTGCCGGAAACGCCGCAGGTGCTGGTGCTCGACACGGCGGTAACCGATGTACGCGACAACGCCGTGTGGCACACCGACGTGACCTTTTTGCCAACCCCGGCACTGGGCGCGGTGCTCAGTGCCAAACAGTTGCCTGCTTACGGTGGCGATACCTTGTGGGCCAGCGGCATTGCGGCCTTCGAAGCCTTGTCGGCGCCGCTGCGGGAGATGCTTGACGGGCTGACCGCCACCCACGACTTCACCAAGTCGTTCCCGCTGGAGCGCTTTGGTACCACGCCGCAAGACCTGGCGCGCTGGGAGGCCACCCGGCGCAACAACCCGCCGCTGTCGCACCCGGTGGTGCGCACGCACCCGGTGAGCGGGCGCAAGGCGTTGTTCGTGAATGAAGGGTTCACCACGCGCATCAATGAACTGAGCGAGCTGGAAAGCGACGCGTTACTGAGGCTGCTGTTTGCCCATGCGACACGGCCGGAGTTCAGCATTCGCTGGCGCTGGCAGGAGAATGACGTGGCGTTCTGGGACAACCGCGTGACCCAGCATTTTGCGGTGGATGATTACCGGCCGAACCGGCGGGTGATGCACCGGGCGACCATCCTCGGGGATGCCCCCTTCTGACAGATTTTGGGAGGCCTTTGGCCTCCATTCGCAGCACAAGGCTGCTCCTACAGGGGGATGCGATCCCTTGTAGGAGCAGCCTTGTGCTGCGAATGGGCCGCAAAGCGGCCCCGGCGATCTAACGGACCAGGTGCAGGTACTGCATGTGCCGCTCGTACTGGTCGAGGATGTCGTTGATGATCTGCTCCTTGCTGTAGCCCACCAGGTCATAGTTCTGGCTGCCTTCGCTCAGGTGCACCTCCGCCCGGTAATAGCGGCGGTTCTTCAAGTCCTGCGTCCCCAGCCCACCCAAGGCGAACGATGGCGTGAAGTAGCCACGCATCTGCACCTGGTAAATGAACGGCTGCTCCTCGCCATGGCCAATCTTCAGGCTGACGTTGTCGTGGCTCGGGTCATCCTGGGTAATCAGTACCAGGCCCTTCTGCTCGAACACCTCACGCACCTCGGCAATCGCCGGGCGCACTACGTCGTCCATGAAGCGGTACACCTCGTCACGCGACGGGAAGTGCACCGCCTGGCTCAGGCGCTGGCGCCAGCCACCACGGCCGCGACGAGACTGGGCGAACGGGGCTAGCGAGTGCATCTGCGCAATCTGCCGCTGCGACTCCAGGTAAAACGCCTTGTGCAGCCCCCACATCATGCACAGCAGAATCAGCGAGAACGGCAACGAGGTCAGTACCACCGCCGACTTCAGCGAATCGATGCTGCCGGCGAACAACAGTGCACTGGTGATCAGCGCGGTCATCGCACCCCAGAAGATACGCAGCCAGTTCGGCCCATCCTCGTCTGCATCACCGCCCTTCGCCGACAAGGTCGACAGCACCACGGTGCCCGAGTCGGCCGAGGTCACGAAGAACACGAAGCTGATGAACACCGTGGTAGCGATCACTGCCTTGCTCCAGGGGTAGGTTTCCAGCAGCAGGTACAGGCTCATCGACGGGTTGTCCAGGGCCGACTGGCCGAGGGCAGTCATGCCGTGGTTGATCACCTGGTCCAGGGCGCTGTTGCCGAAAATCGACATCCACGCCAGGGTGAAGCCCAGCGGAATCAGCAGCACGCCAAAGACGAACTCGCGGATGGTGCGGCCACGGGAGATACGGGCAATGAACAGGCCCACGAACGGCGCCCAGGCAATCCACCAGGCCCAGTAGAACACCGTCCAACCGCCCAGCCAGTCACGGTTTTCACCGTAGGCATACACATCAAAGCTTTTACGTGGCAACGCGCCCAGGTAATCGCCAAGGTTCTGGATCAGCGTGTTGAACAGGTGCTGGGTAGGCCCGGCAAACAGCACGAACAACAACAGCGCGCAGGCCAGGAACAGGTTGATGTCGCTCATCACCCGCACCCCCTTCTCCACCCCGGCGACGGCCACGGCCACCGCCGCGCCCATCATCAGGGTGATGAGGATCACTTGCACCCACTGGCTGTGGCTGATGCCAAACAGGTAGTCCAGGCCGGCGTTCAGGTGCAATACGCCAAAGCCCATGTCGGCGCCCAGGCCGAACACCGTGGCGATGATGCCAAAGCCGTCTACCGCATAACCGATCGGGCCGTTGATGCGTTTGCCGATCAGTGGGTACAGCGCCGAACGCAAGGCCAGTGGCAGGTTGTGGCGGTAGGCAAAGTAGGCCAGCGCCATGCCGACAAAGGCGAATACGCCCCAGCCATGCAAGCCCCAGTGCAGGAACAGGATCTGCATCGCCTGGCGCCCTGCCTCGGCCGTGCCCGCTTCGCCCTGAGGCGGCTGCAACATGTGCGTCAGCGGTTCGGAAACGCAGAAGAAGAACAGGGTAATGCTGATACCGGCGGCAAACAGCATGCCGGCCCACGAAAGATAGCTGAACTCGGGTTCGTCGTGGTCGGCACCAAGCTTGATCTTGCCGTAGCCGGACAAGGCGGTGACCACCACGAAGACCAGGTACAGCGTCATGGCCAGCATGTAATACCAGCCGACCGTGTTGGCCGCCCAGTTCTGCGCCGCCAGCAGCCAGTCACCGGCAGCTTGTGGGTTGGAGATGACCACCAGGCCAAAGATGAGGATGAAACTTGCCGCAAAGTAGAACACCGGGGGGTTCATGCGGATCTTGCCATTGGCAAGTGAAGGGGTCGGTGCACTCATGGGGTATGCACCTCGTCAAATGACGTAAGGTTCGGAATGAACGGGTTCAGCAAAGGAATCCTCCTGTTGAACACCGGCAGCGGACCAGCGTTTTTTCATTGAACAAGCGTTCAAGTTAAACATGGATCGGATTTCAATGCGAATTGGGGTGCTGATTGGTGTCCTCCTGCACTGGCCCTATCGCCGGCAAGCCAGCTCCCACAAAAGCGCCACAGGTCTTGAGTATTGTGGGGCCCCTGTGGGAGCTGGTTTGCCGGCGATAGGGCCAGTGCAGGCAACAGAAAGCTTAGGTCAGTTCTTGTCCTGGCAATCCAGCTGCAAGTTGGCCTGGGTAATGTTGCTCTCGGCCGGCACACTGCGGGTCAGCCACACATTGCCGCCAATGGTCGAACCTTTGCCGATGGTGATCCGCCCCAGCACTGTGGCCCCGGCATAGATCACCACATCGTCTTCGACAATCGGATGGCGCGGCAGGCCTTTGTGCAGGGTCCCCGACTCATCGCTGGGGAAGCGCTTGGCGCCCAGGGTCACCGCCTGGTAGATGCGCACGCGCTCGCCGATGATCGCGGTTTCGCCGATGACCACACCGGTGCCATGGTCGATGAAGAAACTCGGGCCGATCTGCGCGCCAGGGTGGATGTCGATACCGGTGGCCGAATGCGCCAGCTCGGCTCGATGCGCGCCAGCAGCGGCAGGCCGGCCTGGTACAGGTGGTGCGCCAGGCGGTGGTGGATGATCGCCAGGATGCCCGGGTAGCACAGCAGCACTTCATCGACGCTGCGCGCCGCCGGGTCGCCGTGGTAGGCAGCCAGCACGTCGGTGTCGAGCAGCACCCGCAATTCCGGCAGTGCAGCAGCAAAGCCCTGGATCAGCTTCAACGCCTGGCTATCGACGCTGGCCAGCTCAGCCTTGCTTTGCCGGGCGGCATAGCGCAACTCCAGGCGCGCCTGGGTGAGCAAGGCGGTCAGCGCAGCATCCAGGGTGTGGCCAACGTAGAAGTCTTCACTCTCTTCGCGCAGGTCCACAGGCCCAAGGCGCATGGGGAACAACGCACCGCACAGTTGCTCCAGGATCTGGCGCATCGCCTCGCGCGACGGCAGCTCTCGCCCGCCTTGCTCGCCAATACTGCGGCCATTGCGGGTGCGCCACTGCTCTCGGGCGCCGCGCAAGCCGGTGACGATGCTCTGCAACTGCCAGTGCGCGGATGAAGGTTGTTCGCTCACGGTTTTCTCCTGCCTGAGTAGGCCAAACTCATTTTTATTTGCAGGTCCGGCCTCTTCGCGGGCTCGCCCGCTCCCACAGGGACCGCACAAATTCCAAGCCCTGTGCAGTACCTGTGGGAGCGGGCGAGCCCGCGAAGAGGCCGGGCCTGCCTACATGCAATCCACTCTACGGCAAATCCGTCCCTTGGAAAAAACAACGCTTTATTCCATCCTGCGCTAAGTCAGGCATAAGCCGCGATGACGGCGTGGGCATCCTCGCCTACCCTCAAAGCAGCCAGCACCTGGCACAAATCAAAAAGGAAATAACAAAATAATTTTTTATTATTTCCTGGCCTAAGCAGCCAACCCTATAGTCGCCACCTCACTACTTACACAACAAGCGCGGGGCTCTGACATGTCGAAATTCGCCAAACCGCTACTCAACGCCAGCCTGGCCCTCCTGCTGGGTGCCGGCCTGCTCAGCCAGGCGTTCGCCGGCGAGCAATTGCAGACCATCAAGGACAAAGGCGTGATCAACGTCGGCCTCGAAGGCACCTACCCACCGTTCAGCTTCCAGGACGAAAACGGCAAGCTGGCCGGCTTCGAGGTAGAGCTTTCGGAACTGCTGGCCAAGGAGCCTGGGGGTCAAGGCCAAGATCCAGCCGACCAAGTGGGACGGCATCCTTGCCGCGCTGGAATCCAAACGCCTGGATGTGGTGGTCAATCAGGTGACCATCTCCGAGGAGCGCAAAAAGAAATACGATTTCTCTGAGCCCTACACCGTTTCGGGTATCCAGGCCCTGATCCTGAAGAAAAAAGCCGAGCAGCTGAACATCAAGACCGCGCAAGACCTGGCCGGCAAGAAAGTCGGCGTAGGCCTGGGCACCAACTACGAACAGTGGGTCAAGCAAGACGTCCCGAAAGCCGAAGTGCGCACCTATGAAGATGACCCGAGCAAGTTCGCCGACCTGCGCAACGGCCGTATCGATGCCATCCTGATCGACCGCCTGGCCGCACTGGAATACGCGCAAAAAGCCAAGGACACCGAACTGGCCGGCGATGCCTTCTCGCGCCTGGAAAGCGGCGTGGCCCTGCGCAAGGGCGAGCCAGAGCTGCTGGATGCCATCAACAAGGCCATCGACAAGCTCAAGGCTGACGGCACGCTGGCCAAGCTCTCCGAAAAATACTTCGGTGCCGATGTCACCAAATGATTGCCGAAAGCCTGCAACTCGTTGTCGACTCCACGCCCTTCCTGCTGAAGGGCGCGGGTTATACGGTGCTGCTCAGTGTCGGCGGCATGTTCTTCGGCCTGCTGCTGGGCTTTGCCCTGGCGCTGATGCGGCTGTCGAAGGTTTTGCCGCTGAACTGGCTGGCGCGGATCTACGTGTCGTTCTTCCGCGGCACGCCGCTGCTGGTGCAACTGTTCGTGATCTATTTCGGCATGCCGCAAATCGGCATCGAGCTCGACCCCATCCCGGCTTCGCTGATCGGCCTGTCACTGAACATGGCGGCCTACATCTGTGAAATCCTGCGTGCGGCGATTTCTTCGATCGACCGTGGCCAGTGGGAAGCCGCCGCCAGCATCGGCATGACCCGCGTTCAGGCCATGCGCCGGGCGATCCTGCCACAAGCCTTGCGTACCGCCCTGCCCCCGCTGGGCAACAGCTTCATCTCGCTGGTAAAGGACACCGCCCTGGCGGCGACCATCCAGGTGCCCGAGCTGTTCCGCCAGGCGCAGCTGATTACCGCACGCACCTTCGAAGTGTTCACCATGTACGTGGCGGTGGCGGTTATCTACTGGGTGCTGTGCAGCATCCTCGCGCACTTCCAGAACCGCATGGAAGCGCGGGTCAACCAGCATGACCAGGAGCAATGAGCATGATTGAAGTCAAAGGCCTGACCAAGCAGTTCAAGGGCCAGACCGTGCTCAACGGCATCGACGTGACCGTGCAGCCCGGCGAAGTGGTGGCCATCATCGGCCCCAGCGGCTCGGGCAAGACCACCTTCCTGCGCTGCCTGAACCTGCTGGAAACCCCCGATGCCGGGCACATCCAGATCGGCGCCATCAGCATCGATGCCAACCGTCCGTTGGGTGGCCAGCAGGGTGCAATTCGCCGCTTGCGCCAACAGGCCGGGTTCGTGTTCCAGAACTTCAACCTGTTCCCACACCGCACCGCCCTGGAGAACGTGATCGAGGGGCCGGTGATCGTCAAGAAGACGCCCCGCGAGCAAGCCATTGCGCTGGGTCGGCGCCTGATGGCCAAAGTGGGCCTGGCGGGCAAGGAAGACGCCTACCCACGGCGCCTGTCCGGTGGCCAGCAGCAACGGGTGGCGATCGCCCGCGCCCTGGCCATGGAGCCGGAGGTGATCCTGTTCGACGAACCCACCTCGGCACTGGACCCGGAACTGGTGGGTGAAGTGCTGGCCACCATCCGCGACCTTGCCGAGGAAAAGCGCACCATGATCATCGTCACCCACGAGATGAGTTTTGCCCGGGACGTGGCGAACCGGGTGATCTTCTTCGACAAAGGCGTGGTCGTGGAACAGGGGGAAGCCAAGGCGCTGTTTGCGGCGCCGAAGGAAGAACGTACCCGCCAGTTTTTGCGCAAGTTCCTCGGGACTGCAGCCTCAGAATAAACCTGCACTGGCCCTATCGCCGGCAAGCCAGGCTCCCACAGGTACACCACAGGTCTTGAGTACTGTGGTGTACCTGTGGGAGCTGGCTTGCCGGCGATAGGGCCAGTGCATCCCAAGCAAATCCCTCCTTCTATATATATTCCAAAGAGTTAGTTCATAAACTTTTTATAAAGCATTAGGGTATATAAACCGGACCACCGGACCAGCACACATTTGTCGCGACCAGCTGTAGCGGCACAACTTTTTTGTGAGGTCAGGAATGGTCAGGGTCACAATCACCCCAGTGCGTATCGCCAGGGCATTGAGTGCAGCCAAGGAGCGGTACTGATGTCCAGCCAGCCAAATACCCAATTTCACAGCGATCTCGACAGCTCGCCCCTGCTGCTGCCGGCCAAGGTACTGCGCAACGACGCCGAAGCCCTGCAAGCAGCCCGCGAACTGGCCGAGGTTGCCCGCGAGCAAGCCGCCCGCCGCGACCAGCAACGCAAGCTGCCGTGGGCGGAGATCGAGCTGTTTACCCGCAGCGGCCTGGGCAGCATCAGCGTACCCAAGGCCCACGGCGGCCCCGACGTGTCGTTCGAAACCGTCGCCGAAGTGTTCCGCCTGATCAGCGCCGCCGACCCGGCCCTGGGGCAGATCCCGCAGAACCAGTTTGGCATGCTGCAACTGATTCGTCTGACGGCCACCGAGGCGCAACAGGCGCTGATCTTCCGCAGCGTGCTCGACGGTTGGCGCATCGGCAATGCCGGGCCCGAACGCGGCACCAAGGACACGCTCACCCTCAAGGCCCGGATCACCCGCGTCGGCGATAGCTATCGCATCAGCGGCGAAAAGTTCTATTCCACAGGCGCATTGTTCGCCCACTGGGTGGCAGTGAAAGCCCTCGACGAAGAAGGCCGCCAGCGCCTGGCGTTCGTGCGCCGTGGCACTCCGGGGCTGCGCATCGTCGATGACTGGTCCGGGTTCGGCCAGCGCACCACCGCCAGCGGCACTGTACTGCTCGACCAGGTGCCGGTAGACGCGGAGCTGGTAATCGACAACTGGCGCCAGCGTGATATCCCCAACATCCAGGGCGCTGCATCGCAGCTTATCCAGGCGGCGATCGACGCCGGTATTGCCGAAGCGGCAATCGATGACGCGATCACGTTCGTACGCGAAAAGTCCCGCCCGTGGATCGAAGCCAACGTGGACCGCGCCAGCGACGATCCCTATGTGATCGCCGACATCGGCCGGCTGAAGCTTGAGCTACACGCTGCCGAAGCGCTGCTGCGCAAGGCTGCGCGAGTGCTCGATGAGGTCAATGCCGCGCCAATCGATGCAGCCAGCGCGGCACGGGCATCGATTGCGGTGGCCGAGGCCAAGGTACTGACCACCGAAATTTCCCTGCAAGCCAGCGAGAAGCTGTTCGAGCTGGCCGGCAGCCGCGCCACCCTTGCCGAGTTCAACCTCGACCGCCACTGGCGCAATGCCCGGGTGCACACCCTGCACGACCCGGTGCGCTGGAAGTACCACGCGGTGGGCGCGTACCACCTCAACGGCACCCTGCCTGCGCGGCATTCCTGGATCTGATTTGAGTGCCCTGGGGGCTGCTTTGCAGCCCTTTCGCGGCACAAGGCCGCTCCTACAAAACCGTGCGCGCTCCCGTGTAGGAGCGGCCTTGTGCCGCGAAAGGGCCGCAACGCGGCCCCAATGGCACCGGAGAAACACCATGACGACAAATATCATCACCAGCGACACCGAAGCCCTGAACGTCGCCGAAGACATCGCCCAGCAACTGCGCCGCGACAGCGCCCTGCGCGACCGCGAACGCCGCCTGCCCCACGCCGAACTGGAGCTGTTCACCCGCTCCGGCCTGTGGGCCATCAGCGTGCCCAAGGCTTTCGGCGGTGCCGGCGTGTCCAACGTCACCCTGGCCAAGGTCATCGCCCGTATCGCCCAAGCCGACGGTTCGCTGGGGCAGATCCCGCAAAACCATTTCTACGGCCTGGAAGTGCTGCGGGTAAACGGCAGCCCCGAACAGCAACAGCGCCTGTACGCCGAAGTGCTGGCCGGCCGCCGCTTCGGCAATGCCCTGGCCGAGCTGGGTACCAAGACCGCCAACGAACGCACCACCCGCCTGAGCCGTGACGGCGACGGCTTTCGCATCAACGGCCGCAAGTTCTATTCCACCGGCGCCATCTACGCCCAGCGCATTCCTACCTCGGTCGTCGACGAACACGGCGTACAGCAGCTGGCCTTCGTCCCGGCCGACAGCCAGGGCTTGCAGGTGATCGACGACTGGAGCGGCTTTGGTCAGCGCACCACCGGCAGCGGTTCGGTGGTGTTCGACAACGTGTATGTCAGTGCCGCCGACGTGGTGCCGTTCCAGAGCGCCTTCGAGCGCCCCACCCCGGTCGGGCCGCTGGCACAAATACTTCATGCCGCCATCGACACCGGCATCGCCCGCGCGGCCTATGAAGATGCCCTGCACTTCGTGCGCACCCGCAGTCGCCCGTGGGTCGACTCCGGCCTGGACAAGGCCACGGATGACCCTCTGACGCTGAAGAGCTTCGGCCACCTGGCGATCCGCCTGCATGCAGCCGAAGCCCTGCTGGAGCGCGCCGGCGAATACCTCGACCGCGCCCGCGACGACAGCACCGCCGACAACGTGGCCGCCGCCTCCATCGCCGTGGCCGAGGCTCGCGCCATCAGCACCGAGATATCGCTCGCTGCAGGTACCGCGCTGTTCGAGCTGGGTGGCAGCCAGGCCACCTTGGCCGAACACAACCTCGACCGCCACTGGCGCAACGCCCGCGTGCACACCCTGCACGATCCGGTGCGCTGGAAGTACCACGCCATCGGCAACTACTACCTCAACGATGCCAACCCGCCACGCCGGGGGACCATCTGATGGCCAAGCAGATTCTGCTCAATGCCTTCAACATGAACTGCATCGGGCACATCAACCACGGCCTGTGGACCCACCCACGGGACACCTCGACCCAGTACAAGTCCCTGGAGTACTGGACCAGCCTGGCACGCCTGCTGGAGCGCGGCCTGTTCGACGGACTGTTTATCGCCGACATCGTCGGCACCTACGACATCTACGGCCAGTCGCTGGACGTCACCCTCAAAGAGTCGATCCAGCTGCCAGTCAACGACCCGTTGTTGCTGGTTTCGGCCATGGCTGCGGTCACCCGCCACCTGGGTTTCGGCCTTACCGCCAACCTCACCTACGAGGCGCCGTACCTGTTCGCCCGGCGCCTTTCCACCCTCGACCACCTGAGCAATGGCCGGGTGGGCTGGAACATCGTCACCGGCTACCTCGACAGCGCCGCCCGCGCCATGGGCCTGGCGCAGCAACCGGAGCATGACCGCCGCTACGACCAGGCCGACGAATACCTGCAAGTGCTGTACAAGCTGCTGGAAGGCAGCTGGGCCGATGACGCCGTGGTCGCCGACCGCAAGCAGCGCGTGTATGCCCAGCCCGACAAGGTGCGCAAGGTCAGCCACCACGGCGAGTTCTACAACGTCGAGGGCTATCACCTGAGCGAACCCTCGCCGCAACGCACCCCGGTGCTGTTCCAGGCCGGCAGCTCGCAGCGAGGCCTGGCCTTCGCCGGCAACCATGCCGAATGCGTGTTCATCAGTGGCCAGGACAAGGCCGCCACCCGTGCCCAGGTCGACAAGGTACGCGCAGCCGCCCAGGCTGCCGGTCGCGACCCGCAAGCGGTCAAAGTGTTCATGGGCATCACGGTGATCGTCGCCGCCACCGAGCAAGCGGCCCAGGCCAAGTATGCCGAATACCTGCGCCATGCAAGCCCCGAGGCCGGCGTTGCGCACTTCGCCGCCTCCACCGGCATCGATTTTGCGGCGTACGGGCTGGACGAGCCGATCGGCTTCAGCCAGGGCAATGCCATCCAGTCCGCCACGCGCCAGTTGCAGGACAACGCCTGGACCCGTCGGCGCCTGCTTGAACAGCACGCCCTGGGTGGCCGCTACGTCACCCTGGTCGGCTCTCCCGAACAGGTGGCCGAACAGTTGATTGCCTGGATCGACGAAACCCGGCTGGACGGCTTCAACCTGACCCGCACCGTCACCCCGGAAAGCTTCGAGGACTTCATCGACCTGGTCATCCCGCAGTTGCAGCAGCGTGGCCGCTACAAGACTGCCTACGCCGAAGGCACCCTGCGCGAGAAGCTGTTCCAGGCCGACCACCCGCACCTGCCCGCCGATCACCCGGGCTCGACGTACCGCTTTACCCCAACCCCTGCCCCGACTGGAGCCCTGCACCATGCTTGAGAAACTGTTCCGGCCCGTCGCGGCCATTGCCCTTACCTTGGGCCTGGGCACCAGTGCCCTGGCTGCCGAACCGCTGAAGATCGGCACCACATCAGCCTTTGCCATTCCGCTGGAAGCCGCCGTGGAAGAAGCCCACAAACAAGGCCTGGAAGTGAAGCTGATCGAGTTCAGCGACTGGATCGCGCCCAATGTCAGCCTCAACAGCGGCGACATCGACGTGAACTACTTCCAGCACATCCCGTTCCTGGAAAACGCCAAGGCTGCTGCGGGCTTCAACCTGGTGCCTTACGCGTCGGGCATCATCAATAACGTTGGCCTGTACTCGAAAAAATACAAAAGCTTCGCCGACCTGCCTGAAGGCGCCAGCGTCGCAATCGCCAACGACCCGATCAACAGCGGCCGTGGCCTGCAACTGCTGGCCAAGGCCGGGCTGATTACCCTGAAGCCAGGCGTTGGCTACAAGGCCACCGAGGACGATATTGTCGCCAACCCGAAAAAGCTGAAAATCCTTCAGGTCGAGGCCGTTCAGCTGGTACGCGCCTACGATGACGCCGACCTGGTGCAAGGCTACCCAGCCTACATCCGCCTGGCCAACACCTTCGATGCCACCTCGGCGTTGCTGTTCGATGGCCTGGAAAACAAGGAATACGTGATCCAGTTCGTCATCCGCCCGCAAAGCAAGGACGACCCGCGCCTGGCCAAGTTCGTCGACATCTACCAGCACTCGCCGGTGGTGCGTGCAGCGTTGGACAAAGCCCACGGCAAACTCTACCAAGCCGGCTGGGAAGGCTGACATGAGCCAGGCCAGCGCGCTCAGGGCGCCTACACCACAACCATTGCCGCCAACGGTCAAGGAGCAGGCCCTGCGCCCGGAGGTCAATGAAGCCCATGTGCGCTTCATTGGCCTGGGCAAGACCTACCCTGGCCAGGCACAACCGGCCTTGCAAGGCATCGACCTGAACATCCGCCATGGCGAGATCTTCGGCATCATCGGCCGCAGCGGCGCCGGCAAGTCTTCGCTGCTGCGTACCATCAACCGGCTGGAGCAACCCAGCCAGGGCCGGGTACTGATCGACCAGGTGGACATCGCGCCCTTCGACGAGGACCACCTGGTGGCGCTGCGCCGACGCATCGGCATGATCTTCCAGCACTTCAACCTGATGTCGGCCAAGACCGTGTGGCAAAACGTCGAGCTGCCCTTGAAAGTGGCCGGCGTGCCCAAGGCCGAGCGCCAGCGCAAGGTACGCGAGCTGCTGGAGCTGGTCGGTTTGCAGGAAAAGCACCACGTGTACCCGGCGCAGCTGTCCGGCGGGCAGAAGCAGCGCGTGGGCATTGCCCGGGCACTGGTGCACGACCCCGAGATCCTGCTGTGCGACGAGGCCACCTCGGCGCTGGACCCGGAAACCACCGCCTCGATCCTTGAGCTGCTGCGCGACATCAACCAGCGCCTGGGCCTGACCATCGTGCTGATCACCCACGAAATGGCAGTGATCCGCGACATCTGCCACCGGGTGGTCGTACTGGAGCGTGGCGAAGTGGTCGAGCAAGGCGAGGTCTGGCGGGTGTTCGGCTCTCCACGGCACGAGGTCACCCGCACCCTGCTTGCACCGTTGCAGGCCAGGTTGCCTGCCGCGCTGCAAGCCAGCTTGCGGGCCAGCCCGGTGAGCCGCGACAGCGCTGTGGTGCTGAAGCTGACACTGCTCGGCGAACCCGAACTATCCGCCTTGTTCAACGATCTGGGCGGCCGCGTGCGCCTGCTGCAGGGCGGCGTGGAAACCATTGGCGAGCATGCCTTGGGGCAACTGATCCTGTCGGTGCAACACTCGCCACACGACACCCATCAACTGCTGGAGCGTGCCCGCCGCTGGGCCGAGGACGTGGAGGTACTGGGCCATGTGGTTTGATCGCCTGCTGGAAGGCTTGCTCGATACCTTGCTGATGGTCGGCGTGTCGTCGCTGATCGCCCTGCTGGTCGGGGTGCCAATGGCGGTACTGCTGGTTACCAGCGACAAGGGCGGAATCTTCGAAGCGCCGCTGCTGAACCGGGTGCTGGGCGCCTTCGTCAACCTGTTCCGCTCGATCCCGTTCCTGATCCTGATGGTCGCGCTGATCCCCTTCACCCGCCTGGTGGTAGGCACCACCTATGGGGTGTGGGCGGCGGTGGTGCCGCTGACCATTGCCGCCACGCCGTTTTTTGCGCGAATTGCCGAGGTCAGCCTGCGCGAAGTCGACCATGGCTTGGTTGAAGCTGCACAGGCCATGGGTTGCCGGCGCTGGCACATCGTCTGGCACGTGCTGTTGCCCGAGGCGCTGCCGGGCATCGTCGGGGGTTTCACCATTACCCTGGTGACCCTGATCAACTCCTCGGCCATGGCCGGGGCGATTGGTGCCGGGGGCTTGGGTGACATTGCTTACCGGTATGGCTATCAGCGCTTCGACAGCCAGATCATGCTGACCGTGATCGCCATGCTGGTGGCGTTGGTGGCGTTGATCCAGCTGGGTGGGGACCGCCTGGCGAAGGGCTTGAACAAGCGTTGAATGCCGGGGGCTGCTTTGCAGCCCTTTCGCGGCACAAGGCCGCTCCTACAGGGGTACGCGGTCGTCTGTAGGAGCGGCCTTGTGCCGCGAAAGGGCCGCAAAGCGGACCCGGCGATCTCATTCCCAGCGAAGATCCGTAGCCGGCACCGGCCGCCCGAACCAGTACCCTTGCCCCAACTGACACTGCTCCTGCAGCAGGAAGCTGGCCTGCTCCGCCTGCTCGATGCCCTCGGCATGCACCTGCATGCCCATGCTGCGCGCCAGGGCGATGATCACCCGCACGATCGCGATGTCATCCTCATCCAATGGCAGCCCGGCAACGAAGCCCTGGTCGATCTTCAGCTTCTGTACCGGCAAACGCTTGAGCCGCAGCAACGACGAATACCCGGTGCCAAAATCGTCGATGGCCAGGGTCACCCCCAGCTCTCGCAAACGGTGCAGTTGCTCCAGCGCCACTTCCGGGTCTTCCATCACCGCGCTTTCGGTCACTTCCAGTTCAAGCAGGGCCGGGGCCAGGCCAGTTTCGTGCAGCACCTCGGCCACCTGCCGGTACAGCTCATGCTGGCCAAACAGACGGCTGGAAATGTTCACCGCCACAAACGCCAGCTGCCGGCCTTCGGCCTGCCACTGCACCATTTGCCGGCAGGCCTGACGCAGCACCCAGGTGTCAATTTCGGCAATCAGCCCGGTGCGCTCGGCAATCGGGATGAATTCGCCTGGTGGCACCAGGCCGCGCTGGGGGTGCTGCCAGCGCACCAATGTCTCGACCCCGACCTGCCGGCCTGTCGCCAGGTCATGCACCGGCTGGAAGTACGCACGTAGCTCATCCTGCTCCAGGGCCCGGCGCAGCTCACCAGCGGTCTCGACGCGGTGCTGGGCGTGGGCGGTCAGCTCTTCGGTATACAGCGCATAGCAGGCCCGCCCGTTGCTTTTGGCCTTGTACAACGCCGCGTCGGCATTACGCAGCAACTGCTCGGCGCTCAAGGCGTCACTGGGGAACAGGCTGATACCGACGCTGGCACTGATGAACAGGCGATTGTCCTCGAACAGGAACGGCTCGCGCATGCGCTCGATAATGCACTGCGCCAGCTTGCCCGCCTGGCCGACCTGCTGGCAGTTCTCGGCCAGCACACCGAACTCGTCGCCACCCAGGCGTGCCAGGGTCACGCCATTGCCCAGCACCTCGCCCAGGCGCTCGCCTACCAGCTTCAGCAACTGGTCACCGATGGTGTGGCCCAGGCCGTCATTGATGCTCTGGAAGTGGTCCAGGTCCAGCAGCAGCAGGGCACAGCCACGCTTGTTGGCCTGGGCGGCCGCCAGGGCTTGCGTGACCCGGTCGGTGAACAGCAGGCGGTTGGGCAGGCCGGTCAACGGATCGTGGTGGGCCAGGTAGGCCAGTTCTTGCTCCGAATGCTTGATTGCACTGATGTCGCTGAACACCGCCACGTAATGGCTCAGCTCACCGTCGTCATCGCGTATGGCGCAGATGGTCTGCCATTGCGGGTAGATTTCGCCGCTTTTGCGCCGGTTCCAGATTTCGCCGCTCCACTCGCCCTGTTCGGCCAGGGTGGCGAATATCTGCTGGTAGAACGCCTGGCCATGGCGGCCCGATTTGAACTTGCTCGGGCGCTGGCCTATGACTTCGTCCTGCTGGTAGCCGGTGATGCGCATGAAGGCGCGGTTCACGTGCACGATCAGGCCCTGGCGGTCAGTGACCAGTACACCTTCCAGGGTACTGTCGAACACTGCTGCGGCCATGCGCAGCCGTTCGCGGTCCTCGCAGCGCAGGCGCGCACCGGCACCGATGAAGTTCAGCAGCCGCACGCGCGAAACATAGATCAGCACGGCACTGAACAACACCCACAGCACCACATTGATCTGCCGCCCCACGGTCAGTGCCAAGGGGTCGTCAGTCATGCCGTGCAGCATCACCTCGGCGAGCGCCAGCCAGAGGATCGAGAGCACCACATACAGCGCAGCCATGCGCAAGGCGTCGCGAACGGAAACAGACATGTCGGGTGGGATTGCCCATCAAAAAAGAATGGCGATTATAAAGGTTCTGGTGCGCTGTGGGGGCGGGCATGCCCGCGAAGAAGGCAACTCGGTGCATGGCACCGGCGTTGCCGGTGTTCGCGGCGGTTCGACGCCTCGACACGCCCGCTCCCACAGGGATCGCATGAAACATCGCGTCGTCAGCTTTGACTGGTTTTATTTCCCTGCCAAGGGATAATCAGCCCCTCCTCCTGCATTCCGAGGGTTTTTACACCTATGTGGTATTACGGCCTGCTCGACTTGTCGGCCTGGCAACTGGTCGGCATCACCTTGTTGATGACCCACGTGACCATCGTCAGCGTCACGGTCTACCTGCATCGCTACTCGGCGCACCGGGCTTTGGAGCTCAATGGCGCGCTCAAGCACTTCTTCCGCTTCTGGCTGTGGCTGACCACGGCGCAGAACACCCGCGAATGGACCGCCGTCCACCGCAAGCACCACGCCAAGTGCGAAACCCCCGACGACCCGCACAGCCCGGTGCAAAAGGGCCTGAGCACCGTGTTGCGCAAGGGCGCCGAGTTGTACCGCGAAGAGGCGCGCAACCCCGAGACCCTGCGCATCTACGGCAAGAACTGCCCGGATGACTGGATCGAACGCAACCTCTACTCGCGCTACAAGCTGGGTGGCATCGCCTTGATGGCGGTGATCGACCTGCTGCTGTTCGGCACCATCGGCATCACCATCTGGGCGATACAGATGATGTGGATCCCGTTCTGGGCTGCCGGCGTGGTCAATGGCCTGGGCCACGCGCTCGGCTATCGCAACTTCGAATGCCGCGACGCGGCCACCAACCTGGTGCCATGGGGCATCGTCATCGGCGGCGAAGAACTGCACAACAACCACCACACCTACCCCAACTCGGCCAAGCTGTCGGTCAAGCGCTGGGAGTTCGACATGGGCTGGGCCTGGATACGCCTGTTCTGCCTGTTGCGCCTGGCCAAGGTGCAGCGCGTGGCGCCAATCGCCCACCGGGTGGCGGGCAAGGCCAGCCTGGACATGGACACTGCCATGGCCATCCTCAACAACCGCTTCCAGATCATGGCCCAGTACCGCAAGCTGGTGATCGGCCCGCTGGTGAAGCAGGAACTGGCGCGCGTCGATGCCTCGGTGCGCCACCACTTCCGCCGCGCCAAACGCCTGCTGTCGCGCGAAACCAGCTTGCTGGAAGACCGCCACCATGTGCGAATCGAGTCCATGCTTGCCCACAGCCAGGCGCTGAAGACCATTTACGAAAAGCGCCTGGCCCTGCAGCAGATCTGGGCACGTACCAGCGCCAACGGCCACGACATGCTGGCAGCCATGAAGGACTGGATACACGAAGCCGAAACCAGCGGCATCCATGCCCTGCGCGACTTCGCGGCGCAGCTCAAGACCTACTCCCTGCGCCCGACCGGCGCCTGACCGCCGTTAGTCGGCATGCCCCCAAGCGGGGCGTGCCGCCCGGAACTTCACCCCCACGCCGCCACTCAAAACTGCACATCGCCCGCGTGGCGGGCAGGATGCTGGCCGCACGCTTTCAAGTCGAGACCTGATTCGTGCACATGGCCAAGAACATCCCCACGATCCTGCCCGGTACCCCGCCTCCTGAAGCCGCCCAGACCCTGCTGGCCTTGCTCCACGCCCAAGGCGAAGTCGCCCGATTGAGCGAACGCGAGCAGTTGTTCAGCCCCCTTCTCGACAGCGTCAACGCGGTACTCTGGGCCTTCGACTGGGAAACCCGACAGGTGCTGTACGTAAGCCCTGCCTACGAGCGCATCTTCGGCCGCCCGGTGAGCCTGGTGCTTGCCGATTACAACGAGTGGCGCGACAGCATCTACCCCGACGACCTGGAGTACGCCGAGCGCAGCCTGGCCCAGGTGCTGCTCAAGGGTTCGGTGGAAGACCGCGAGTACCGCATTATCAATGCCGACGCAGAGGTGCGCTGGCTGAGCGACAAGTGCTACATCAACCAGCAGCGTGACGGCGACCGGGTGATCATTGTCGGCATTGCCGAAGACATCACGGAAAAGAAGCAGCTTGAAGGCGAACTGCAACGCCTGGCCACCACCGACGTGCTGACCCAGAGCAGCAACCGCCGGCACTTTTTCGAATGCGCCCAGCAAGCCTTCGACAGCGCCCGCGAAGACGGCACGCCGCTGGCTTTCCTGCTGCTCGATATCGATGATTTCAAGCGTATCAACGACAGCTACGGCCACCAGGAGGGCGACCAGGTACTGCAACGCATCGCCGACAGCGGCAAGGCCGTGCTACGGCGTGGCGACCTGTTCGGGCGTATTGGTGGTGAGGAATTCGCAGCAGTGTTCCCGGGTTGCGATGCCCAGGCGGCTGAGCAGATTGCCGAGCGCTTGCAGCGGGCGATCCAGCGTTTGAGTTTCAGCCATGACGAGCAGAACTACGGAGTGACAGTGAGCCAGGGGCTGACTGGGCTGACGGATGAAGATGTAACGTTGGACAGTTTGTATGCACGTGCCGATGCGGCAATGTACCAGGCCAAGCGGCAGGGCAAGAACCAGATCGTCTGCGGCTGATACGCCAGCTTGTGAGGAGTCTCACGGCCCACTCGGGCTACGCGGTGGATGGCACGGGCAAGCCCCAATGCCTATCAGTTAAGCAAATAGGGGCCGCGTTGCGGCCCATCGCCGGCAAGCCAGGCTCCCACAGGTAGGGCGCATGACTTGAGTACGATGCCGTCGGGGTGGGAGCTGGCTTGCCGGCGATGGGCTGCGCAGCAGCCCCAATAACCTTGACTGACAGGCTTTAGGGCAGGCCCGCACACACAGTGATCGCGCTCGCTTTCAGCTTTTGTGCAAGACAGTTGCTCACTCAGGGGTTAGTGACGGCCTCAAGCTTTGCGCAACACCTGCGGCCGCCTCACCAGGCAATGAAGTCGAATACCTGACGGAACACAGCTTCGATACCAGGCTCTGCCACCAGCGCCTGCCTGGCCTCCTGCGGTGACACCGGCATGTCGAAAGGCTCAATGCCTCTGCACACGGCAATGCCATACAGCGCGTGCTCCTCGGCTTCAACATGCGGCCAATGTGGCACATGCCCAATCACGGCGAAAACCTTGAACAGCGGCTCGTCAAATGTCATCAATTCATTCATAAATGCAGGCGCCTGGTCAGTCGCCAACACCTGCGCGCTCCAACTCTGAAACTCTTCACAGTTGATAGCCCCGCAAAACAGGCAGGTAATGACGAACCCCAATACCTCGTCGCTGAAACCGCCCCCCGAATCGAACGCATCGTGCATGACAGCCAAGCCTTTCATCCCCTCAAAGCCTCATAAGCCGCTTCGACTTTCCGAACAACATCATCCGGCTCCAGAACCAGTTGCTCCACGGCTATTGTCTGCGTTGAACACACTCAAGCAGGCGGCTCAGTGATGTCGGGCTGCCCAAGGGGCACCGGTTCGTCGGCTTTCAAGGGCGCGTCGGCCAACAGCGCTGGTTTCGCTTCGGGGTTTTCTACCTTGCGTAGCCGGTTAAGCTCTGACAACCCTAGCTTGAGCAAGCGTGCCGTCTTGCCGCTGGCCACCTTCTCCAGCCCCTGCTCGGCCGGCAGCCGCGCTAGCTGCCCGGCCAGGTTCATGGCCAGGATCTCCCGCGAATACACGCCACCGCCCAGCTGGTAGATGGCCGCGATCAACTCGCGCAATGCCAGCGGCAAGCGCCAGCGGGTGCGTAGCGCCGAGCCGAACGCCGCACCGAACTCATCCAGCGATTGCTGTACCTTGCGTTCATCCAGTTCGCCCCCGGCCAGTGCCCACTCTTGCAGGCAGCGCAGCACTGCCAGGTCGCCCAGGCAATGCAGCAAGCCCGCGCAATAGCAGCGCCCTTCGTCGAGTTCAAGCATGCGCGCCAAGGTACGGCCATATTCGGCCGTATGCAGCGAAAGGGCCCAGTAACCGGCTGCGTGCTGCGCCAGCAACGGGTCACTGAGCCGTGCGCTGCGCTTGAGGGTCATGCCCAGAATCAGGTTCATGCTCTGGGTGCTACCAAGCTTGTTCAAGGCCTGCAGCAACGTTTGCACCGGCGCTTCGCGGTGCAGCGCGGCGCTGTTGGCAGCTGCAATCAGCACGGCGGTGACCTGGGGGTCGCTACGCACTTCCTCTTCGAGCACCTTCAGGTTCAGGCCCTGAGGGTTGAGCGCCCGCTTGATCGCCACCTGCACATCGGCCAACAGCGGCCCGCCATCGGCGGTAGCGCGGCGCTGCTCCAGGTAGGCGGGCAGGCTGGCACCTGCCTGCAAGGCTGGTACCGGGCAGGCGATTTCCTCGCCAACCGCCACCAGCAGCTCTTCCAGGCGCTTGCGCAAGTTATCCAGGTTCAGCGGCTTGCTCAGGTAGGCGGTAGGGTGCAGCGGCAATGTTTCGCGCACGCTGGCGCTGTCGCTGCGGTTGCTCATGAGGATAAAAGGCAACCCCGGCCCTTTGGCGCGCACCTTGCGCAGCAGGTCAAGGCCATCGACACCGGCCAGCTCGCGGGCGGCGATGATCAGGTCAGGTTTGTTGGCCAACAGGTTGAGTGCCTGCGAGCCGTCGGCGCATACGTGCAGCCGGGCATCACAGCGTACGCTGAGCAGCATCTCGCCGAGCATGTCACGTACCCAGGGATCACCCTCGACAATCAGTACGTTTGGTGCGGTGGGGTTTGCAGCGCTCATCGCCAACAGCTCCTGATTAGCCTGACACACAGTCCGTCGCAGCTTCCAAAGCAAATCCTCCGCTAACGATAGCGCCCCACGGCTTTTCTGGGCACAAAAAAACCCGCCGAAGCGGGTTTTTTCAGAAGCGTGTCACATCAAGCGAGTTCAGCGAAGCACTCTTCGATGATGGCCAGGCCTTTGTCCAGCAGTGCGTCTTCGGCAGTCAGCGGTACCAGGATACGCAGGACGTTGCCGTAGGTGCCGCAGGACAGCAGGATCAGACCCTTGTCGCGTGCCTTGGCAACAACCTGGCCAACGGCAGCAGCATTCGGGGTGTGAGTGCCTTTCTCGAACACTTCAACAGCAATCATCGAGCCCAGACCACGGACGTCGCCGATGATCGGGAACTTCTTCTGGATTTCGCGCAGGCCGGTGGTCAGGCGCTCACCCACAGCCTTGCTGCGGTCCAGCAGTTTTTCTTCTTCGAACACTTCGATCACGGCCAGGGCCGCGGCGCAAGCGATCGGCGAACCCGCGTAGGTGCCGCCCAGGCCGCCCGGCGCGATGGCGTCCATGTACTCGGCCTTGCCGCACACACCGGCCAGCGGGAAGCCGCCAGCGATGGATTTGGCGAAGGTGGTCAGGTCAGGCGCAACGCCCATCTGTTCCATGGCGAAGAAGGTGCCAGTACGGCCAGCGCCGGTCTGTACTTCGTCGGCGATCAGCAGGATACCGTGCTTGTCGCACAGCTCGCGCAGGCGCTTCATCAGCTCTTTCGGCGCTGGCAGGAAGCCGCCTTCGCCTTGTACTGGCTCGAGGATGATCGCAGCGATGTCACGCGGCTCGGCGTCGTTCTTGAAGATGCGCTCGACCGAGGCGATGGCGTCGTCAACGCTGATACCGTGCAGTTCGCTCGGGAACAGGGCGCGGAAAATGCCGCCTGGCATCAGGCCCATGCCAGCGGAGTACGGCACGACCTTGCCGGTCAGGCCCAGGGTCATCATGGTACGGCCGTGGTAGCCGCCGGTGAAGGCGATGACGCCAGCACGGCCAGTGGCAGCACGGGCGATCTTGACGGCGTTTTCAACGGCTTCGGAGCCGGTGGTGACCAGCAGGGTCTTCTTGTCGAAGTCGCCTGGTACCAGCTTGTTGATCTTCTCGCACAGCTCTACGTAGGGTTCGTAGGCCAGCACCTGGAAGCAGGTGTGGCTGACTTTGGTCAGCTGCTCTTGCACGGCTGCAACCACTTTAGGGTGCAGGTGGCCGGTGTTCAGTACTGCGATGCCGCCAGCGAAGTCGATCAGTTCGCGGCCTTCAACGTCGATCACGGTCGAGTTCTTCGCGGTGTCGACGAAGATCGGGTGGATCTGGCCAACGCCACGTGGGACGGCAGCTACACGACGTTGCATCAAGGATTCGTTGGTCTTGCTCATAATGCCCTCATTGCGCCGACAGGAATGGCGCTTTTATTCGGGGGTGACTGGGAGTGCTCGCGAACAGTATTCGTTGATCGACTGCCGCAAACGCCCTGGCCACCAGGTACTGCGTGTAAAAAAGGCCAGCGAGACGTCGCTCTCGCGCCCCGCTGGCAGAGGTAAAGCCTTTACCGTGCTATCAGACGCTGATGCACAGGTATTTGATTTCGAGGTAGTCCTCGATACCGTACTTGGAACCTTCGCGGCCCAGGCCAGAAGCCTTGATACCACCGAACGGTGCCACTTCGTTGGAAATCAGGCCGGTGTTGATACCCACCATGCCGTATTCCAGCGCTTCGGCAACACGGAACACACGGCTCATGTCGCGGGCGTAGAAGTACGAAGCCAGGCCGAACTCGGTGTCGTTGGACATGGCGATGACTTCGGCTTCGTCTTTGAAGCGGAACAGCGGTGCCAGTGGGCCGAAGGTTTCTTCCTTGGCCACAGCAGCAGTCTTCGGTACGTCAACCAGGATGGTCGGCTCGAAGAAGTTGCCTTCGATCAGCTTGCCACCGGACAGCACCTTGGCGCCTTTGGAGACGGCGTCTTCGATGTGTTCCTGAACCTTGGCGACAGCTTTACCGTCGATCAGCGGGCCAGTGGTGGTGCCGTCTTCCAGGCCGTTACCGATCTTCAGCTTGGCAACAGCAGCGGCCAGCTTCTGGGCGAACGCGTCGTAAACGCCGTCCTGCACGTAGATACGGTTGGCGCAGACGCAGGTCTGGCCGTTGTTACGGTACTTGGAGATGATCGCGCCCTCGACCGCCTTGTCCAGGTCGGCGTCGTCGAACACGATGAACGGGGCGTTGCCACCCAGCCCAGGGAAACCTTTTTGATGTCCTTGGCGCATTCCTGCATCAGCTGACGACCGATTTCGGTCGAGCCGGTGAAGGACAGCTTGCGTACCAGGGAGTTGCCGGTCAGTTCGCCGCCAACTTCGCCAGCGCTGCCGGTAACGACGCTCAGCACGCCAGCCGGGATACCGGCACGGTGTGCCAGCTCGACCAGGGCCAGGGCGGAGTAAGGGGTCTGCGAAGCAGGCTTGAGCACCATGGTGCAGCCAGCGGCCAGGGCCGGGCCGGCTTTACGGGTGATCATGGCGGCCGGGAAGTTCCACGGGGTGATGGCCGCGGTAACGCCGATTGGCTGCTTGATGACGATCAGGCGCTTGTCTGGCTGGTGGCCTGGGATGGTGTCACCGTAGACGCGCTTGGCTTCTTCGGCGAACCACTCGATGAACGAGGCGGCGTAGGCGATTTCGCCCTTGGCTTCGGCCAGTGGCTTGCCCTGCTCGGTGGTCATCAGGCGAGCCAGGTCATCCTGGTTCTCGATCATCAGTTCGAACCAGCGACGCAGCTTGGCCGAACGCTCTTTGGCGGTCAGTGCACGCCAGGCCGGCAGGGCCTTGTCGGCGGCTTCGATGGCGCGGCGGGTTTCCGCGGTGCCCATCTTCGGCACGGTACCGATGACTTCACCGGTGGCCGGGTTGGTCACCTTGATGGTCTGGCCGTTGTCCGCATCCAGCCACTCACCATTGATATAGGCTTGCTGGCGGAACAACTGAGCGTCTTTGAGCTGCATGTCGGCTTCCCGAATTGTTGATTGTTGAAAAGCGCCCAAGGCAGGGCATCGAGCGTTTGAAATCTCAAACGAATGCTAAGCGGCTGCTGGGGTGTTGGACAATAGGCTGTTCGAAAAAAAGAACGAATGGTTGAACAGCCCGGCGGAAAATTCACAATTTTGTGCTGTGGCAACTGGCCCTATCGCCGGCAAGCCAGCTCCCACAGGGACTGCACAGGTGCTGAATTTTGTGGGGTCCCTGTGGGAGCTGGCTTGCCGGCGATAGGGCCGGTACAGGTTAGACGAATGAACTGAAAGAAATGTGAAGGGAGGACCGACGGCCCTCCCGGCAGGGATGAATCAGAACGCCTTGGCCAGGTCGATCACCAGTGCCCGGTAGCCGACACTGCCCGGCTGCCGGCTGTGCACCTTCAGCTCCACCAGCACCTCCTGGGTCCCGCGCCGCACCTCGTTGAGCACGGTAGTGGTCAGTTTCTCGGGGGTGAGGAAGTTCACCGAAGCCGAATAGATGAACTGCGTGTCGGTCTCAGGGCGGTAGGCCACCACCGAAGTAACCGGGCTGTACCACTCGTCGCCGCGCGCCTTGCCGTACTCCCACACCTGCTCGACCGAGCCCTTGGCTTCGTCGATGCGGTACTCCACCGCCCGGCTGTAGTTGCCGGCAAGCTTGGTTGGCGCAAAGTCGCGCCCCCAGCCGTTATCGAACACGGTCAGCGTGCCTTTGCCGGTCAGCCAGGCGGTGTGCTGGGTCCAGGACCAATCGAAGCTTTCACTTTCAATCGGTTTCAGTACCTTCTCACGCAGGTGCTGCGGCCAGCCTTGGGGCGAGGCAAGAATCCACTTCACCTGCTTGTCGCGGCCAATCTTCACCACCCCTTGATGCCGTGCTGAAACGATGATGCTGTCGTCATCGGCGTCGTAATCGATGGCATTGACGTGCGCCCAGTTGCGCCCGGTGCCCACTCCCGGCGTGTCGCCAAAGGGCAGGTCACCCTCGGCCAGTTCGTTGGCCAGGCGGTCGTCCTGCTTCTGCACGCCTTCCGGTAACTGGATCGCTGCCTTGCCGAGGGTTTCCAGCAAGTCGCCACGGTACGGGTCAAGGATTTGGTTGAGGTCCCAGAAGTCCAGCACATCCCCGGCTTCGCTGACCTCGATGATATGGTCACGGATCGACCGCACGCGCTTGCCGTCGGGGCGGCGGTAGTCGCTGGTACCCACCCGCAGCAGGTAGGTGCCGTTGGCGGTTTCGCGGATTTCGTGGGAGAAGTCGGCAAACTTGTCGGGCAGGCTGCGCTGCCAGATACGCCGGCCCAACAGGTCGTACTTGGAGTAGGTCTGGCCCTGGCCCCAGATCAGCTTGCCGTCGCGGGTCTGCTGGAAGCCCATGGTGCCACCCAGGCTATCGCGGCGGTTTGAGTCATGGATTTGCTCGATATCCAGATACCAGCGCACATCGCCATTGCTGTCGGCGATCCAGTTGTTGCCCACCTGGTCCCATTCGGCCGCACCACCCAGGGCATTCCACTTGAAGGCGCGGCCACCCGGAATGTCACCCTGCAGATGGTTGAACAGGTACAGGCGCTTTTCAAAGCCTGGCGCCACCTTGACCGGTTCAACCTCCGGCAACGCGGCGGTCTGCCTGGCCACCACCGGCAGGCGCACGGCCGGGGCGTAGATCTGGTACTGCTCGCGAATGCGCTCGCCGTCGAGCTTGTAGGTCACTTCCACCTGGTTGACGTGGTCCGGGTACAGGCCGAATACCGGGATACCGCCATAGGTCCACAGCGAACGGTCGGATACGTCATAGATAATGTCCACACCGCGCTCGCCACGCCCCAGCACACGCACATGCGCATCACTCAGGCTGCGCCCACCGTCGCGGATGATCGCGGTCAGCGGCGCCAGGCGGTACGGGTTGACCACCACATCGCCGAGCAGCGCTTGGTCGCGCTCCGGGACTTTCGCGGTCAGGCAGGCGCCTTCAGGCAGTGCAGGGGTTTCGGTCTTGGCATTCATGGCAAAGCTCCTTGTGCTCAGAAGTCGTAACGGGCAGTGGCGCCGAAAGTGCGCGGGGTACCGAGCACGCCGGCATAACCACCGTTGGCGGAGTTCCACAGGCTGGTGAAGTAGGTTTTGTCGCCGGCGTTTTTCACCCACAGCGACAGGTCGACCACGCCATCGCCCTGGTCCAGGCGTACACCGGCGGAAAGGTTGACCAGCGCGTAGCTGGGGATCTGGCCGAAATCGGAATCGTCGATGGTGCCCACGGCCTTCGAGCGGAAGGCGTAGCTGGCGGTGACGTAGGGCTCGACGTGCTGGGTGGCCTGCCACTTGTACTGGGTATTGAGGTTGGCGATGTACTTGGAGGCGCCGACCACCTGGTGCCCGGACAGGTCGCAGGTGGCGGTGGCATTGGCCAGGCTCACCTCCGGCGGGCATGGGGCATCCTTGTACTCGGTGTAGCGCACGTCGTTCCACGAGCCGTTGAAGTTGACCGTAAGGCCTCGAATCGGCAGCGCCGTGGCTTCGAACTCCAGGCCACGCGAGCGCACGCGGCCGGCGTTGGCCAGGTACTGCACGCGGTTGATCTGGTCGTAGACGTTGGCCTGGTAGCCATGCACTTCGGCCCAGAACAGGTTGCTGTTGAGTTGCAGGCGGCCGTCCAACAGCGTGCTTTTCAGGCCCAGTTCGGCGTTGTTGACTCGCTCGGTGCCCACCAGCAGCGAATCGGTACCCAGCCGTGGTGCAGCGCCGACGGTAAGGTTGACGCCACCCGACTTCTCACCGTGGGTCAGGGTGGCGTAGCCCAGCAGTTGTTCGTTGAAGCGATAGCTCAGGCCCAACAGGCCGGAAGGGCTGAAGCTGTACTGGTTGAGGTCGCCCGAATCGTAGGCACCTATCCGGGCCTGGCGTGCAGTGGCAGCGGCCCCGGTTACGGCAGCACCTCCTTCAGGCGCATCGCGGGTCACCCACGCGCTCTTTTCTTCATAGGTACCGCGAATGCCGGCGGTGAAATCCAGGCGGTCGGTGACATGCCAGGTGCCTTGGGCGAACAACGCATAGCTGTCGGTATCGATGTGCCCGTCACCAATGGTGTTGACGTTGTTCAGTGCACCGGCCGGTGTGAGGTTCCAGACATCTGCCTGCGGCCCGTAGTAAGTGAAGGATTTGTTGTCCAGGTCCTGCTTGAAGTAATAGGCACCCAGCACGTAGTCGAAGGCGCCACCGGTAGGCGAAGCCAGGCGGATTTCCTGGGAGTACTGCTTGTCGCGCACCGATACCCCGGCACTGTAGAACACCGGCACGTTCAGGCCATCGTCATTGCGCGGGGTGAAGTCCCACCAGCGGTAGGCAGTGATCGAGGTCAGGGTGAAGTCGTTGGGCAAGGTCCAGTTGGCCTCCACCGAAGTGCCGCCCTGGAACACCGTCACCTGCTGGTCGGCGTCGAAATTGACCTTGCGGTCCTTGCCCGACACCAGGGTCGCACCCGCCTGGGCGGCCAGGCTCTCGTAGCGGTTGACGCCATTGATGGTGGGGCCGGTGCTGTACAGGCTGAGGATGCCGTTGTTGGAGTCCTCTTCGTTGTACTCGCCAATCCAGCGCAGGTTGAAGGTGTCGCTGGGCTTGAACAGCAACTGGGTGCGAAAGCCCTGGCGCTTGCCGCCGTTAAGGTCGTCACCGTTGTGGATGTTCTTTACATAACCGTCGTCTTCAGTGCGGTAAGCGCTGATGCGCCCGGCCAGGGTCTCGCTGATCGGCCCCGAGAAACTGCCCTGGGTTTGCAGGTAACCGTCTTCGCCAATCGACTGCTGGATGCTGCCTTCGCGGTGGAAGGTGGGCTTGCGCGTGGTGATATTGAGCACGCCGGCCGTGGTGTTCTTGCCGAACAGCGTACCCTGCGGGCCGCGCAGCACCTCCAGTTGCTCCACATCCAGCAGGTCAAATACCGCCATGCCCGGGCGGCCGAGGTAGACGTTGTCCAGGTAGATGCCAACGCTGCCTTCCAGGCCATCGCTGGCCGGGTTGTTGCCCAGGCCACGGATCGAGATGCTCGACTGGCGGGCATGCACGTAAGCGACGTTGGTGCTTGGCACCAGCTGTTGCAAATCCTGCACGCGGTAGATGCGCTGGGTTTCCAGGATTTCGCTGTCGAGCACGCTGATCGGCGTGGGCACGCTTTGCGCGGTTTCTTCACGGCGGCGGGCATTGACCGTGACGGTGCCGAGCTTGGCTTCCTGCTCTACCGCCGGGGTGGCGCTGACCGGCTCTTCGGCGAAGCTGCCAGAGGACGCCGCCAGCAGCACGCCAGCGGCCAAGGGTTGCAAGGTAAAACGCGACGCGCGCGCAGGCCAACGGGAAAGTCCGGACATGCAAATGCTCCTTGAGGCGTGGGCCCTGGCGAGCATTTCCGTTGGCGGAACCGAATCGCGGTCAGTCGGGCTTATATTCTTTTAAGTGATATAAATATTTGTAATTCATATTTAGTGGAATAAGTAACACCCTTTATAAGGGGACTCACCCTTGTCAGCAATTGCATTTGACCGAAGGTTTTAATGTAGAAAATGCATATCGATCTGCGTCAGCTGCGCCACTACATCGCCCTTGTCGAGCACCGCAGTTTCGTGGCCGCTGCGGCGGCCGTGAACCTGTCGCAATCGGCCTTCAGCCGCAGCATCCAGACCCTGGAGCACAACGTCGGCTGCCGCCTGGTGGACCGCGCCAGCAAGGAGCTGGCGCCAACCCGCCAGGGCTTGCTGGTGCTGGAGCATTCGCGGCGCCTGGTGCACGGGGCGCACAACCTGGTCAACGAAATCCACCAGTTCAACGGCGCTACCACCGGGGTGGTGCGCTTCGGCTCCGGCCCTGCGCCAGCCGGTGGCCTGGTGCCGCGCGCAGTGGCGCGCTTCGTGGCCGAGTACCCGGCGGCGCGCACCTGCTTCCAGGTGGACAACTGGCAGGCGTTGAACCGCAAGCTGGTGGCCGAAGAGATCGAATTCTTTGTCGCTGACACCCGCCAGTTCGAGTCCGACCCGGATTACCAGGTGCACAAGCTGACGCCACAGCGCTGGCACTTCTGCTGCCGCGCCGGGCACCCGCTGACCGAGCAGGAAGCGGTGCAGGCGCGAGACCTGTTCGACTACCCGATGGCCACCACCTTCCGCCCGCCGAACATCCGCAAGATCCTCAGCGATCTCAGCGGGCGGCAGGACTTCCTGCCAGCGGTGGAGTGCGAGCACGGGTATGCGTTGCTGAATGTGGTGATGCACTCGGACACCATCGGCATTGCCTGCAATGCCAACTTGCGGCCGTATCAACGCGAGGGCGGGCTGGTGAAGTTGAAACTGGCAGACCTGACGCCCGAGCAGGAAGAGGCGTGCCATACCCGCTATGGGGTGGTGAGCCGGGTGGGGTATGGCTTGTCGCCGTTGGCGCAGGGGCTGGTCAGGCAGTTGATTGCCTGTGATACCGAAACCTGAAGGTTTGTGCAGTCTGGTGTAGGCGCAGCCTTGTGCTGCGAAGAGGCCGGTGCAGACATCGCAGATTGATGGTGTCAGCACCGGCCTCTTCGCAGCACAAGGCTGCTCCTACACAGGTTCTCTACTGGGCTCAGCCCTTGCGGGTTGTCCGGCTCAATTGCCCATCCACCCCGACCGGCACCTCTCCCGCCAAGGTCACCCGGCGCACCACCCGCGGCTGGGTGCCATAATCATCCACCGCATAATGCTGCGTCGCGCGGTTATCCCAGATCGCCACGTCCCCCGCCTGCCAGCGCCAGCGCACGGTGTTTTCCAGGCGCGTCACATGCCCTTGCAGCACAGCGAACAGGTGCTGCGAATCCGCCAACGAGTAGCCCTTGATGCGTTTCACGAAATGCCCCAATTGCAGCGCCCGCTCGCCACTGACCGGGTGCACACGCACTACCGGGTGCTCGGTCTCGTAAACGGTCGATGTGAACACCTTGCGGTAACGCTCCAGCTTGGCTGGGTCAACGTCGGGCTTGATGCTGGCGTAGTCATATTCGTTGCTGTGCACCGCCCACAACTTGTCGGCCAGTTCGCGCAGCGGCTCGGGCAGTTCCTGGTAGGCCGCAGCCGTGTTGGCCCAAACGGTATCGCCGCCCGATGCCGGTGCTACCACGCTGCGCAGGATCGAGGCCTTGGGGTACGCGTCGACGAACGTCACGTCGGTGTGCCAGGAATTGGCCCGCTGGCCTTCGGCGCCATCGAGTTGCAGCAGGTAGCTGGTGCCATCCACCACCGGCACGGTGGGGTGGGCGACCGGCTCGCCGAGCAGTTTGGCAAACCCTTCCTGGCTCTGGTCATCCAGGTGAGTCTGATCGCGGAAGAAGATCACCTTGTGCTGTACCAGTGCCGCCTGGATAGCCTCGATTGTGGCGGCATCGAGGTCGGCGGACAGTTGCACACCGCGGATTTCGGCGCCGATACGGCCGGCAACCGGGTGAATGTCGAGTTCGAGGGTTTGTGGCGCGGTGGCCAGGGCGGCATTGCTCATGGTCGTGGTCCTTGCAGTCATTGTCGGGGTTTTTGAAGGTTCAGCGGGCGGCCTGCGCAGCCTGTTCCTGTTTCAGCGCAGCATCGAGGAAACGCGGTTCGACCCAGTCGGCTACCTGGAAGCCACGGCGGATCAAGCGTTCCTTGGCCGCCAGGTCAACGCCCTGCTGCAGCTGGCCGAGGAAGTCAGCGTCCAGGCGTGGATCGAAGTAGTGGGCGAGGTCTTCCTTGGCCAGGTCATCGCTGAGGATGCTGCGCGGCCAGTTGGCGTTGCTGGCGACCAGATCGATGTAGGCCTGGCGGTTGTGCTCATCGCGCAGCCAGGTGCTGGCCTGCTCCTGGGCGTTGACCAGGCGCTGGACCAGTTCGGGGTACTTGCGGATGAAATCGCCAGTGCCCAGCAGTACCGCCTGGGTGCTACCGGCACCTTCGAGGTCCCGCGAGTTGACCGGCAGTTCGACCAAACCGCGCTCACGCAGCGACAGCAGGTTGGACAGGCCCCAGGTGGCGTCAATCTGCTTGGCGGCCAGTGCGGCGTTGGCGGCGTTGAAGTCCAGGTTGATGACTTTCAGTTCGCGCTCGCTCAGCCCTTGGCTGGCCAGGGCGCTGGCGAACGACAGCTGGTTGGCTGTGCCGCGGAACACCGCCACGCGCTTGCCCTTGAGGTCATGCAGGGTCTTGATGCCAGAGCCGGGCACCACGCCCAGGTAGCTCTTGACCCCACGCACCCCCGCCGACAGCACGCGGGTGTCCAGGCCATTGGCCTTGCCGACGATCGCAGCCAGGTCGCCCAGATAGGCGAAGTCGGCCTGGCCGTTGGCCAGCGCCTCGTTCACCACGGGCCCGGCGCCCTTGAAGAAGTGCCAGTCGATACGGATGCCGTCCTTGGCGAATGCCTTCTCCAGCAGTTGCTGGTCACGCAATACATCGACCACGCCACCGGCGCTGGGCTTGCTGCCGGCGCTAAGGTCGGGCACGGCGATGCGAATGCTTTCTGGCTTGGCAGGTTCAGCGGCGTGGGCACTGAGGGTGAAGGCCAGCCCAAGGGCGGTAATCAAGTGGCGCAACGGGGTTTTCATGGCAAGGCTCCTTGGCAGGCTGCCACCGGCGATGGCCGGCGCTTTGGCCAGAAGCTAGGCAGGTCTTGTTAGAACCTACAAAGACCAAAACTTCATCTTTTAGTAACTGAAAGGCATAAATCAGGCGGCATGCGGGCCTGCGGGCAGCTTGCGGAAAACGCATGGAAAATATGAGGAAAACGCAACGGCAGGGGGCTTCCGTATGCAGGGAACGCATGCTCTTATCTCTTGAAAGTCACTTTATGATTTTTTTAATTCCATAAGTGAATAACCTAACAACGCTTCGAGAGATGGCCGATGAATGGAGTTCTGAACAGGAATCGGAGGTGGCTTCGGGGGCCGCTGCGCGGCCCTATCGCGACACAAGGCCGCTCCCACAATGGCCGTGACCGCTTTTTGCCTTGGTTGCTGCCTGTGTTGATTGCGCTGCTGTGGGTAGTGGCAAGCCGGCAGCACTGGATGAGCGAGCAGATCCTGCCGGCACCGGCGCTGGTGTGGCAAAGCGCGCTGGAGTTTGGCTCGGGCGAGCTGTGGGGGCACTTGTGGATAAGCCTGCAACGGCTGTTCTGGGGGCTGGCGGCGGGCATTGCCAGCGGATTGCTGCTGGGTGTGTGGCTGGGGGCTTCGCGGCGGGCGCAGACGCTGGTGCTGCCAACCTTCGTGGCGCTGGCCCAAATCCCTACCCTGGCCTGGATTCCGTTGTTCATGCTGTTCTTCGGCATCGGCGAGTTGCTCAAGCTGGTGGTGCTGGTGAAAGCCGTGGTAGTCCCCGTTACCTTGCACACGTTGGTGGGGGTGCGCGATGCCCAGCCAAAATTGCGTGAGGCCGCTGCGGCGCTGCGCCTGCCCCGGCACCTACTGTTCCTGCGCTTGTTACTGCCGGCCGCCCTGCCCGCCTTCCTCACTGGTGTGCGCCTGGCGCTGGCCACCGGCTGGACCTCGCTGTTGGCGGTCGAGTTGCTGGCCTCCAGCGAAGGGATCGGGTACCTGATGGTGTGGGGGCGGCAACTGTTCATGCTCGACCTGGTGATGCTGTGCATTCTGGTGATCGGCCTGGTCGGCGCCGTGCTGGAGCGCAGCTTCTCTGCCCTGGAAAAGCGCCTGCTGTATTGGCCGCAACCAGCCACTGGCGAGCAGCAGCGCGGGCCTGTGCCACGCGGCTGGCAAAGCCTGCTGCTGCCCCTGGCGCTATTGGCGCTGTGGCAGGCCAGCAACAGCTTTGGCTGGGTTGACCCGAACATCCTCACCTCGCCACTTGAGGTGTTGCGCACGCTGCTGGTCGGCCTGGCCGATGGGTCGCTGCCACAAGCCTTGTTGCTAAGCCTGCAACGCACCCTGAGCGGCCTGTTGCTGGGCGGCACCGCAGGCTTGCTGGCCGGGTTGCTGCTGGGGCTTTCCAGCGCGGCCGAACGCCTGTTCGGGCCGAGCCTGTCAGCCTTGCGCCAGGTGGCACTGTTCGCCTGGGTGCCACTGCTCACTGCGTGGTTCGGCCTGGGTGAAGGCGCCAAACTTGTGTTCGTTGGCCTGGCCGCCTTCTTCCCGCTGCTGATCGCTACCCAGCGCGGTATCGCCAGCCTCTCGCCACAGCTGGGCGAAGCGGCGCGCACCCTGCGCCTGAACCTGTGGCAACGCCTGCGCCTGCTGGTGCTACCCGGCGCAGCCCCGGCGATTTTCGCCGGCCTGCGCCTGTCGCTGATCTACGCCTGGCTGGGCACCATCGGCGCCGAGTACTTCATGCCCTCGGACGGTGGCATCGCCAGCCTGATGATCGGCGCCCAGCAACTGTTCCGCATGGACCAGGTGATGGCCGCCATGGTCCTGATCGGCCTGGTCGGCGCCCTGCTCGGCACCCTTGGACAACGCCTCGAATCGCGCGCTACGCGCTGGAGAACCGCATGAACGCATTCAACACTTCGCACCTGCAGGCGGCCAACCAGCCCGACACCACCCCACCGCTGGTCAGCTTCGAGGGGGTCGGCAAGGTGTTCACGGTGGACGGCCAACCATTCGAGGCCATCCGCAACTTCAACCTGTCGATCAACGAAGGCGAGTTCATTGCCATTGTCGGTGCGTCCGGATGTGGCAAATCTACCTTGCTGCGTTTGCTGGTGGGCCTGGACACCGACTACAGCGGCAGCATCCGCGTCGATGGGCACACCGTCAGCGGCATCGGTGGCGAGCGCGGCATCGTGTTCCAGGAGCATCGGCTGTTCCCTTGGCTGACCGTGGAGCAGAACATCGCCCTGGGCCTGGTAAACGAGCCACTGACCCAAGGGGAGCGTGCCCGCCGTGTGCATGAGTTCGTGTTGCTGGTGGGGCTGGCCGGCTTCGAGACAGCGTACCCGCACCAGCTTTCCGGCGGCATGGCCCAACGCGTGGCGATTGCCCGCGGGTTGGTGGCAAGCCCGCGGATTCTGCTGCTGGACGAACCGTTTGGTGCGCTCGATGCGCTGACCCGCCAGCAACTGCAGGACGAGCTGCTGGCCATTCGCGAGCGTGCAGGCATCACCACCTTGCTGGTGACCCACGATGCCGAGGAGGCGACGTACCTGGCTGATCGGGTAGTGGTGCTGGAGCCACGCCCGGGCAGGATCAAGTCGGTGGTCGAGATCGACCTGCCGCACCCACGGTTGCGCACCGGCGTTGCACTGCATGGGCTGCGCGAAAAGGTGCTGCACCAGATCACCGGGGATGGCGGCTACCTGCCACCGCCGGTGCGACGGGTCGAGGGGCTACGGCCGGAGCTGATTGCACTTTGAATGACCGGCGACAATTTCAGGGCAGACACAAGCCATGTAGGAGCAGCCTTGTGCTGCGAAGAGGCCATTGCAGTTGAAGATAATCTTTAGCCTTACCGGCCTCTTCGCAGCACAAGGCTGCTCCTACAGGGGGATGCGGTAGCCTGAGGGATCAGCTTCACTTGCTGACCAGGTCACGCAGGTAAGCCCAAGGGTAGATCCCGCGCTCATGCCCATCGCTGAACACCAGTTGCACGCCATACCCTTGCGACTCGATCTGCACCACGCGCACATCGTCACGCACCAGGCTGATCGCGCCCGACAGCCGCGCCGCACGGCATTGTGAACAAGGGCAGGCTCCGCGCAAACGGGTATGGTTGACGCTGTGCTCGCCGTCTTCCCATTGCAGTACCAACTGCCCTGGCCCGCGCAGGTTGCGAATGGCTTGCGGGGCTTTCATCAGGCTGCCCCGCGCAGTTGCGCCAGGGCAATCCGCACAGCCTTGCGCACCTCTGGGTCGCTGTCGGCCTCGGCAGCCTGCAGCACCGGCAAGGCACGCGCCTGGCCCAGCTCGCCCAGGGCCAGCGCCGCTTCCTTGCGCAGGTTGGCAATGCCATGGCCAAGCAACACACCAAGCGCGTCCAGTGCAGCGGCATACCGCAGCCGCCCCAGAGAACGCGCGGCCCGCAGGCGTACCTGCCAGAAGTCATCGGCAAGGGCATCCACCAGCGCCGGGCCTGCTTGTACCTGACCTACCTTGCCTAACGTGGTGGCGGCTTCCTCACGCACTTGCCAGGCCTGGTCAGCCAATGCCGCCACCAACGCAGGCAACACCGAGTTGTCCCGGGCAAGGCCCAGCGCGCCGATGGCTGCGCGACGTACTTCAGTGTCAGGCTCGGCTTCGGCGAGCGTTGCCAGTGCCAGTAACGCCGGCTGGTGCTTGAGCCAGCCAAGAATGCCCACTGCCTCGCGCCGCACGGCAGCATCGCTATCGGCCAGCGCCAGCAGCGCAGGCTCGGCAGCATCCTCCAGGCGCAACTCGCGCAACGCACGCAGGGCGCTGGCACGGACGAAGGCATCGGCGTGTTTGACCCACGGCAGGATCAGCTGCCCGGCTTCAAGGCTCTTGAGTTCGCTGAGGCTCTGCGCAGCTGCCAGCCGTACCGGCTCGGCGGCATCGGCCAGCGCAGCACACAGGGCCTGCACTACTTCGGGTTCCTCCCAGGCCTCGAGCAGGCGTGCGGCCTCGGCACGCACATCCTCGTCGGTGTCCACCAGCAGTGCATCGGTGAGCCATGGCAAGCCATCCGGGTCTTCCAGGTCGGCCAACTCGATCAGGGCGATGCGGCGCACGCCAGCGTCGCGGGCATCAAGGCGAGGCAACAGGGCAAGGATGTCGGGGTTGTCGGTCGTTTGGTCAGTCATAGCGCGATCCGTAGCGGTGGATGGTCAGTGTCCGGCAGGCCCAGCGGGGTCAGGCGCGGCAGTTCGCGGCCTTCCTCGTGGCGCAGCAATGCCAGGCAATGACGCTTGAGGTGAGTGAATTCAGGGCTGGTCAGCAGGCTGGCGCGGCGGGGTCGCGCAAAGTCCAGGCGCAGGTCCTCGATGAAGCGACCGGGGCGCGGGCTCATCACCAGAATGCGGTCGGCCAGGAACAGCGCTTCATCGATATCGTGGGTGACAAACACCACGGTGGTGCGGATGCTTGCCCAGATGTCCAGCAACAGCTCCTGCATGCGTGCACGGGTCTGCGCATCCAGGGCACCGAAAGGTTCGTCCATCAGCAACAGCCGTGGGCGGTTGATCAGCACCCGGGCGATTTCGGCACGTTGCTGCATACCGCCGGACAGCTGGCTGGGCCAGCGCCCGGCAAAGTCGGCCAGCCCCACCAGTTGCAACATTTCGCCAGCCTGCCGGCGACGTTCGGCGCGGCCGAGGCCCTGCATCTTCAGGCCAAAGGCCACGTTGTCGAGCACACTACGCCAAGGCAGCAAGGTGTGGTGCTGAAACACCATGCCACGCTGCGGTGACGGCCCGGCAACGGGCTGGCCGTCCACGTTCAGCTGGCCGCTGCTGAGCACCAGGTGCCCGGCCAGGGCGCCGAGCAACGTCGACTTGCCACAACCTGAAGGGCCAAGGATGCAGACGAACTCGCCAGGCGCCACGGTAAAGTCCAGGCGCTGTACCGCCTCGAACGCTTCGCTACCGTGCCCCAGGCAAATCGACAGGCCACGACCAACGATACGCCCCGGTGCCTGTTGATAACTGTTCATCAACTGGCCCTCCGCGTGCGGTACCACGGCGTGGCCAGCGCCCCCAGGCGCTTGACCAGGGCGCTGCTGCCCATGCCCAGCACGCCGATCAGCAACATGCCGACAATGATGTCCGGGTAGTTTTGCAAGGTGTACGACTCCCAGGTGTAGTAACCGATGCCGAACTGCCCGGAAATCATCTCGGCGGTGACCAGGCAGAACCATGAGGTACCCATGCCGATGGCCAGGCCGGTGACGATGCTCGGCAACGCTCCAGGCAATACCACTTCACGCAGGATCGCCCGGCGCCCGGCACCGAGGCTGCGCGCTGATGCCACCAGGCGTGGGTCGACGGCCTCGACGCCGTGCACGGTGTTGAGCAGGATGGGGAACAACGCGCCTGTGAAGGTGATGAACACCATCGACAGTTCCGACGACGGGAACATCAGGATCGCCAGCGGGATCCACGCCACCGCCGGAATCGGCCGCAGCACTTCCAGCGGCGGTAGCAGGGTGTCTTCAGCCCATTTCGAGCGGCCGATCAGCAACCCCAGGGCCACGCCAACCAGCGCCGCAGTGGCATAACCGGCAAACACCCGCGACAGGCTGCTGCCCAGGTGCGCCAGCAGCGTGCTGGAGGCCAGCAACTGCCAGGCCGCGTCCAGCACCGCCTTGGGTGTGGGGACATAGGTGAACGTCAGCAGGCCGAGGTCCAGTTTCACGCTCGCTGCCACCTGCCAGAACAGCAGGCAGGCCAGCAGCGACGCCAGGCGCACCGGCCAGCGCTTGAGGTTGCGGGTCATGTCGATGCCTCCCGGTCAGCGCTGGGCGACCAGCTTCTGGTTGGCACTGACAAAATCCAGCGCCTCGCCACCATGGGCCTTGGCATATTGCTCGGCCTGGTCCTTGAGCAGGAACGCCGCCAGCTCGCCGTTGGCGTTGCGCACGAACCAGGCCTGGTTGGCCAGCAACTTGATGCCGCTGTCGGCGGCCTGGGCGTAGATGGCGCGGATGTCCTTGCCCTCCTGCTCCAGCTGGGCCAGCGCACCAAGGGCCGCTTCCGGCGAAGCGTAGTGGCGGACCTTGTCCTCACCGCGCACCCAGATCTGCGCCAGCCGGCTGAAGTCGGTGATCGGTTTGCCGGTCAGCGCGTCATTGGCCTTGAGTGGCAGCGGCTCGTAGTCTTTCAGCGCCTTGTCGTAGTCCAGGCCAGCCTCTTTGAAGGCGGCACGGATGTACTGGTCGTCGATGAACTTGTCGGTGTCCAGGCCACGGTCGGTCTTTTTCAGCAGCTTGAGCGTATCGATGGATGTAGCCACTGCCTGGCGGTATTCAGGCTTCCAGGTCAGGTCGCGGGTCTGCAGGCCGAGCGGGCCGTGGAACAGGTAATTGACCTCGGCTTCGATACCCGTGACCTTCTCGATCAACTCGCTGTACTTTTCAGGCTGTGCAGCGATCAGGCGGTCGGCTTCAAGGCTGGCACGCAGGTAGGCGGTGACCACTTCAGGGTACTTCTTCGCATACGCGGCATCGACCAGGGCACCATGGAAGGTCGGTGCGTTGGCCTGGGCGCCGTCATAGATCTTGCGGGCGAAGCCACGGTTGGGGAACAGCTCGGCGAACGGCACGAAGTCAGCGTGGGCTTCGATGCGGTTGCTGCGCAGGGCGGAACCGGCGATTTCGGGCGCTTGGGCGATGATGCGCACATCCCTCTGCGGGTCCCAGCCCTGGGCGGCGACGGCGCGCAACAGCATGCCGTGGGCAGTGGAGGCGAACGGCACGGAAATGGTCTTGCCCTTGAGCTCAGCCAGCGACTGCACGCTGGACGCGGCGGGCACGACGATGCCGTTGCCGCTGCCATGCACGCTACCGGACAGCACACTGATGAACAGGCTGCGCTTGCCGGCATCCAGGTGCGCAACGCCGTTGAACGAGCCCGGGAAGTCGGCCATGGCGCCGAAGTCGAGTTTGCCGGCGACCATTTCGTTGGTCAGCGGCGCACCGCTGGTGAAGTTCTTCCACTCGACCTGATAGGTGGCGTCCTTGTACTTGCCGTCGTGCGGCAGGTACTTGTCCAGCAAGCCCAGCTCACGTATCAGCAGGCCGCCGGTGGCGCAGTTGATGGTGGTGTCCTGGGTGCCGATGGCGATGCGGATGGTTTCGGCGCTGGCATTCAGGCCAGTGAGCGCCAGCGCGAGGCCGGCCACGGTTGCAACAAGGCGCATGGGTGTTTCCCCTCGAATCGTTATAAGAGTTGGCGTCGTCTCCGCCGCCCGGCTTGGGTGGTGGGAAACGAGGGGCACAGCAGGTGGGCGTCCGGTGGTTCGCCGGATGGCAGGGTGAATCAGCGCAGCAGGTACGGGATGTCGACCTTCACCGCGCCGGTGGGGCAGTCCTTCTCGCAGGGCATGCAGTACCAGCATTCGTCGAAGGCCATGTAGGCTTTTTGCGTGGCCGGGTTGATCGCCAGCAGGTCCATGGGGCAGACCTCGACGCACACGGTGCAGCCTTTTTCGGCGATACATTTGTCTGCGTCGATGGTGACCGGGGCGCTGCTGCGGAAGAAGATTTCTTGCGGCTGATAGGCCATTTCACGGAGTCCTTGGGGCCTTTGGCCCTCGTTCTATTCGGCAAATCGCTGCTTTTTGTAGGAGCGGCCTTGTGTCGCGATAGGGCCGCAGAGCGGCCCCAGGATTTCAGCAACGGTGCACAAACAGCTGGGGCTGCTGCGCAGCCCTATCGCGACACAAGGCCGCTCCTACACATGCGGTGCAAGTCGCCTAGGCGGCATCGGCTTTGACCCGCAACCGGTCATAGGCGGTCTGCTCTTCTGCATCCAGGGCGATCAGGTAGGGTTCGACGGCCTTCTTGAAGCTGGTCATTTCGCCGTTCTCGCCCTTTTTCAGGTGGCAATGGCAAAACCACTCGCCATCGTTGCGCTCCGGGAAGTCCACCCGGTGGTGGTACAGCCCCCAGCGGCTTTCCTCGCGGAACAGCGAGGCCCGCGCCGCCATCTCGGCGCAATCGCGAATCACCGACACTTCCATCGCACGCATCAGTTCATGAGGGTTGCTGGCCTTCATCTGCCCAAGGTCGCGCTCGATCTCGGCAAAGCGCGCCAGGCCGATTTCCATCTTCTTGGTCACCTTCGGCGGCTGCAGGTAGTCGTTGACCATGCGCCTGAGTTTGTACTCGACCTGGGCTGGCGGCAGGCCATGCTCACGCTGCAGCGGGGCAAATACCCGCGCGCGCTCGCGCTCGACCTGCACGGCATCGACCTCGGCAAGTTCGCGCCCGGCCACGTAATGCGCAGCGTTCACGCCGGCAAACCAGCCATAGGTAAAGGCGCCGAGCATGTAGTTGTGCGGCACCGCAGCCATGTCGCCCGCGGCATACAGCCCTTTGACGCTGGTCTCGGCCTTTTCATTGACCCACACGCCCGACGCCGAATGCCCGGAGCAGAAGCCGATTTCGGAGATATGCATCTCGACCATGTGCTGGCGATAGTCGGTGCCACGCCCGGCGTGGAACTGGCCACGGCTGGGGCGCTCGTTGCTGTGCAGGATCTCTTCGATGTTCTGGATGGTCTCCTCGGCCAGGTGGTCGAGCTTGAGGAACACCGGGCCATTGCCGCCTTCGAGCTCCTGGTGGAACTCCCACATCATCTGGCCGCTCCAGTAGTCGCACTCGATAAAGCGCTCGCCTTTGCTGTTGGCGGTATACCCACCCAGCGGGCCGGTGACATAGGCACAGGCAGGGCCGTTGTAGTCCTTGATAAGCGGGTTGATCTGGAAGCACTCGAGGTTGGCCAGCTCGGCGCCTGCATGGTAGGCCATGGCGTAGCCATCACCGGCGTTGGTCGGGTTCTCGTAGGTGCCCATCAAATAACCCGACGACGGCAGGCCCAGGCGCCCGGCAGCACCGCAGGCAAGGATCACCGCCTTGGCCCGCACCACCCGAAACTCACCGCTGCGGCAGTCGAAGCCCAGCACGCCCGCGGCGGCGCCTTGGTCATCGAGCAGCACACGGGTGCAGACCATGCGATTGCTGATGTCGACCCGGGCACGCTTGAGCTGGCGGTACAACACCTTCTTGATGTCGTGGCCTTCGGGCATGGGCAGCACGTAGGCACCCATGTGATGAACCTTCTTCACTGCGTAATCGCCAGTCTCATCCTTCTCGAACTTTACGCCCCAGCGGTCGAGTTGCTCGATGGTTTCAAAACTGTGGGTAGCGTAGGCATGCACGGTGGCCTGGTTGACGATGCCGTCATTGGCCACGGTGATTTCCTTGGTGTACTGCTCGGGGGTGGCGTGCCCGGGGATGATGGCGTTGTTCAGGCCGTCCATGCCCATGCTGATGGCGCCGCTGCGCTTGACGTTGGCCTTGTCCAGCAGCAGCACGCGCAGGCTTTTGTCTTGCTCTTTGGCCTTGATCGCCGCCATCGGCCCGGCGGTGCCACCACCGATGACGATGATGTCGTAATCCTGGGTCTGGATGCTCATGCCTTGCCCCCTTTCTGGCGATCAATGCGCAGGCGGTACTGGAATGCATCGCCGCGGTAGTAAAGGTGTTCGAAGTCCAGTGGCGTGCCGTCGGCAGCATGGGTCAGGCGCTCGATGCGCATGATCGGCGAGCCTTCTTCAACATCCAGGGCCTGGGTCAGGTCGCTGTCGGCCAGTACCGCGTCGATGGCCAGGTCGGCGTGGCCAAGGGCGATGCCGCAGTCGTTTTCCAGCAGCAGGAAGATGTCGCGGGTGACCAGGTCGGCCTTTTCCAGTTTTTCGCCAACGGCCTTGGGCAACCAGGTCAATTCCAGCGATACCGGCTCGCGGTTGATCAGCCGCACCCGACGGATTTCGGTGACCAGGCTGCCCTCCTCGACCTGCAGCCGGGCGGCCACCAATGCGTTGGCCGGCACATGGCGAAAGCTGCGCAGGCGGTTGATCACTTCGTAGCCCATCTGCGTCATCGACTCGCCCAGGCCCTGCAAGGTACTGACGTTCTGAAACGCCTTGGGCTTGGCGACGAAAGTGCCTTTGCCGTGGATCTTGAAGATCAGCCCTTCCTTCTGCAGGTCGCCCAGCGCCTGGCGCACGGTGATGCGGCTGACGTCGAAGGCCTTGCCCAGTTCGCTTTCCGAGGGCATGCGGCTATGCGGTGGATAAGTGCCGTCGAGGATGCGCTCGCGCAGCAGTTCCTTGAGCCTGGGTATAGAGCGGTACCGGGGAGAGGGGGAGCAGTTCGGCCATGGGGTCTCTTCGCTGATCGATGACTTGTTATAACAAGTTGTGACCAGAGGATAGAGGGCATAAGAAGGCAGAGGGAAATATTGATATTGCATATGGATAGATGGTTTTGCGCAGGGCAGATGCCCGCAAAAGCCGCGTCCCGCAGAAGAGGAAAAAGGCCACAGATCAAGGCGATGGACGTCAACGACACAGATGGGTATCATGCGTGCGCGTTGCACTCGTAGCTCAGCTGGATAGAGTACTGCCCTCCGAAGGCAGGGGTCGTGGGTTCGAATCCCGCCGAGTGCGCCATATCAAAAAAGCCCTGGGAGATCTCCCGGGGCTTTTTCGTTTATTCCGCCTGCGCTTCTATCAGCTGGCCGGCACGCCGGTCACCGTGCAGCGCCATGTACCGGGCCAGTTCGCCCAGACGCTTGTCCAGCGCTTGCAGCAGCCTGTCGCGCGTGCCGTTCACTTCGTTGGCGTTGAAAATGCCGGGCTCTTTCAGGTACAGCTGAAACTGCTGGTTGATCTCCCTCGGCGAGAGGGTCACGAAGTTCTGCCCTGCGTTGTGGTTGTACAGCGCCACCATCTGACCCATGTCCTGGTTGGCGTTGCGCACAAACGCCATGCTCACATACTGCCCAGGGCGCAGGCGCACACCATTGTTGTTCAGCTGGAAACACGCCTCGGTGCCATTCTCCAGGCGCACCCAGAACTCGTGTTCCTGAACATTGCGCGCAGTGACCTGCATGGTCGATGAGCCGCTACCGGTATGGCCGGTGCCCTGCCACATGTGGCCACCGGTAGTGCGGTGCGAATGGTAGGCGTCCAGGTGCGTCTGGTTGCGCTTTTCGCTTTCCAGCACCTCGCCGTTACGCACAAAAAACATCAGCTGCCGCTCAAAATGGTTGAACGGTTCTTCAACGAAATTGACGTCGTCCGGCGTTAGGGTGATGTCATACATGGTGCGGATCATCTCCGCCCGCGCGGCTTTGTCGCGCTTGGCCTGCTCTTGCAACTGGGCACGACGCTGCTTGGCATCGTCAATCGCCTTCAGGGCCTGGGCCTTGAGCAAGGGGGTCTTTTCCTGGGCATAGCCCGCTGCCTTGTCACTGGCTTCCTTGATGATGGGCGCGGCTTTCTGCCCTGCCTCCACCGCCAGGTCCCGGGCCTTTTCCAACGCCTGGGCGGCCTTGGCGGCCAGCTCCGGGTTGGCATCGTAGGCCTTTTTCTTCAGGTCATCCCAAAGGCTCATGCTCTTCGTGCTCCATTCGTCGATGATGAGTTGCCGATGCCGTTGATCGGACCAGGGGGAGTGTAACCGGATAAAAACCCCTTTGACGTCAAAAAGCCATCCATATGAATTGACGAAAAAAGCACTTTGCCATTAGTGTGGCTCGGTTTTTCGGTATTGTTTAATGGATACCGAATGGATTCGGCTAATAGACTAGGTAGGTCTACAAGGATGCGCGGAGTATTACTACGCAGCGGTAGAAGTGAACACTTCACCGCATTGGGCGAGACTGGCCAGCCCGTCTATCGCGCTGCTTTGCAGATTCGCGAAGCGATTCGCCGCAAGTACCCGGAGCACCCGGAGCTGATCGAGCACCTGGCCATCCCGCAGAGCGATGAGCAGGGCCGTACCATCGATTGGTACAGCGACCGCCCAGGCGATGTAATCCCCTGGAGCAGCGCCACCGAAGAAGAACGCGCGCCAGCACGTGCGCAGCTCGAGGTGTTGCAAAGCAAGATCAACGCCCTGAGCAACACCTTGCTTGGCCTGGACGCCAACGGCCAGCCCTCGGCAACGGCCAGAAAGGCCGCCGAAGGTGACAACGCCGTGTTCGGCAAGCTGCTGACCTGTGTGGTGCCCTTCCCTGACGAAAACTTCGTCTACCTGGTCGATGGCCGCCCTGTGCTGACCTTCTGGGGCTTCATCCATGCCGGTGCCGAGCGCAGCAGGCAGCCCCTGCACTGCCTGTATCCGCGTACCGCCCCCATCGCCGAACCCGTGGCCGCGCCGCCGGTTCCCCCAGCCGCGCCCATTGCTCCGGCAGCAGCAGCGGTTGCGCCAGCCGCTGCCGTCGCACGCCTGCCGTGGTGGCGCAACTGGCGCTGGCTATTGCCGTTGTTGCTGCTGTTGCCGCTGCTGCTCCTGCTGCTGTTCGGGCTGCGCGGCTGCATCCCTGGGGTCAACCTTTCCGCCCCAGGCATCCCGGACCTTGGCCGCGATACCTCTGGGTCAAACAACTACCAAGCTCAAGTGCCAACACAATCGTCGGGCAGGGTTGGCGCTGCGAACGGTGCAACGGGTGTAGCTGCCCCGGACGTGGCGGCTGAGCAGACCGGCAACGCGGCTAGCCTGCCGAGCGGCTCAGCCGATGCCGGCGGTGCCGCGCCACAAGGCGATAGCCAAGCGCCGGCGGATAATGCCGACACCCCTGCGCAAGACACGCCAGAAACACAGCCAGCGCCAGAGCAGCCGCCAGCGCCAGAGCAAGCAGCCGACACGCCACCGCCAGGCGAGCCCGAAGCCTCGACGCCAGGGAACACGCCGCCTGCGCCACCACAGCTGGCCGATGAGCAAGGGCAAACCAGCGCTCAGCCGCCGCAACCTGATGACTTGAGCATTCCGCCAGATGCGGCCGACGGTAACGCGGACTTCCTCAATGGCAAATGGGCGGGTGCAGGCATTCAAGAAGCCGGCACTGGCAAGCCCCTGCGCCTGAAGTACGACTTCCAGAACGGCAAGGGCCAGGCCACGGTCACCCGCCCGGACAACGTGCAGTGCCACGCGCCGGTTGGCGCGGCCATGCAAGGCGGCCTGTTGTCGATCAACAGCGCTGGCCAGGCCTCTTGTGCCGACGGCAGCAGCTATGACTTGCCGCAAGTGGGTTGCAAAGCCAAAGCCAACGGCGCTGCCGATTGCAACGCCAACTACGGTGCCAAAGGCTTCGACATTCAAATGAAAAAAGCCGGCTAATCACACGAGAAACGCAGAAGATGTTGCCCGAAATCACCCAGTTCGAAGAAACGGTCACGCTGGTCAGCGATACCGGAATTCAATTCATGGATTTCGCCCTGCGTCTCGGCCCGGATGGCGAGCAGACCGGCAAATTCGTCCAGCTCAACAATGGCATGGTGCCGACACGCCTGCTGTGGTCCAAGGAGTACAAGGACTTCTATGAGCCTGAGCCAGACAAAGTGGTGCAGGTGGAGTTCGACACCAGCGATGAGAGCCACTTCCGCCTGCCCATGGAAGACAGCCTGAAGCTGCTGGACGGGATCTGGTTACCGATCCCTGTCCTGCGTTTCACACCGCCTTATCGCTTTGACGAAGGCCCGAACAACTGGGCGCGCATGCGCCTGGTCAAGCTCGCAGAGCCCGATGTCGACGGCAACACCCATCGCCTCACCCTCGGCTTCGACAGCCGCACCATGCCAGTGGTTACCGGCGCACCGTACCTGGCGCCCAACGAAGACGACGTGCGCTCCGGCGTGGCGTTCAAGCTGGCGTGCAGTGCCCGTGAATATGGCTGGTTCCTGACCCACACCTGGATCCGCGACTGGCTGACCGAGGTGTACACCGAGGCCCGCGCAGAGTGGACGCGCGAGCGCCTGGATCGTGACCTGCAGGGCAACCGCCACCTTGGCCACTATCTGAACCTGCTAAGCCTGTTGCGCCGCCCGGTGCCGGCCGAGCAGAGCAGCGAAAAGCCGAAGGTCGAGATACCGGAAATCAAGGTGATCGCCAACGAGGCCAATGGCGTCGTCAAGCCGATCCCGGTGGACCTGGTGCTGGACGTTGGCAACTCGCGCACCTGCGGCATCCTCATCGAGGACCATGGCCAGGCGGGTTCGGGCATGCGCCACAACTACGTACTGGCGCTGCGCGACCTGAGCGAGCCGGAAAAGGTCTACAACCAGGCCTTCGAAAGCCGGGTCGAGTTCACCCACGCCGCCTTCGGCAAAGACCACCTGTCGATCAAGAGCGGCCGCCACAACGCCTTCCAGTGGCCAACCATCGCCCGTGTCGGTGGAGAAGCCAGCCGCCTGGCCAGCCGCAACCGCGGCACCGAAGGTTCGACCGGCCTCTCCAGCCCCAAACGCTACCTGTGGGATGAAAAGGCCTACGGCCATGGCTGGCGTTTCAACACCGCCTACGTCAAGACCGACAAGGAGCCAATGGCCGTTGCCGCGCCATTCGCCAACCTGATCAACGACCGTGGCCAGCCGCTGTACCTCAAGCCCTTCGACATGCCGGTCTTCAACCCGCGCTATTCGCGCAGCAACCTGATGACCTTCATGTTGGCCGAAGTGGTGACCCAGGCGCTGAGCCAGATCAACAGCCCGGCCCAGCGTTCGCGCCAAGGCCATGCGCGAGTGCCGCGTCGAGCTCAACAGCATTACCCTGACCGTGCCGCCTGGCATGCCCCAGGCTGAACGCAGCCTGCTCAGCAACCGCCTGTACGAAGCCATCGGGCTGGTCTGGAAGAGCCTCGGCTGGCACCAGGACGAGAGCAACCCGTTCAAGGGCAAGGACGTCAAGACCCGTACCCCGTTCCCCAGCGTGCGCGTGGAGTGGGACGAGGCCAGCTGCGGCCAGTTGGTTTACCTGTACAACGAAGTCAACGAAAACTTTGCCGGCCACCCGGAGGAGTTCTTTGCCACGCTGGCCCGCCCGGACAAGCAAGAGCACGAACAGATCACCCTGGCGACCATCGACATCGGCGGCGGTACCACCGACCTGGTGATCACCGATTACCGCCTGGACCGTGGCGCGGGTGGCGGTGCTGGTGCCAACGTGCACATCGTGCCGACCCAGCGCTTCCGTGACGGTTTCAAGATTGCCGGTGATGACATCCTGCTGGACGTGATCCAGGAGTTCATCCTGCCGTCCTTCGCCAATGCACTGCGCACGGCGGGTGTTCCGGCACCCGATGCACTGATGTCGCGCCTGTGCGGCAATGGCGATGCCACGGCCCAGGAACGCTTGCTGCGCCAGCAATTGAACCTGCAAGTGTTCGTACCGCTGGGCCTGGCCCTGCTCAAGGCCTATGAGCAGTTTGACCCGGCACAACCGCAGGCTGCCGTAGAGCAGACCTGGCAGCAGGTGTTGGGCGAGGCGCAGATCAATGACAGCGTACTGGCGTTCGTCAATGCCGCCGTACGCCGCGAAGTCGGCCGCGACGGCGCTCTGGACCTGCTGCAGACACCGATTGTGTTCGATCTGGAGCGTGTCCACGCTGCCTTCATGGGTGGCCAGATCAACATCACCAAGGTGCTCGGCGAATTGTGCGAGGTGGTGTTCAACTACCCCTGCGACATGCTCCTGCTGACCGGCCGCCCTTCGCGCCTGCCCGGTATCCAGGCGTTCATTCGCCAGCGCCTGCCACTGCCGCCAGGGCGCATCCTGCCGATGCAGAACTACCGCACCGGTGGCTGGTACCCGTTCCACCGCAATGGCCTGATCGACGACCCGAAAAGCACCGCCTCGGTGGGCGCGATGATCTGCCTGCTTTGCTCCAAGCACAGCGTGCCGAACTTCTATTTCCGCACTGCCGCGCTCAAGCCGTACTCGGTCATCAAGCACTTTGGCCAAATCGACAACGCCGGCACTATCAAACGTGCCGACGTGCTCTACCACGACCTCAAGTCCGACAAGGGGCTGATCGAGCTGCCTATCGTTGGCGAAGGCGAGGAACGCGGTACGCCGTGGCTGGAAATGCGCGGCGACATGCACCTGGGCTACCGCCAACTGGCCGCCGAACGCTGGTCTGCCTCACCGCTGTACACCCTGCGTTTCACGTCCTCGGGCAGCGCAAAGTTTTCCCACGCGGTGGGCAAGGACGGCGCGGCTCCAGTGCTGCGCATTCGCCTGGAAATCGAGCAGTTCGACCAGGAAGAACGTGACCAGGGGCTGATCAGCGACAAGCTGGTCATCCAGAAGCTGGAATCGAACATCCAGGATGCCGACTTCGATTTCGACCGGGATCTTGAACTCTCACTCAACACCATGCCGACCATGAGCTTGAGTGACAGCGACTATTGGCTCGACAGCGGGAACGTCAAAGGAAAATGAGCGACCTTACGCCAAAGCAACAGCAGTTGATGGGTGCCTGGGGCGCCATTCACAAAGGCGCCGGCGAGGCCCTGGACTGGATCGAGCAGGTGCGTGGCAATGCTGCCAGCGTCGAGGCCGAGGCCGATGGCCTCAACCTGCGCCTGCGCCAGGCCCGCAACCGCGCCAAGGACCTGCAGCGTGCCGCTTCCACCCCCATGGTGATCGGCTTCTTCGGCCTGTCCCAGGCGGGCAAGTCGTACCTGATCTCGGCATTGGCCGCTGACCGCAGCGGCCGCCTGGAAACCGATTTCGGTGGCCGCACCCTGGACTTCATCGAACATGTGAACCCGACCGGCCTGGGTAAGGAAGCCACCGGCCTGGTCACCCGTTTCAGCCGGCGTGCCAAGCCCAGCCCGGATGCCAACCACCCGGTCGAGCTGAAGCTGTTCAGCGAAATCGAAGTGGCCAAGATCCTGTCCAATGCCTGGTTCGAAGATTTCGACCAGGAAAAGCTGGATTACACCTACACCGACGAACGTATCCAGGCCCTGCTGGCCGGCTTCGAGGGCCGCGAAAACGAGGGCCTGCAACCGGGCGTGAACGGTGATGACGTAGTCGCCCTGTGGGACTACCTCAAAGGTAACTACGAAAAGTCGGTGCGCAAGCTCAACGAGCTTTACTGGCCACGGGTGATCAAGCTGGCACCGCGCCTGAACCCGCGTCAGCGTGCCAAGCTGTTTTCGGTCCTGTGGGGTGAACAGGACGCCCTCACCGAAATTTATGAACTGCTGGTTGGCGGCCTGCAGAAGCTGGGTTTCCCCGACACCGTCTACGCCCCCCTGAGCGTGCTGGTGAAGGAAGAAAACGGCGCTTACACCCAGGCCAACAGCATCATGAACGTCGATATTCTCGGCCGCCTCGGCACTGGCCGCGACCTGCCCGTAAACGTACTGCCGCTGCTGGGTGACAAGGTGCAGGGCAGCGTATCACTGTCGGTTGCGCAACTGGCGGCACTGACTGCCGAGATGACTTTCCGCCTGACCAACAGCCCCAAGGACCCGGTAGTAGAGGAAGTCGACCTGCTCGACTTCCCCGGTTACCGCACGCGCCAGAAGCTGCTGCGTATCGAAGATGCGGCAAGCCCTGATGTGGTCGAAGAGGTCAACCCGGCCGCCAGCCTGATCCTGCGTGGCAAGGTTGCCTATTTGTTCGAGCGCTATACCGACGCCCAGCAGATGAACGGCCTGGTGCTGTGCACCAGTTCGTTCAAGCAAAGCGAAGTGGTCAGCGTCGGCCCAGTGCTGACCCGCTGGATCCACAAGACACAAGGCGCCACGCCCAAAGAACGCAGCCAGCGCACCCCCGGCCTGATCTGGGCGCTGACCATGCTCGATGGTTTCATCGGCAACACGCTCGCCCTGAGCGAGGGGCAATTGCCCGAAGGCTGCGAGAACATGATGAAACTCACCATGATCGAGCGCTTCGGCAGCCAGGAGTGGATGAAGGACTGGTCCGGCGTACCGTTCAACAACACTTACCTGGTGCGCAAGCCGCGCCTGGATACCGCGTTCATCGAGCGCGATATCGGCAACGGCGAAGAAACCTGCCTGAACGAGCGCCATGCCCCTCGCCTTGTACAGTTGCAGCAATGCTTTGCGCAAAGCCCGTCGGTGCTGCGGCACATCAAGGACCCGGCTGACGCCTGGGCCGCGATGCTCGAACTCAATGACGGCGGTATCAGCCGCTTCAGTGGCAGCTTCCGGGGCATCAGCAACATCGACTTCAAGCTCACCCGTATCGAAGAACAGCTGGAGCAGTGCCGCACCGACCTGCTGGAACACGGCCTGAACACCTGGCGCGAAGAAGATTTCGAACAGCTGCTGAACAAGAAGCGGGAAAAAACCCAGTACTTGCTCGACAACCTGGGCGCCGACCCGGACGCGATCAGCGAACTGATCCATGCCTTGCAGGTGCCTGTCGAACAGCTGCGCGACCTTTACCTGGGCGGCGTGTACGACATCGACGGCATTGACGGCGACACCGCTGAAGCGCCTGAACAAGCCGCCACAGGCTCCGGCCAACAAGGCCCCGGCCATCAGCTTCGGCAACCTGTTCGCCAATAGCCCTGCCGCAGCACCAGCGCCTGCTGCCAAGCCGCTGGCCAAACGCCTTACCTCTGAGCAGCGCTTTGTCCGCGCGGCGCTGAAGGCGTGGATCAAGCACATGCGCGACCTGGGCACACAACCCATGCGCCTTCGCAGCCTGCGCATCAGCCGTGAAGTGGTCGAGGCCTTGGTCGAAGAGTTGGTCAGCGCGGTGCGCCGCCCGCTGTTCATCGAGCAGCTGGACAGCGCCGTCATGCGCCGGGTGCTGAACGGCATGCGCCGTGACCAGATGGTCCAGCGCCAGGTGCTGACGGTGCAGCTGGCCATGCGCGACTTCCTGTCCTGGTTCGGCTTGCTGGACAAACCCGCCGCAGAACGCCCGAACAGCCTGCTGGGGTCGCGCGAGCCGGTGTTCGACTTCTACCAGAGCGTGCCGGTGGGCGAGCTGCCGATGCTGCCAGAGCAGCCTCCGCACCATGAACAGCGCTTCCTGGTTGACTGGCTGTCGGGCCTCGCCTGGCTGACCCAGGAAAACGCCAAGAGCGGCGCCGACCCGGAAATTACCACCGAGCAGCGACGCCAGTTGGCGGTGTTGCTGAACACCTTTCAAGCGAGTTGATTGCAATGGGTATCAGAGTTGATGTGCTGCCACTGGATGTGAACACGCCGGGCCAGGGCCTGCTGCGGATCACCGGCTGGGAGGGCGCCAGTGAAGGGCTGCAATGCTCCCTGCAGAGCAGCCAGTCCCATGAGTTCCTGCATGAAGGCGGGCACTGGGGCAACGTCGCCCACTGGTTCCGCCTGGATAACCTGAGTGCCGTTGCCGGCTCACCGGCCATCGAGACGCGGATCGGCCCCAACCTGATCAACCCGTTGCTGCAGGCCAGCGGCACCGCCACCTTCCGTATCGAGGTCAGCAACCCGCAGACCGGGCGCAGCGACCTTGGCATGGTGCGTATCAACAGCGCCGTCATGGCCTCTGTCGAGTCTGGGCCAGCGCTGGAGAAATCCCCGCCCCCGGCACCGTTGCCCAGCGCGACGGTGATTGTCGAACCACCTGCGGCGCCCACTCCTGAGCCTGCTCCGGCAGTGGCTGCAGCGCCGGAACCTGAACCTGAACCCGAGCCAAAGCCAGCGGCTGCGGCTGCGGCTGCGGCACCGACAGTGGCAGCCAAGCAAGGCAACAAATGGCTGCTGCCCCTGTTGATCCTGATTGTGCTGGCACTGGCTGCCGGGGGCGGCTGGTGGTGGTTCAACCGCAGCGCGGCCGAAGCGCCGGCACCGGCACCGGTGCCGCCTGAAGACAAGCCCGCCACACAGGTCGACGGGGCCAAACCTTGCTCGCTGGAAAGCATGAAAAGCCAGACCTCGCTGGCGTTCCTGCAGTCGTGCATCCAGAGCAAGCCGGACAGCGCCGCACTGCTTGAAGTGATCAGCGTGGCCAAGGCCAATGACCAGTGCGACGTGGCCCAGCGCCTGTATGCCAACCGCGCCAATACCGGTGACATCCAGATCGCCACGGCCTACGCCCACGAGTACGACCCCAAGTACCACCAGCCAAGCAACTGCTTCAAGGCACCGGAAGCCGCCACGGCAGCCTCCTGGTACGAGACCATCCTCGGCTTCGATGAAAACAACGCCGAAGCCAAGCAGCGCTACGAGGAGCTCAAGCCATGAAGATGCGTAGCATTGGCGCCGCGCTGCTGGCCTTGTCGCTCAGCCCTGCCCTGCAGGCTGCCGACAAACCCCTGCTGCAGGACGGCAAGAAAACCCTGTTTCAGCGCGTGTTGACCACGCCAGGCTGCAAGCTGAGCGATAACGCCGGGGCTGCACCTGGCGCCGCACAACCGACCTTCAGCCGCTTCTACGTGTATGAACGCGCCCAGGCCGACGCCCGCGAGTGGCTGCGGGTTGGGCCTGACACCCAGGGCAAGAGCATCGGCTGGTTGCCTGCCGATTGCACCGTCGAATGGAAGATGCAGCTGACCCTGGCGTTTACCAACCCCGCCAACCGTGACCGGCTGATGTTCTTCAAGGAGCGCAACCAGCTCGAAGGCATTCTCAACGCCCCCGACCCTGTCAGCCATGTGGCCCCGCTACGTGCCAAGCTCAAGCACGGTACCGAGGCGCCCGGCGTGTTGGCCGAAGAGCCCGAATACTTCGTCGACCTGCAGAAAAACTTCTACCTGCTGCCCGTGCTCAGCGGCGAAGAAGTGATGACCGAAGAAGGCTTCCGCACGCGCATTCTCAATGTGGCATCGGTCAGCAAGGCCGACAGTGCCGCAGCCGCAACACCTGCGCCTGGCCAGGCCGCTGCCAACCAACAGTTGAAGGCGTTCAGTGCAGCCGTGGTGTTCGTCATCGACTCGACCATTTCGATGGACCCGTACATCGATCGCACCCGTGAAGCGATCAAGCGCGTGTACGGGCAGATCGAAAAGGAAAACCTCGGCAAGCAGGTCAAGTTCGGCCTGGTCGCCTACCGTTCCAGCACCAAGGCCGTGCCGGGCCTGGAATACGTCAGCAAGATGTACGCCGACCCCAACGCGGTGAAGGACGGTGCCGACTTCATGGCCAAGGTCGCGGACCTGAAGCAGGCCAAGGTGTCCAGCAGCGAGTTCAACGAAGATGCCTACGCTGGTGTGATGTCTGCCGTCGACCAGATCGACTGGAGCCAGTTTGGCGCACGCTATGTAGTGCTGATCACCGATGCCGGCGCCATCGACGGGGGGGACAAGCTGTCGAGCACCGGCCTTGGCGCCGAACAGGTCAAGATCGAGGCCAGCAACCCTGGCGTAGCCCTGTACACCCTGCACCTGAAAACCCCGAGCGGCGCCAAGAACCACAGCGCCGCCGAAGCGCAGTACCGCACCCTGTCGAATTACCCGGGCACCAACACCTCGCTGTACTACCCGGTCAATGCCGGCGATGTAGAGGCCTTTGGCCGCAAGGTCGACGGCCTGGCTGCCGCCATCACCCAACAAGTGCGGGCTGCCTACATGGGCGAGGCGGCCATCGGCAGCGCAACCAATGCCAAGGCCGACCCTGCCGAGAAGAAAATGCTCGAGGATGCCGCCCTGATTGGCCATGCCATGCAGCTGGCCTACCTCGGCAAGGCCAACGGAACCCAGGCGCCGCCAGTGTTCCAGGCCTGGATCAGCGACCGCGACCTGGTCAAACAGAATGTACCGACCACCGATGTGCGCGTGCTGCTGACCAAGGCCCAACTCAGCGACCTGAGCGATGTACTCAAGCAGATTCTGGATGCCGCCAACGAAGGCATGATTTCGCCAGACGAGATGTTCACCCGCCTGCGTTCGGTTGCGGCAACCATGGGTGCCGACCCCAACCAGCTGAAACAGGGCTCGACCACCCGCGTGGCAGACCTGGGCGTGCTTGGCGAGTACCTGCAAGACCTGCCCTACCAGAGCGAAGTGCTGAACCTGGACGAAGAAACCTGGAAGGGCTGGGATGGCCTGGCCCAGGAGAAATTCATCCGCAGCCTCAGCACCAAGCTGCGCCATTACCAACGTTACAACGCCGATGTCGATCGCTGGGTTGCCCTGGCGCCAGGCAGTGACAGCCGCGACAACGTCTACCCGGTACCGCTGGAAATGATGCCCTGACCCCATATGCTCGATATCAAGGGACTACAAGTCGTTCGAGGCGAAGGATCGCAGGCTCACCGGGTACGGCTGGACGCACTGTGCCTGCAACCCGGCGAAGTGCGTGCCATCACAGGCGAGAGCGGCTGCGGCAAGAGCACGCTGCTGGAGGCCATTGGCCTGCTGCTCAAGCCTGAGCAACTGACGCACTACAGGCTTGGCCCACAACGCCAGGATGTGGCCAGCCTGCTGGCCAGTGACCAACAGCCGGCGTTGGCAGCATTGCGTTCGCGCGAGCTTGGCTTTGTGCTGCAGAACGGCGGGCTGCTGCCTTTTCTCAGTGTGCGCGACAACATCCTGCTGCCACGCCGCCTGCTCGGCCTGCCACCTGCCAGCACGGCGGTGGACACAGCCATCGAAGCACTGCGCCTGGCACCACTGCTGGGCAAGCTGCCCCAGGCGCTGTCCATCGGCGAGCGCCAGCGGGTGGCCTGCGTGCGTGCCATCGCCCATGAACCCAGGGTGCTGTTGGCCGACGAACCCACCGCCGCACTCGACCCGCACAATGCAGAGCGGCTGTTCGAACTACTGCTGCAACTGGTGGCTGAGCTAGGGCTGAGCGCCTTGATCGTGTCCCACGACTGGGCACTGGTCGAACACTTCGGCCTGCCACGCCTGGCTGCCATCAACGGTCAAGGGGAAACACGCTTTGAACCCGTGGCATAAACGCCTGGCGCTGCTGGCCCGACTATCCCTGGCCGATCTCTGGCACGACCGTAACGTTTCCTTGTGCATGGCCGCCTCGCTGGTTGCCGTCATTGCCCCCCTGTTGTTGCTGTTCGGCCTGAAGCACGGGGTGGTCAGCCAATTGCAACAGGAACTGCTCAGCGACCCGCGAAACCTTGAGGTCAAGATGCTCAGCAGCGGGCATTTCGACCAAGCCTGGTTGCAACGGTTGCAGGCACGCCCGGAGGTGGGCTTCGCCATCGGCCAGACCCGCTCGCTGAACACCCAGGCCGACCTGTTGGGCGCACATGGCCGCTTCGCCGATAACGTCGAGGTCATTCCTACCCGGGCCGGCGATCCTTTATTGGCAACAGACCTGAGCGAGCTGGCGCCCGAGCAGGTGATTCTCAGCGAACGAGCCGCTCAACGCCTCGAAGCCAAGGTCGGCGACACCCTGCGCTTGCGCGTTGCCCGGCGCCTGAACGAAGTCAACGAGCGTGGCGAGCGCACGTTGCAAGTGCGTGCCATCGTCAGCTCGGTGCGCTTCGCCCGCCCTGCAGCCTTCGTCAGCCCCGAACTTTTGATGGAGCTGGAATATTATCGCGACGGTTATCTGGTCGCCAGCCTCGGGGCAAGCAGTGGCCAGGCCCTTGATGCCCTGAACGTCGGCTACGCCCGGGCCCGGGTGTATGCGCGGGACATCGACAGCGTAGCGCCGCTGGAGCGCTGGCTGAACGAACAGCGCATCGAAACCGCCAGCCGCCTGGCAGAAATCAACAGCGTCAAGGCGATCAACCACGTGCTTGGGCTGATTTTCGGCGTAATTGCCGGGGCCGCCCTGATCGGCTGCATCGCCTCGCTGGTCGGCGCCTTCCTGGCCAACATCGATCGCAAGCGCCGCCACCTGGCCGTGCTGCGCCTGCTGGGCTTCAGCAGCCCCGCGGTATCGGCCTACGTGGTGCTTCAGGCACTCGTGCTGAGCCTGGTGGGCTACCTGGGCGGCCTCGGCAGCTACTACCTCGGCAGCCTGCTGTTCGACCGGTTGCTGGTCAGCAGCCAGGCAACCGGCGCCTTCATTTGCCACATCACCGTATGGCATGGCTTGGTCGCCCTGCTGCTGGCCTTCCTGGTCGCCGGCCTGGTCGCCCTGATCGGCGCCTTGCGCGCCATACGCATACAACCTGCGGAGAGCCTGCGTGAACTCTAAAGCCTACAGCCGCCTGCTTCTGGCGCCACTTGCTCTCGGCTTTGCGCTGCAAGCAACAGCGGCAACCTGGGAAGAAAAATACTACAACCCGATGGCCGATGCCGATGACGTGGTACTGCCCATGCCTTGTGACGGCGCCATGGTGTTTCGCAAGGTGATGATCCCGGTGGCCGGCCCACTGGACGACTACCCCATCAACATCGGCCAGGACAGCGCCGAGTGGGGCTATGTCGAGCAGACCCGCCCGGCCTTCATTGCGGGCAGCTTCACCAGCGCCAAGGGCGAAAAATCGCGCTATTACCTGCTCGCCAAATACGAGATGAGCCAGCTGCAGTACAAGGCGTTGATGGACGAAACCTGCCCGACCGCTTCCAACAAGCAGCGCCTGCCGATTGTATCGGTGTCGTGGCTGGACGCCCTGCAGGCTGCCGACAAGTACAACCGCTGGTTGCGTGCCAATGCACCCGACAAGCTGCCGCGGGAAGATGGCGCCCAAGGCTTTTTGCGCCTGCCAACCGAAGTGGAGTGGGAGTTCGCCGCGCGTGGCGGCTTGCAAGTCAGTACGGCCGAGTTCCGCGATGGCCGCTACCCCATGCCCGAAGGCCTGAATGCCTACGAATGGTTCGCCGGCGCGCAGTCTGCCAACGGCCAGTTGCAGCTGAGCGGGCTGCTCAAGCCTAACCCGCTGGGCTTGCATGACATGCTGGGCAATGCCAGCGAGATGATGTTCGAGCCGTTCCGCCTGAACAAGCTTGACCGCCAGCACGGCCAGGCCGGTGGCTATGTGGTGCGCGGTGGCAACTACCTGACCAGCGAAGGCGACCTGCGCACCTCGCTGCGCCAGGAAGAGCCGTACTACAACGCCGAGGGTGCAGTGGCCAAGAAGACCAACGGCCTGCGCCTGGCCATGGTCTCCCCGACCCTGACCTCGCGCGACCGGGTAAAAACCATCGAAAAGAGCTGGAGCAACCTGGGCAGCGATCAACCGGCTGCCGAAAGCAAGCAGAAAGGCACCGTCAAGGCGCTGGAAGAACTGGCCTCCAACGTGGAAGACGAAGCCCTCAAAAACCAGCTCAAGACCGTCGAGAACCAGCTGCGCGCCAGCAACCAGCAGCAGCAGGAAGCCCGTGACCAGGCGATTCGCGCCAGCCTCAACCTTGGCGCCTTCCTCTGCACCAAGATGCTCGATGACGGCCAGTACCTGGACTTTTTGCAGAAAAACTACGCCAGCAACTGCAAGGCCGGCGAAGAAGACCCGACCTGCGGCGTGCGCAAGGTCAAGCTCGATGAACAGCAGGAGCGCCTGCACAAGCTCAGCCGCTACTACGCCAGCTCGCTGGTGGAGTCGGGGTCGCTGTACGGCAAGGACTTGCTCGAAGCCCAGGTTCCGGTACTGGACGGCTCATTCAAGGCCAACAAGAACCTCAAGGACCTGTCGCCCTACTTGCGTACCCACTGGGCCAACCAGATGTCGTTCCTCAAGACCCAAAAGATTGATGCCAACGCATGGCTGAACAGCTGCAAGACCGTCGCACACTGACCCAAGGACATCCAGGAGCCACACCATGAACTTCCCTACATCCACCCGTATCAACCCTTGGTTGGGTCTGCTGATGGCTGCTTGCCTGGCCGTTACCGGTTGTGCCAATACCGGCAGCTCGATGACCGGTGGCCAAGGCACGGTCGACCCGCGCCTGACCAGCGGCAACGATGCCAAATTCTTCACAACTTCTGGCTTCCAGGCCTGTGCCATCGCGGCCAGCGCCGGCATTCTTGCCTGCATGCTGTCCAACTCCGGCAACAAGGCAGCCTGTTCGATCATCGCCGGTGTCGGCGCGTGCGGCGTTGCCATGGGCGCCAACTACTACCTCGATCAGCGCCGGGCGAAATATGCCAATACCACCGAGCGCCTGAATGCGATGACCACCGAAGTGCAGGGTGAAACCGCCAAGGTCGCGCAACGTACCGATACGCTGCAACGCGTCATCAATGACGACAAGCAACAAATTGCCAGCATCCAGCAGAGCATGAAAGCCAAGACCCTGGACAAGGCCAAGGCCCAGCAAGACATCGCCAACATCGACCAGAACATCGGGTTGATGCGCAAAGACCTGAACAACATGAAAACCCGCGTCAACGAGTACCAGCAAGTGGCCAAGCTTGAACGTGACGGCGGCGCCAGCCAGGCCGAAGTGCAAAAGGTCGAAGCCGAGATCGCCAAGATGAACACCAAGGTCGCCTCGCTGCAGCAGGAGGTCGACGGCCTCTACAGCCAGCGTTCGGCAATCACCCTGGGCTGAAGGAGTGAACGCCATGTTTCTACGTAACTGCCTGTGCCTGGCACTGCTGGCCAGCCTTGCCGGATGTGCGACCACGGCCTCCCAGTGCAATGCCTCCGACAGCAGCGCCAGCTTGATCGGCAAGCTCAACTGCGACTACGGCGGGGGTTATGCCGAAGGTGTGCGCAACAGTGAGCAGGAACTGCTCAGCGCCAAGGAACAGAACCGCCAGTTCAACGAAGTGTACGCACAGTTGAGTGCGCTGCAGGCCTCGACTCGCCAGGACCTGCAAAGCCAGCAGCGTCAGCAGGCCAGCCTGGAAAAATCGTTGAACGACCTGCTGGGCACGCTCAAGGCACGCCATGGCAACAAAAACGATGTGCAAAAGCAGATCGCCGGCCTGGAGCAACAGCTCAAGGCTAACCAGGCCGCACCCACGCAAAATGCCAGTAGCGCCCAGATCGAAGCCCGCAAGCAGAAGCTCGCAGCCCTTCAACAACAGGTCAGCCGCCTCCAGCTGAGCCTGGGTTACGAGTAAAACCTCATCGGCAGCTTCGGCTGCCGTATCTTTTCAGGATATCCACATGCAGCGGGTTACCCGCGACACCAGCCCCGCCAAGGACGACCTGCGGGTGCTCGAACAGGCCATGGCGATCATCGTCAGGCATTTTCCCCCGAGCATCGCTCATCTGTTTGCCACCCCACGCAACGGCAAGGACGGCTTGCGCGAATGGTGGTCGGAACTGCAAGGCCAACCGCACCGATACCATGACCTTGGCGCCGAGCAACAGGCCGCCTTGCTGCGCCTGTACGACGAGCGCCAGGAAGCCGTACGCCAGTTGGTAAGCAAACTGGAAAGCCTGGGCCAGGCCAACGATGCCGCGCTGTTGCGCAAACTCATCGGGCCTGCCGACCTGAACAACCTGTACAGCATCAATGGCCAACCGCTGGTCGTGCGCTGGGCCGAACCTGCCCCGGTCAAGCCATCGCCCGCCCCGGTACCTCCGCGCCCCGCGCCCGTGGTACGTCGGCGCTGGGTATGGCTGCCGTGGTTCTTGCTGCCGCTGCTCGGCCTGCTGTTGCTAGCCCTGGCCCTGTGGTTCGGCTGGCCCTACCTGCAGCATTGGCTTGGCAACCGCCCCGCCACGCCTTTCGCCTGCGTGAAAGACACCCGCATACAGCCGCCCGAGTTTTCCGTGGTGCTCGACACCTCGGGCTCGATGCAGCTCAACGTCGCCACCACCCTTGAAGACGAACAATGGTTCTTCCAGCACATCAATGACGATCCGAATATCGATCAGCAGCGTGTTGCGCAACTTACCCAGGCCCCCGTACGCATGGACGTGGCCAAGAGCAGCCTCACCCACCTGATCAACGACCTGCACCCGGCCGTAGACATGCGCGTGGTGACCTTCGATGGCTGCCGTGCGCCGTTGGACCATGGCGTGTTCTCGCTCGCTCAGCGCCCGGCATTGATCAAAAGTATCCAGGCACTGGTACCCAATGATGGCACTGCCCTGGCAGCCAGCCTTGATGTGGCGGCCAGGGCCATGAACGGTCGCGACCGCGATGGGGTGATCCTGATGTTCATCGACGGTGCCGACGGCTGTGACCAGGACGTGTGTGCAGTGGCGCAGCGGATTGCCCGCGAGCAGCCGCGATTGCGCGTCAACCTGGTCGATATCAGCAACAGCAACCTGGCCAGCTGTGTCGCCGAGAGTACCGGTGGGAGCATCTATTCCGCCAACGATGCCGGGCAGGTTGCCGCTGCCATCAAGCTTGCCAGCCAGGAAGTCTCCAGCACAGCCGATTGCGACTAGGACAAACCATGCAAAGGGTAAACCGCGACACCCACGCCAGCCAGGATGCTGCCAGCGCGCTCGAACTCAGGGTGGCGCTGATCCGTCAGCACTTTCCGCCGGGCATCGCTCACCTGTACGCAATACCCCGGCAGGGCCGCGACGGTGTGCTGGAATGGTGGTCTGAACTGGAGGGGCAACCGCATCTGTATGCCACCCTCGGCCGCGAGCAGCAGGCGGCCTTGCTCAAGCGCTATGCAGAGCGCCAGGCTGCCGTCAGCCAGTTGGCCGATGAGCTGCAACGGCGCGGCCAGGCGCCCGCAGCCGAAGCGTTGCGCACGCTGGTCGGCCAACCGGACCTGGCCAACCTGTACAGCATCAACGACGAACCCCTGGTGATTCGCTGGGGGCAGCCGGCACCTGTCACTGCGCCGCCTGTGGTGTCGCCACCTCCTCCGACACCGCGACAGCCAGCGCCGGCCACGCCAAAACCCGCTCCACCACCAAAACCCGCCCAGACACGCACCGTGGTAATGGCCGAACGCCGCCGCCTGCGCCTGTGGCCCTGGCTGCTGTTTGGCCTGTTGCTGCTACTGCTCTACTGGCTGTACAGCAGCTGGTCTGTGCTGTACCAGCGCTGGCAGGGCTATACGCAGGCCGCAATCTGTACCCCGGGGGGCGGCTTCCAGGCGTCGGAATTTGCGGTGGTGCTGGATACCTCGGGCTCCATGGACCAGCGCATCAGGGTGAAAAAGGAAGATGACCCTTGGTACATCGGCTTGCTGGCCCGCATTCCTTTCGTCGATGAACTGCTGGCCAACAACCAGCCGCAACGGCTCACCCGCATGGACGTGGCAAAAAGCTCGCTGACCGCAGTGATCGGCGACCTGGACAAGGGCGTGGACATGCGCCTGGTCACCTTCGACGGCTGCCGCAGCCCGGTGGACCACGGCGTTTTCGGCCAAGGCCAGCGCGCAGACCTGGTCAAGCGTGTGGCCGACCTGAACGCACGTGGCGGGACGGGGCTGGGTATCAGCCTGCAAGCAGCCGCCAGCAAGATGAACGGCCGTGATCGGGATGGTGTGATCGTGATGTTCGTGGATGGCCGGGACAGTTGCGGCACCAGCGTGTGCAGCGTGTCGGAACAGATCGCCAAAAACCAGCCACGGCTGCGGATCAACGTGGTCAACATCAGCGCCAGCACCGGCTCCAACTGCGCAGCCAGCAACACGGGCGGGCGGGTGTATACCGCCAATGACGCCGCCGCCGTGGCGTCGGCACTGAAAGAAGCAAGCCAGGAGGTGGCCGCGACCGGTTGCCCGTAGGCGCAATGACGGCTGATGACGTTTTTCAATCGACTCCATGCCGTTTCCTGCATTGCCGTGCAGAGCGCCGTGCCGGATGCTTTAGTTACTCCGAGACAGCGCTTTTTTCACCCGCAGAGGCCCGTATGAAGACCGTCGAACAAATCCTCAAGACCAAGTCCCAGCACCAGACCGTTTACACCATCGGCCCGGATGACTCGGTGCTCGACGCCCTGAAAATGCTGGCGGAGAAAAACGTCGGCGCGTTGCCCGTGGTCGAGGACAACCAGGTGGTGGGTATCGTCAGTGAACGGGACTATGCGCGCAAACTGGTACTCAAGGGCCGCTCTTCCGCCGCCACGCCGGTGCGCGAAATCATGAGTGCACCCGTGGTCACCGTAGAACCGAAGCAGAAGCTCGATTTCTGCATGAACCTGATGACCGACCGTCACCTGCGCCACCTGCCGGTGGTCAACAACGGAGAAGCTGCTTGGCCTGCTGTCGATTGGTGACCTGGTCAAGGAGACCATCGCTGAACAGGCCAGCCTGATTCAGCAACTGGAAGAGTACATCCGCGGCGGGTAAAGCCCCTCAATGGTAGGTGCGCTCCAGGCTCGTCCAGCTGATGGTCAAAGCTGCGCAGGCGCGCCGACCAGGTGTACACCAGCACCTCCAGGTCACGGTTGAGCACGGCGGTATTGCCATGACCACTGCAAGTGGGCTCGCCCAGGTCCAGCTGGTAGCGTTCACGGGCCATGGCCTGAGCCACGCTGGACAGGTCGCGGGCATTGGCCAGCCAGTGGTGGTGGTGGTCATGGATTTCACGGTCGAGTACCCGGCACTGGCGCTTCAGGGCATCCAGGCTCTGCTCCAGCGGCGTGCCCTTGAGCTCGCCCATGACTTCTTCGAATGTGCGCCCCGAATGCCAGTAGCTGCCCCAGAAATAGCGGTCGAATACCGTTTCGACGCGGCGTAGCGCCACCTTGGTGTTCCAGATGGTGAGTAACGTTCGCCCCTGAATCACTTCGCGCTTGTTCAGGTGCAACTGTTGCCAGGCAATCCATGTCAGCGCCACCAGTACAACCGCCACAGTGACAGCCGCAGCGGCATACAGGAAATGCACCGCCTGGTTCATCTGTTGCGTCTGCCTGATGCCATAGAAGTAACTGGCCGTCAGGGTGCCCAGGATCGTCACGGAACACCAGAAACCTGGTGCGTAGGGATCTTTCATCGCGCTATCCCCTTATTGTTTTCCTGAGCATAGCAACGGCCAATCACTCGTCAGGTGCCGCTCGGCGCTTTATTTTCGGGGGCGGCGCAAGGCTTCGTTAAGTTGATCGAACGGCTCCGCCCAATCAGCATCCTCAATGATGCTGTCTTTGAGAAAAGCACGCTGGGATTCGGTCCAGAACGGCGCATCCACCAGCTTGATTTCGTTCTTCAGCGGGGAATGGCTGGTGATGAACTGATCGATACTCTGGGGGTCTTCGGGCAAACCCAACTGCTTGAACAGGTCGGCAAAGGGATGGATCGGCGCTTCCATGGTTCCTCCTGAGCGCCAGGCAGGCCGTCCACGACGCCCGTCTGGCATTGGTGTGAAAACATCAGCAAAGCTCGCGCACTTCGGCGTGCGGCACCAGCTTCATGTACTGCTCCATGCTCATGTGGATCAAGTGATCGTGGTCACCCGCCTCCAGGTAGACATCGCCCTGGCGGGTAAGGCTCGGGTCGAGCAGCATTTTTATCTGATAAGCATCGCCAAGGGCCGGCACAGCGCCGCGCTCGCAGTCGCCGAACAGGCTCGGCAGGCCGCTTTCACGGGTCAGTTGCCAGGCCCCGGACATACGCACCTTGGTCATGTCCAGATGCCGGTTGGCCGGCAGCACGGCCATGATGTAGTTGCCATGCCGGTCATCGAGCATCACCGACTTGGCGACCCGCTCGGCGGGCACGCCGGCCGTACGGGCCGACTCCAGGCTGGTGGCCGAGTGTGGATGGGGAATGATGTCGTAATCGCAGTTGGCCTTGTCCAGGCGGGCCTGCAGGGTCTTTGCCATACGCATGGTGCACCTCCGGTTTCGCCCCCCAATCTTCAATTTTAGGCCGGGTAGCGGCAGGCAGGGCTAAACTTGTGTAATACGGGCAAACGAGGTGACGACAGGTGATCGCCCGCTGCTGGCGCTGGCTGTTGCTGCTGTTGCTGCTTGGCATCACGCCAGGTGGCCAGGCAGCGCCCGGTGCGGTGTGGGTGCTGGGCATCGATGATGCCATTGGCCCGGCCAGCGCCGACTACCTGGTACGCAGCCTCGACCAGGCCCAGGCGCAGGGCGCGCAGTTGGTGGTGATCCGCATGGACACCCCCGGTGGCCTGGACAGCGCCATGCGCCAGATGATCAAGGCGATTCTCGCCAGCCCCGTGCCGGTTGCCACCTATGTAGCCCCCAGCGGTGCCCGCGCTGCCAGTGCCGGCACCTATATTCTCTACGCCAGCCATGTTGCCGCGATGGCCCCCGGGACCAACCTGGGTGCTGCCACGCCCGTGCAGATCGGTGGCCTCCCGGGTAAGCCCAAAGACGAAAAAGCCAAGGGCGGCGATGATGAAACCCTGGCACGCAAGCAGGTCAACGACGCCGCGGCGTACATCCGCGGCCTGGCGCAGCTGCGCGGGCGCAATGCCGATTGGGCCGAGAAGGCCGTGCGCGAAGCCGTCAGCCTGCCTGCCAGCGAGGCCTTGCGGCTGAATGTGATCGACCAGGTAGCCGATGACCTGCCCGCCCTGCTGCGCAAGCTCGATGGCAAAACGCTGGAGGTTGCTGGCCAGCCACGCCAGTTGCAGACCGCCGGCGCCAGCCTGGTGGAGCACCTGCCGGACTGGCGCACACGGGTACTGGCGGTTATCACCAACCCCAGTGTGGCGCTCATCCTGATCATGGTCGGCGTGTATGGCCTGCTGTTCGAGTTCATGAGCCCCGGCTCTGCGGTGGGCGGTGTGGTCGGCGGCATCTGCCTGCTACTGGCGCTGTATGCCCTGCAGCTGTTACCGGTGAGCTTCGCCGGGGTGGCGCTGATCTTGCTGGGCATCACCTTCATGATCGCCGAAGCCTTCCTGCCCAGTTTCGGCGTGGTCGGTTTTGGCGGCATCGTTGCTTTTGTGGTCGGCGCGCTGATCCTGATTGACACCGATGCCCCCGGCTTCGGCATCCCGCTGGCCTTGATCGGTACCCTGGCAGTGCTGTCAGCGCTGCTGATCGGTGGCGTGCTGGGCATGGCCCTCAAGGCACGCCAACGGGCGTTGGTAAGCGGTGACGCCGGCCTGGTCGGCAGCCTGGTCACCGTCACCCAAGTGATGGCAGGCAACCCGTTTCGTGGCGTGGTACTGGCCCAGGGCGAGGAATGGCAAGTGCAGTGTGCAACGCCGCTACAAGCGGGCCAGTACGTGCGGGTGGCCGCGCGCCATGGCGTGATGCTGGACGTGAGCGCCGCCGCGCCTGCGGCGCAAGGAGAATGACCATGTTCATGCAAGTGGGTTTCGCCGCCGTGCTGATCGTGTTGGCGATGCTGTTGCTGTCGGCATTTCGCATCCTGCGCGAATACGAGCGCGGCGTGGTGTTCCAGCTGGGGCGCTTCTGGCAGGTGAAGGGGCCGGGGCTGATCCTGTTGATCCCGGTGATCCAGCAAATGGTGCGGGTCGACCTGCGCACCGTGGTGCTGGATGTGCCACCACAGGATGTAATCACCCGCGACAACGTGTCGGTCAAGGTCAACGCGGTGCTCTACTTCCGCGTGCTCGACCCGCAAAAGGCGATTATCCAGGTCGAGGACTTTCTGGTAGCGACCAGCCAGTTGGCCCAGACCACCCTGCGTGCGGTGCTGGGCAAGCACGAACTGGATGAGCTGCTGGCCGAACGTGAGCAACTGAACGCGGACATTCGCCAGGTGCTGGACGCACAAACCGATGCCTGGGGCATCAAGGTGGCCAACGTCGAGATCAAGCATGTCGACCTCAACGAATCGATGGTACGCGCCATCGCCCGGCAGGCCGAGGCCGAACGCGAACGGCGGGCCAAGGTGATTCATGCCGAGGGGGAATTGCAGGCGTCGGAGAAGCTGATGCAGGCTGCGCAAATGCTGGGCAAGGAACCGGGGGCGATGCAGTTGCGCTATATGCAGACGCTGGGGGCGATTGCGGGCGACAGGACCTCGACCATTGTCTTCCCGATGCCGATGGACTTGCTGACGGGGCTGGTAGACAAGCAGAAATAGCAAAGGCCGCTACGCAATCCCTGTAGGAGCAGCCTTGTGCTGCGAAGAGGCCATTGCAGCCGAAGATAATCTTTAGCCTTACCGGCCTCTTCGCAGCACAAGGCTGCTCCTACAGGGTCTGTGTTTGCGTCCCCGTGGCCCGATCAGAGAGGCGCGCGGCGTAGGGTAGCGAGGAAGGTCGCGGCCCCAATGAACAACCCGGCAAAGGTACGGTTCAGGCGCTTCTGCTGCTTAGGCGTACGCAGCAAGCGCAACACCCGCGAAGCCAACCCGGTGTACCCCGCCATCACCAGCATGTCCACGGTGATCATGGTCACGGTGATTGCCACATACTGCGGCAGCAGCGGTGCATGCGGGTTGATGAACTGCGGCAGCACCGCCAGCATGAACACCAGCGCCTTGGGGTTGCTGACGTTGACCAGGAACCCGCGGAACACCAGGCTCAGCGGTTTGCCGATCGGGCGCACGCCAGACTCTTCGGACATGTCCATCGGCAAGGCACGCCATTGCTTGTAGGCCAGGTAGACGAGGTAGGCGACGCCGAACCATTTGATGACCTGGAAGGCTGTGGCCGAGGCGGCCAGGATGGCACCGACACCGGCGGCAATGATGGCGATTTGCACAATCAGGCCCAGTTGCAGGCCCAGGGCGTTCCAGTAACCACGCCAGAAGCCGTACTGCAGGCCGCTGGACATCGAGGCAATCGCCCCGGCACCGGGTGAAAGGCTGATCACCCAACAGGCAGCAAAGAAGCCCAACCATACTTCCATCGACATCACACACCTCGCTCGAACATTTGTTGCAAAACGTTAAGCTAAGGTTTTGGTGAAAAAATAACCAGCGATTTCTGAGAGATTTGTAGCGCCTGACCTGGCCTCTTCGCAGCACAAGGCTGCTCCTACACGAGTACGCGATCACTGTAGGAGCAGCCTTGTGCTGCGAAGAGGCCGGTACAGGTTGAATCAGTCAGCCTCGACGGGCGCCTCTTTGTGCAGGGCCTGCACCTCAGCCCCGCGCCAGCGCCGTACTGACTTCTGGAAGAACTGGCTATTGGGCACCTGCACCAATGCCCCGCCCGCTTCGGGCATTTCCAGCAGGGTGGTAAACAGCAGGTTGATCGCGATCACCCGGCCCTTCACGCCCGGCTTGTCCAGGGTGTCGACCAGCTCCACCACATCACCGATGCGAAACGGCCCGACCGTGAAGATCAGCACTGCGCACAGCAGGTTGGACAGCACGCTCCACATGGCGAAGAAGGCCACCGCCGCCACCGCGACAAAGCCGGACAACGCCGTCCACAGCACGGTCGCCGAAACGCCCAGGCGCTCCAGCACGAACAGCAGTGCGCTGCCCATGATCAGCCAGCGCAGGCCGCCACGTACCGGTACCAGCAGCTCTGGTGGCAGCGGGTAACGCTGGCCCAGGCGGCTTAACCCGCGAGCAACGATACGCTGCAGGACAAAGGCCGCCACTAGGATCAACAGAATCTGCAAGCCCAGCCAGAAAGTGTCCATCCATTGCCCTGGCAGCAGCGACCGCAGTTCCTCCATCAGGACAGCGCCTCAAGCTCGGCCTGCATGCTTTCGAGGGTTTCCAGCGCCTCCATCCAGGCTTCTTCAAGCTCACCTTCGCGTTGCTTGAGCTTGGTCTGGCGCGCCAGCAGGTCGCGCAACTCGTCCTTGCGCGCCGCTTCGTAGAGGCCACCGTCACCCAGCGCGGTCTCGATCTCGGCCAATTGCACGTGCACCTGGTTGAGCTCGGTTTCCAGTTTGTCGGCAGCCTTTTTGTGCGGTGCCAGTTGCTGGCGCAAGGCTGCGGCAGCCTGACGCTGGGCTTTCTTGTCGGTCTTGTCCGGGTTGACCGGGGCCGTACTGGCCGGCGCGCTGCGCTGGCGGTACTCGACCAGCCAGCGGCTGTAGTCGTCCAGGTCTCCGTCGAAGGTTTCGACCTTGCCGTCGGCCACCAGCAGGAAGTCGTCGGTCGTGCTCTTGAGCAGGTGACGGTCGTGAGACACCACCACCACGGCACCGGCAAATTCCTGCAACGCCATGGTCAGCGCCAAGCGCATTTCCAGGTCGAGGTGGTTGGTCGGTTCGTCGAGCAGCAGCAGGTTCGGCCGTTCCCAGGCAATCAGCGCCAGCGCCAGGCGGGCCTTTTCGCCACCGGAGAAATTCACCACCGGCTCGTCAGTGCGGGCGCCATGGAAGTCGAAGCCGCCGAGGAAGTCGCGCAGGGTCTGCTCGCGCTCGGTGGGGGCAATACGCTGCAGGTGCAGCAGCGGGCTGGCCTTGTCGTCCAGCGAGTCCAGCTGATGCTGGGCAAAGTAGCCAACCGCCAGGTTCTCGCCACGGACCAGGCGGCCCGACAACGGCTCCAGCTCACCCGCAAGGTTTTTGATCAGGGTCGACTTGCCAGCGCCGTTGGGCCCTAGGAGGCCAATGCGCGCACCCGGGGTGAGCTGCAACTTGACCTTGTCGAGGATGGCCTTATCGCCATAGCCCAGGCGGCCTTCGGACAGGCTCAGCAACGGGCTGGAGATTTTCTGCGACTCGCGGAAGACGAAGTCGAACGGCGAGTCGACATGCGCCGCAGACAGTTCCTCCATGCGCTCCAGGGCCTTGATCCGGCTTTGTGCCTGGCGGGCCTTGGTGGCCTGGGCCTTGAAGCGGGCGATGTACTTTTCCATGTGCGCGCGCTGCGCCTGCTGCTTCTCGTAGGCCTGCTGCTGCTGCGCCAGGCGTTCGGCACGGGTGCGCTCGAAGGCGGTGTAGCCGCCCTTGTACAGGTTCAGCTTGCGCTGCTCGACGTGCAGCACATGGTCGACCACGGCGTCGAGGAAATCACGGTCGTGGGAGATCAGCAACAGTGTGCCTGGGTAGCCCTTGAGCCAGTCTTCCAGCCACAGGATGGCGTCGAGGTCGAGGTGGTTGGTGGGTTCGTCGAGCAGCAGCAGGTCGGACGGGCACATCAGTGCCTGGGCCAGGTTCAGGCGCATCCGCCAGCCACCGGAGAAGTCGCCGACGCGGCGGTCCATCTGCTCGTTGGTGAAGCCCAGGCCGGCCAGCAATTTGCGCGCGCGGGCGTCGGCGGTATAGCCGTCGGCGCCTTCCAGCTCACTGTGCAGGCGCGCCAGGGCGGTGCCATCGTGGGCGTGCTCGGCCGCGGCCAGTTCGGCCTGGACTTTGCGCAGGCGCGCATCGCCGTCAAGCACATAGTCCACGGCCAGGCGGTCGAGGGTGTCGACCTCCTGGCGCATGTGGGCGATGCGCCAGTCGCCGGGCAGCAGGCAATCGCCACCATCGGGCGACAGCTCACCGCGCAGCAAGGCGAACAGGCTGGATTTCCCGGCGCCGTTGGCGCCGATCAGGCCGGCCTTGTGACCGGCGTGCAGGGTCATGTCGGCGCCGTCTAGCAAGCGCTGCGGACCACGCTGTAAAGTGAGGTTGGATAGTCTGATCATGATGGTCGCGGAGTCTACCAGCTTCCTCGGCCCATAGCGCGAGTGGAACCATGCACACCGACCTGTGGAATTACGCCCTGGCCCTGTATGCCAGGCCCGGCGTGGAAGCGGCCTGCCTTGAACTCCAGGCGCAGGGCGGCAATGTCTGCCTGCTGCTGTGCGCAACCTGGCTGCAAGCCCGGGGCGTGGCCGTGCTGGACGCGCGCGCGCAAGCGCTGCACGACATAGCCGAGCCCTGGCAGCGAGAAGTGGTCGCCCCATTACGCAGCCTGCGCCAGCAATGGCGAGCGTCAGCGTCGAGTGATATGCACCTGGCGGCGTTGCGTGAACAGGTGAAGGGGCTGGAGTTGCAGGCAGAAAAAACCTTGCTGGAGCGTATGCAGGAACGCTCGCAACAGTGGCCCGCGGACTCACATGAGCCCACGGACGACTGGCTGGCCCGGCTGGCGCCGGGCCTTGCCCTGCACCACGACGCGCTGGAGCAGTTGCGCGCCGCAGCGGCTACGCTTCAGGACGCCGAAGACGGTGCCTGAGCCGGGGTGCTGGCGGGTGCCGACGGTGCTGCTGAAGCAGCCGGGGTGGCCGAGTTGGTTGCGCCGGCCGGGGTGCTGGCGGCTGGCGTAGCCGGTTTGGCTTCGGCTGGCTTGCTGGCAACAGGCTTGGCGGCAGCTGGCTTGGCGGCCGAACGTGCAGGCTTGGCGGCAGCAGGTTTTGCCGCTGGTTTCGCGGCAGCGGCTTTGGCAGGTGCTGGCTTGGCTGCAGGTTTGGCAGCAGCAGTGGCTTTGGCCGCTGGCTTGGCTGCAGGTTTGGCAGCAGCAGTCGCTTTGGCAGCTGGCTTCGCGGCAGGCTTGGCGGCAGCAGCGGCTTTGACAGCTGGCTTAGCGGCAGGCTTGGCAGCAGCAGCGGCTTTGGCAGCTGGCTTAGCGACAGGCTTGGCAGCAGCAGCGGTTTTGGCAGCTGGCTTAGCGGCAGGCCTGGCAGCAGCAGCGGCTTTGGCAGCTGGCTTAGCGGCAGGCTTGGCAGCAGCAGCGGTTTTGGCAGCTGGCTTAGCGGCAGGCTTGGCAGCAGCAGTGGTTTTGGCAGCTGGCTTAGCGGCAGGCCTGGCAGCAGCAGCGGCTTTGGCAGCTGGCTTGGCGGCAGGCCTGGCAGCAGCAGCGGCTTTGGCAGCTGGCTTGGCGGCAGGCTTGGCAGCAGCAGCGGTTTTGGCAACTGGCTTCGCGGCAGGCTTGGTTGTTTTGGCGGCGCGCTGGTCCAGGGCCTTGGCGGCTGCTTCGCGAACCTTGCCTACACCCTGGGCCAGCTTGAGGCTGTCCTGAGCGTCGCGCTTGAGTTGCTGGATATAAGTTCGGGTCTGGGTTTGACGTTCCTTGAGGGCATCGAGCAGCCCTTCGAGTTCGCCAATGGCTTTTTGCGCTTTGGTCTGCGCCTTGGCTTTACCTGCCTTGGCGGCATCCTGCAATTTCAGGCGACCGTTGTGCAGTTTTTCCTGGGCTTTGCCACGCTGCTTTTCCAGTTTGGCCAGCAGTTTTTCCGCATCAGCCAGCGCTTGCGAGCAGGCATCTTCCAAGTGTTCGAGCAGGCTGCCCGAAAGTTGCTGGAGCAGGTGTAACGGCGTACTTACTGGCTTCTTTTTGGCCGACATGGTTTACCTCCTGGCTGACGAGATTGCGGCTCATACTATGCTTCTGCTGCTACCGCCGCTAGGGCATGTTGACAGTAATATTTACGCCGCGTTGCATGCCTGGGCAAAGTTGTTATCTTGCAGCTGCGTGAAAGTGTAGTTGCTGAATTAATCATTGCTGATATTTGCCAATTATCTGACTTGCAGCGCAGCCCCTGTAGGAGCGGCCTTGTGTCGCGATCGGGGTGCGTAGCGCCCCCAGGATTTGTGCATCACGCCGATATTGCCGGGGCCGCGTTGCGGCCCTGTCGCGACACAAGGCCGCTCCTACAGGGATCGCGAGCACACAACAGAAAAGCGAACGCTGGCATACTTCCACGCTCATTGGCGCAGGAACTGACCATGTTTCGATATCTTGTTTTAGGTTTATGCCTGCTGACGCCAGTTGCAATGGCCGACAGCAACGACCAGGACCTCGCCTACAGCCTTGGCGCCAGCCTGGGTGAGCGGCTGCGCCAGGAAATGCCAGGCCTGCAACTGGATGCACTGGTCGAAGGCCTGAAGCAGTCCTATCAAGGGCAACCCCTGAAGCTCGACAAGGCACGCATGCAAGCCGTGCTCCAGCAGCACGAAGCGCAGGAAGGTGACGCCGCCACGCAGAAGTTGCAGGCTGCCGAAACACGCTTCATGGCCAACGAGCGTGGGCGTTATGGGGTACACGAATTACCGGAAGGTGTGCTCTACAGCGAATTGCAGCCCGGCACTGGCGCCCAGCCCAAAGCAGGCGGCAAAGTGCAGGTGCGCTATGTGGGCAGGCTGCCGGATGGCTCGGTGTTCGACCAGAACCAGGCACCCCAGTGGTTCAGCCTGGGTTCGGTAATCGAAGGGTGGCAGGTGGCCTTGCCAAGGATGCACGCCGGTGCCAAGTGGCGCCTGGTGATTCCGTCGGCGCAAGCCTATGGCGCCGAAGGCGCGGGTGACCTGATCGCGCCCTATACACCCTTGGTGTTCGAAATCGAACTGCTGTCGGTTGGCGACTGACGCCAACCTTCAGGCTTCGACTGTGCCCTCTTCCTTGTGCGCGTTGTGCAGCACTTCGATCAGGCAATCTTCGAGTTCGAAGCGCTCGTGCAGCAGGGCACCCAGCTTGGTCAGCTTCTCGGCAAAACGAGCCGGGTCCGAGCACTCACCTTTTGCACAATGGTCGTTGAAGGCCAGAGCAATCTGGGTACTGTCATCGATACGAGGATTGATCTGCGTGGCCAGCCCAGACCGCGCGTGTCACCAAATGCCTTGGCTTCACTGACCAATTGTTCGCTGACCTCGAAGTGCCACGCCGAAACGTAGTCAACAAGAAGAGCACAGAAGTCCCCGTGCGTATCCTTGTCGGCGAAGGCCGGCTTCACATCGCGCAACGCGCGGAAAGCCTGCACCAGTTCCTGGCGCTCCTCCAGCCAACGGTCGATCAGCTTGTGAACCCCACCCCAGCGTTCCTGGGCATTCTGACAACTATCGAGCATGGCAATCTCTTCCCTTCTGGGTAGATGCCGCTGCACCTCGCACCACGACCGCGCAGCACAAAGGTGACATCAGCAGGACGGCATCGAGCAGTTGTGTTTTCGGTATGCGTGCTGGGAGATTATTCCCGCGCGTGCTGCCCATCAAGGTACGCAGCGGACAAAGTTCATACAAGTGTTTAATACCCTGTTAATACGCCATTGGTCGCGCTAGTGGCCCAGCCTTGTTCCAGGTCAACTTCTTGCCAGGGTGCGGAAACGATACGCCAGCAGGCAACTCAGGGGCAGCAGGGCCAGCAACAGGAAGGCCAGCAGGCTCCACTCAGGTAGCGTCAGGTCGAGAAAGCTCCAGGTCAGCGAGCTGCATTCCGGGCCGCCGAGCAGCAATTGCCGCGCCGCCTCGCGCCAGGATTGCTCGAACACATGCCCGAGCGGGACCGGGCATACAGGGATAGCACCGCTGCTGCCCTGCAACCAGACATGCCGTGCCGCCAGCAACGCGCCCGCCAGCGAGCAGCCCAGCGTCGCCCGGGCGTAATGGCGGATGCCCTGCGTGCCCGGCGCCTGTAGCACCGCTGCCAGGCTTAGCAGTGCGTACACCGCTAACAACAGCCGCTGGCTGAAGCACAAGGGGCACGGCACCAGCCCCAGTGTGTTTTCCAGGTGGAATGACGCAACCAGCACCGCCAATGCGGCCAGGCAGGCAGGGAGGAAAAAGGTGCGCAAACGGGCCGGAAGCATGGGCGGTTAAAGTCCCGGGGAAGATATCGTGGTGTGAAACGGTAGAGGAAAGACGCGCTTTGTATCAAGGCGCGACAGTAGCGACAAGTCGCTGAATCGCGTAGGAAAAATCAAGCGATGCGGTAGGAGGCGACTGAAGAACTGGACTGCAGATCTAACTGGCAGCGGTAGATAAATTACCCGCCCGCAAAGCCCGCACCTTGGCGCGGGCTTTGGGGTGGGTCAGGCGCGTACGCCTTCTGGCAAAGGCAGTGCCAGCAGGCGTTCGTCCAGCAGGCCAAGGCCTTCCTGGAACAGCTGATTGCTACGCTCGGTCTCGCCCAGGCCTGCAAGCAGGCGGGCCAGTTCGGCACAGGCCTCGGGGTTGCGTTCCATGCGCAGGCTGCTTTCCAGGTAGTCCCGCGCCTTGCCCCACAGACGGTTCTGCAGGCTCAGGCGGCCCAGGGTCAGCAGCAGGCTGGCATCTTGCGGGTGAGCCTTGAGCCAACCTTCGGCGGTTTGCAGCTGGCGCGCCGGGTCATCGCCGCGTACCAAGCCATACAGCCGGGCGAGGTGGCTTTCGTATTCGCGCTTGAGGGCGGTGCGCAACACTTGCTCGGCTTCGTTCTGGGCTCCCACCTGGCGCAATTGTTCGGCGTAGGCCAGCACCAGTTGCGGCTCCTGGCGCTGGGCTGCGGTCAACTGCTGCCAGGCGCGTTCCAGGGCCTGACGTGCACTTTGCGCGTCTTCGCCACGGGTTGTGGCCAAGCTCAGGTTCTGGCCCCAGGCACGTTGCTCCAGGGCAGCCAGCTCGGCGGCCGGCAGCACCTTGCCCTTGCGCAGGTCTGGCAGCAGACGGATCAGTGCCGACCAGTCGCCGCGTTCCAGGTACAGACGCTGCAACAGGCGCAGCACCTGGCTGTTGTGCGGGTGGCGTTCCTGCATGGCCAGCAGGGTTTCCAGGGCACCGTCACTTTCACCACGGTCCATTTGCAGCTGCGCATGGGTCAGGGCAATGGCCAGTTCCGCTTGCGGCTGGCGCTCCAGCGCACGCTCCAGCAGGTTGTCGCTGTCTTCGGTACGGCCTTGCTCGTTGGCAGCACGTGCGGCACCGAGGTAGTACAGCAGCGGTTGGCGCTCGGCCTCGGCGGCGCGGTGCAAGTGGCGCTGAGCACTGGCCCAGCGGCCCTCGGCCAGGTCCAGCTGGCCCTGTTCGATGGCCAGGCGGATGCGCCGGCTACGGTTACGCCGTGACCACGGGTTGACCACACCGCTGGAGGTCAGCACCAGGCCGACCAGGTAACGCACCAGCCACAACAGTGCAACCACGGCCAGCAAGCCACCCAGTGCCGCCCACAGCCCCGATTGATAGCGGAAGCTGCCATAGGAAACCAGCACGTAGCCGCTGTGCTTGGCGACCGCGATACCCAGCGCCGCGGCAATCACGATTGCCAGTACGGCCAGCAGGTAGACACGCTTCATGGCTTGCCCCCTTCAGCCTCGGCCGGCAGGTGGCGGCGCTGAATGTAGGCCTGCACTGCCGCCAGGCTTTCGCTGAGGTCGGGGGTAACCACCGACACCGGCTGCTCGGCCAAGACATTGAGGCTGTCGAGCATGGCATTGCTTTGCGGGTTGTCGGCGTTGAAGTTCGCCAGCAACACGCTACGGGCGTCGTCCAGCGCCTGGGTGTAGACCTTGGCGTCACCATTGAGTGCCGCCCACTGGGCTTGCTCGATGGTCAGGCTCAGGGCCAGACGCAGTTGGTTCAGTTGCTGCCCGGCCAGCAGCGGCCGCACGTTTTCATCGGCGTTGAAGTCGATCTGGAAGTACTTGGAGATTTCTGCCCACCACTGCGACAGCCGGCTGGCACCATCGCCGTCGGCGGTCAGGGCACCCAGCGCATCGGCATTGCTGTCGAACTCGGGCGACTGCGCGCTCAGTTGCTGAACCAGCTCACGCTGTGCAGCCAGTTTCAGGAACAGGCCGGTACGGTCCGGTTGCTGGGTGCTGTTGAGCGTGGCCAGGCTGCGTGCCAGTTGCTCGCGGGCGGCGAAGGCACCCGGGTCGCTCTGCTCGCGCAAGATCTCGTCGGCGCCTTCGACCAGGGCCTTGGCGCTGGTGATGTCCTGCAAGGCGGACAGGCGCAGGGTAGCCAGGCGCAGCAGGTGCTCGGCTTCAGCCAGGCGCCACTCCTTGCGGCTTTCGCCAAGCACGGTTTCCAGGCGCTGGCTGAGGCGCTGCTGGTCGCCCTGCAATTGCGCCACCAGGCGCCGGCGGTCTTCCAGCTCGCTGGCCGCCGGCAGGCTGGCCAGTTGCGCGCTGATCTGCTGCTCGCGCTGCTGCAGGGCTTCGGCACGCTGGGTCAGCGCTTCGATGTGCTGGCCCTGGTTGAACTCGCTGCCTTGCAGTTGACGCACCTGCCAGACACCCCAGCCACCTACCGCCACCCCGGCCGCACCCAGCAGCAAGGCCAGCGCTGCCAGGCCACTGCCGGAGCGTTTGGCAGGTGGGGCGGTGACAGGTTCCGCCGGCGCCTGTGCCGACGGCTGATCATTATTGGACAAGACAGTCTCGCTCACGTATCCATCCTTTGCATGGGGGCGCATCGCGTTCAGCTTAGCGCCTTAAGAGGCAGGTGCAGCGCTGCGCTGCACGGCTGCCAGCAAGGCCGCGGCACTGGCGCCACGGCAATCCACAACCTGTTGGGCCCCGGCGGCCCTGGCCTGTTCAGCAACCCGCGGGCTGGGCACAAACAGCGGCAGGCGTGCCAGCTGCGGCCAATCCGCGCCGGCCAGCTGCTGCAGATGTTCAAAACCCTGCCCACTGCTGACCACCAGGCCATTGAGGCGTTCCGCTTCGATGCGGCGCTTCAGGGTGCCCGCCGGGTATTCCGGCAGGCAGCGACGATACAGTTCCAGATATTCGACACTAGCACCTTGCTGTGCAAGACGCTCTGCCAGCAGTTCGCGACCTCCGACGCCGCGCACCACCAAGACACGCGCGGCAGGCACGGCAACGGCCTGAAGCAGGGCCGGTAGCGCCAGCAAGGCTTCGCTGTCATCGCCACGCGGCGGAGTGCTTACCACCAGCCCTGCACCCTGCAGCACCGCGGCGGTTGCCTCGCCCACGGTGAACCAGCCTTGCCGTGGCGGCTGCATACGGGCTTCGGCCAGTTGCTCAAGCAGCAACCGGGCAGCCGGCTTGCTGACCACGATGACCGCCTGGAAGCCGTGCAGGCCTTCCAGCAGCAGACGTTGCCGAGGCCCCACGGTGACGGGCTCTATCGCCAGCAGTGGCAAGCAGCTGCTGCCCACCCCCGCTGCCGCCAGGCTTTGCGCCAGTGCCGCACAGTCCTCGGCAGGCCGGGTCAGCAACAGGCGCCATTGGCTCACGGGTGGCCGGCCTCGCCGTAGACTTCCTTGAGGATGGCCTCGGCGCCCTGGCCCAGCAGGTCTTCGGCCACCTGTACGCCCAAGGTCTCGGCCGCAGTACGAGGGGCACGGGCTTCGGCCACCAGCAGGGTGCCGCCACTCGGCTGGCCGACCAGGCCACGCAGCCACAGCTGATCGCCTTCGAGCACCGCGTAGCAGGCGATCGGCACTTGGCAGCCGCCATTCAGGTGTTTGTTCAGGGCGCGTTCGGCCACCACCCGGTCGGCGGTGTCGGCATGGTGCAGCGGCGCCAGCAGTGCATGGATCTCGATGTCGGCACTGCGGCACTCGATGCCCACGGCGCCCTGGCCGCCAGCCGGCAGGCTGTCATCGACGCTGATAGTGGCGGTGATGCGGTCTTCGAAGCCCAGGCGGATCAGGCCGGCGGCGGCGAGGATGATGGCGTCGTATTCGCCGGCATCGAGCTTGGCCAGGCGCGTGTTGACGTTGCCACGCAGGAAGCGGATTTGCAGGTCTGGGCGGCGCGCCAGCAACTGGGCCTGGCGGCGCAGGCTGGAGGTACCGACGATGCTGCCGGCAGGCAGCGCCTCAAGGCTGTCAAAGGTATTGGAAACGAAGGCATCACGCGGGTCTTCACGCTCGCAGATGCAGAACAGGCCCAGGCCTTCTGGGAAGTCCATGGGCACGTCCTTCATCGAATGCACGGCGATGTCGGCTTCGTTGTCCAGCAGGGCGGTTTCCAGTTCCTTGACGAACAGGCCCTTGCCGCCGATTTTTGCCAGCGGCGCGTCGAGCAGCTTGTCACCACGGCTGACCATGGGCACCAGGGTCACCAGCAGACCGGGGTGGGCCTGCTCGAGGCGGGCTTTTACGTATTCGGCCTGCCACAGGGCCAAGGCACTTTTACGGGTGGCAATGCGGATTTCGCGAGTGGACATGAAACGCCCCGATCCAGAGAAATGCCGCCGATGATAACAGCATCGCCGGTATCGCTAGCAGATGTGGATCAGGTTCCTGTGCTCACCTGTGCCGGCCCAATCGCCGGCAAGCCAGCTCCCACAGGAACCGTGCAAGGTTCAAGGCTGGCGCTGTACCTGTGGGAGCTGGCTTGCCGGCGACTGGGCCGGTACAGGTTTAGAGGGTCTGCATCATCTTGCGCACACCGGCCACATGCCGGCGGCTGACGGTGAGGGCATCACCGTCCAGGCCTTTCAGGTACAGCTGAAAATGCCCCAGCGGGGTGCGCTGCAGGCGTTCGATACGCTCGCGGGCGACCAGCGCATTGCGGTGGATACGCACGAAGCGTTCGCCAAATTCGTCTTCCAGGGCTTTGAGTGGCTCGTCGAGCAACACTTCCCCGGCCTCGTGGCGCAAGGTCACGTACTTGTGGTCGGCAATGAAATAGATCACCTGGGGTAATGGGATCAACTCAATACCTTTGCGGGTGCGGGCACTGATGTGGCTACGTGGGCCGCCCCCTTCATTGGCCGGCCGGGTGAGCGCCGCCAACTGGGCGCGGTTGGGTTTTTCGGCTTTGCGCAAGGCATCGCGCAGCGCCTGGGCCTGGAAGGGCTTGGTCACATGGCTGAGGGTACTGTCCTTGAATGCCTCGGCACCGTATTCATCATCCCCGGTGCAAAACACCACCGCCGGCGGCGCCTCGCGTTCGCACAGGCGAGCAGCTACCTGCAGGCCGTCCAGGCCTGGCATGCCGATGTCCAGCAGGACCACATCGGGCTTGAGGCTTTCGATCAGCGCAAGGGCCTCCTCGCCGTTGGTGGCGCTAGGCTCCAGCACGGTGTAACCCTCCAGTTCGCCGAGCAGCCGGCTGAGGCGTTCACGGCCTTGGGGTTCGTCATCAACGATCAGGACATTCATAATTGCGCTGGATTCCTGAATGAGTCTCGCACAGGTATAGCGTAGACAGGTGTGGTTCGAGCGACACTGCGGTCACGCTCTAGACCGGTGCGATGGCCAAAGATTCACTCGGACGGCAGATTCACTGCCAGCCCTTTGTCCAACTGTAGACGGTCCGTGGAACACTGCCGTTCATTCCTTAAAATCCTTCTGTGCCATTTTCCGGGCATTTCTCTCGACCGGTGCCCTGCGGCAGCCAGCCCAACCCTGCTATTATCGGCGCCACTTTTTCGTTCACGCCTGCAATGAGTGAATCCATGAGCACCGACAAGACCAATCAGTCCTGGGGCGGCCGCTTCAGTGAGCCCGTCGACGCCTTCGTCGCCCGTTTCACCGCCTCGGTCGACTTCGACAAGCGCCTGTACCGCCACGACATCATGGGTTCGATCGCCCATGCCACCATGCTGGCGCAGGTCGGCGTGCTCAGCGATGCCGAGCGCGACACCATCATCGATGGCCTGAAGACCATTCAGGGCGAAATCGAAGCCGGCAACTTCGACTGGCGCGTCGACCTCGAAGACGTGCACATGAACATCGAGGCACGCCTGACCGACCGCATCGGCATCACCGGCAAGAAGCTGCACACCGGCCGTAGCCGCAACGACCAGGTGGCCACCGATATCCGCCTGTGGCTGCGCGACGAAATCGACCTGATCCTGGCCGAAATCACCCGCCTGCAGCAGGGCCTGCTGGAGCAGGCCGAGCGTGAAGCCGAAACCATCATGCCCGGCTTCACCCACCTGCAAACGGCCCAGCCGGTCACCTTCGGCCACCACCTGCTGGCCTGGTTCGAAATGCTTAGCCGCGACTACGAGCGCCTGGTCGACTGCCGCAAGCGCACCAACCGCATGCCCCTGGGCAGCGCCGCGCTGGCGGGCACCACCTACCCGATCGACCGCGAGCTCACCTGCAAGCTGCTGGGCTTCGAAGCCGTGGCCGGCAACTCGCTGGACGGCGTGTCGGACCGTGACTTCGCCATCGAATTCTGCGCCGCTGCCAGTGTGGCGATGATGCACCTGTCGCGCTTCTCGGAAGAGCTGGTGCTGTGGACCAGCGCGCAGTTCCAGTTCATCGACCTGCCGGACCGCTTCTGCACCGGCAGCCGATCATGCCGCAGAAAAAGAACCCGGACGTGCCAGAGCTGGTACGTGGCAAGAGCGGCCGCGTGTTCGGCGCCCTCACCGGCCTGCTGACCCTGATGAAAGGCCAACCGCTGGCCTACAACAAGGACAACCAGGAAGACAAAGAGCCGCTGTTCGACGCTGCCGACACCCTGCGCGACTCGCTGCGTGCCTTTGCCGACATGATCCCGGCCATCAAGCCAAAGCACGCCATCATGCGTGAAGCGGCCCTGCGCGGCTTCTCTACCGCCACCGACCTGGCCGACTACCTGGTACGCCGTGGCCTGCCGTTCCGTGACTGCCACGAAATCGTTGGCCACGCAGTGAAGTATGGCGTGGACACCGGCAAGGACCTGGCTGAGATGAGCCTGGACGAACTGCGCCAGTTCAGCGACCAGATCGAGCAGGACGTGTTTGCCGTGTTGACCCTGGAAGGCTCGGTGAATGCCCGTGACCACATTGGTGGTACGGCGCCGGCGCAAGTGCGTGCTGCCGTCGTTCGCGGCAAGGCCCTGCTGGCTTCGCGCTAAGCCAGCCTCGCTGCCCTGCTTTTTGTAGGAGCAGCCTTGTGCTGCGAAGAGGCCGGTGCAAACACCAAGGATATAGGGTGTCTGCACCGGCCTCTTCGCAGCACAAGGCTGCTCCTACAGGTTCAGCGGTAGCTCCGGTTAGCGTTTACCGCTGCGAATCATCTCCATGAAGGCCGGCATCGCCGCCTCCTTGTCCGCCACAACCTTTGCCATGTGCGGGTTCTCGCCCATCAGCTGCAGCAACGCCTTGGCCTGCGGGAAGTCCGCAAGGAAGTCGATGTTGAGCACTTTCTTGCCCACGGCATAAGCCAGGTCGACCGAGAAGCAGAACATCAGGTCTGCCAGCGTCAGCTGCTCCCCCGCCACATAAGGCGCGAAACGCCCGTTACGCTTGAGGGTGGCAAAGCCGGCCAGCAGGTCGGCGCGCGCTTTCTCTTTGACCAACGGCTCAACCGACATGCCAAAGAACGCCTCGGCGTAGCAAGTACGCGCCGGTAGCTCGATGTACAGCTCGATTTCCTTGAGCAGCTCGCGCACCTTGGCCTGCCCGAACGGGTCGGCCGGCAGCAGTGCCTTGCCGCCCTGGGTCTGTTCGATGTAGTCGAGGATTACACTGGTTTCGCTGAGGTAGCCATGTTCGGTCTGCAGCGCCGGCACCTTGCCCCGCGGGCTCACTTCCAGCGCCTGTGGCGCCTGGCCGCCATAGAAGGTGACTTCCTCGAATGGCAGGCCTTTTTCCAGCAGGGCCAGCTTGACCATGTTGTAGTAGTTGCTGACCGAGAATCCGTAGAGCTTGAGCATGAGGTAACAGCCTCCAGGCCGTAAGGGGTTGGCCCGGCTTTTATAGACCGTACACCCGCCCCTGACCAGCGTCATGCACCTCGTCAATGGCCGGACATTGCCGCCACGGGCGTGGCACACTGTTGCATCCCATCACAGGAGTACCGCCATGAGCGAGCCCACCGACATCGACAATGACGACGAAGCCTTCGCCGAGGCAACGCTGACCCAGGCCATCGAAAACCAGATCGAAAGCGGCGAACCGCCAGCGGCCAAGGCCACCTTCAACAAGCTGACCCTGGTCGGTTACGAGCGCGAGGACATCCTCAACCTGATGGCTCATGTGCTTGCCTTCGAGATCGACAACATGCTGGTGGAAGACCGCGCCTTCGACGGCGAATGGTACGAGAATGCCCTGCGGGCGCTGCCTGAGCTGCCACCTGAGATGGATCAAGGCGACGACGAATAACCCGTCTACACTCCTAGGTCAGGCACCGCCAGCGGTGCCGCCATCCTTGTCTGGAAGTCAGGAGTCGCCATGTCCTTTACCCCCGATCTGATCGCTGAACTGGAAGTACTCGCGCTGTTCAAACACGACAGCAGCCAGGAAGGCATCAAGATAAACAGCAACGCCCCCGCCACCCTGGTCGCTGCTGCGCAACGCCTGCATGAAAAGGGGCTGACCGATCAACCCGATGGCGGCTACCTGACCAGCCTGGGTCATGACGCCGTCGAAAGTGTCCAGCTGCTGCAGAACATCCTCCAGGCGCCACAGCCTGCCTGAGCCGAGATTACATAGGGCTGCCATGCAGCCCATCGCCGGCAAGCCAGCCCCACAGGTATTGCACATGGCTTGAAACTGATGCGGTCGGGGTGGAAGCTGGCTTGCCGGGGATGGGCCGCAGCGCGGCCCCCGGTCAGTTAGCGGTAGCCCTGCGTTTTTCCGTCAGCCACGAGCGCCCATACAGGAACATGATGGCCAGCAAGGCCACGGCCTGTGCCGACAGCGAGTAGGCATCGGCGTGAATCCCCAGCCAATCGAACTCGAAGAACGCCACCGGCCGCGTACCCAGTACCCCGGCCTCTTGTAGCGCTTTCACGCCATGCCCGGCAAACACCACCGACAGCGCGCACAGCAACGCGGCGTTGATGCTGAAGAACAGCGAAAGCGGCAGTTTCGCAGAGCCACGCAGGATCACCCACGCCAACCCCACCAGCAGCACCAGCGCGGTGGCGCCACCTGCCAGCACCGCCTGATGCCCGGCAGGGCCTGCCTGCAACCACAGGGTTTCGTAGAACAGGATCACTTCGAACAGTTCGCGGTACACCGAGAAAAACGCCAGCAAGGCGAAGCCGAACCGTCCGCCACCGCTAACCAGGCTGCTCTTGATGTAGTTCTGCCAGGCTGCGGCGTGGCGACGGTCGTGCATCCACACGCCAAGCCACAGCACCATCACCGCAGCAAACAATGCCGTGCAGCCTTCCAGCAGCTCCCGTTGTGCACCGCCGACATCGATCACATACGCCGCCAACGCCCAGGTGGCGAAGCCCGCAACCAGCGCCAGCCCCCAGCCAATGTTGACGCTGCGTACCGCCGACTGCTGCCCGGTGTTACGCAAAAAGGCCAGGATCGCCGCCAGCACCAGAATCGCCTCAAGGCCTTCGCGCAGCAGAATCAGCAAACCGGAGATAAAGCTCAGCGACCAGCTCAGGCCATCACTGCCCAGCAGCTTGGCGGCCTGGTCGAGCTTGGTCTTGGCTTCGGCAAGCCGTTGCTCGGCTTGGGCCACGGGTAACCCGTCCTGCAACGATTGGCGGTAGGCCATCAGGGATTTTTCGGTGTCCTTGCGCGCATTGGTGTCGATGTTGTCCAGCGAGCTTTCGACCAGTTCGAAACCTTCCAGGTACGCCGCCACTGACAGGTCATAGGCCTGGTCGTGGTCACCTGCACGGTAGGCCGCCAGGCTCTTGTCCAGCGTACTGGCGGTGTATTCGAGCAATTGCGCCGGGCCGCGTTTGACCTGCGGAGGCTGTGCACGCTGGGCACGGAACGCTTCCACGACCGCGTTGCCTTCATTGGCAGCGACTTCGGCCGGGGTCTGCCGCGCCAGGTCGGCAATGTTCCAGGTCTTGTCGCTTTTGCCGGCTTCCGGCTTGGCGGTGAAGCTGGCGATATAGGCAGCCACATCCCAACGCTGGCGGTCATCGAGCTGGTCGGCAAAGGACGGCATTTCGGTGCCGTCTATGCCCAAGGCCAGGGTGTTATAGAGGTCGAACAGGCTCAACTGGTCGAGGCGTGCGACATCGCGCAGGTTGGCGGGTGCAGGCTCAAGCCCTACACCTGCCGGGCCGTCGCCTGCCCCTGCGTCACCGTGACAGATGGAGCAGTTTTGTGCATACAACGCAGCACCGCGGGCCGGGTCAGGGGTGATCACCGGCGCCTGGCTGACTTCATAAGCTACCGCCAGGCGTGCACCCAATTGCCGGGCTTGTTTGGCGACGGCCGCACCGTCCTGGCGCTGGTCGATAGCCTGCCTCAATGCCTGGACGCCCTGCTCGAGGCCCGCTTGCTCGGCGTTTGCCGGCAAGGCCTTGACCAGGTCGGCCAATACCGAGCTGAACTCCTGTTGTTCACGGTATTCGCCAGCGTCGATCACCTTGCCGTCCTGCACGGTCGGCGGGTAGTCGGCACCAATGTAATCCAGCAGGTGCAGGGCTTTGGCGGCCTCGGCGGCGGACTCGGCCAGCGCCAAGGTGCTGCACAGCGCCAGCACCGGGCCAAGCAATACAGCCGGCAGCCAGGCGAACAGACGGGAACGGGTTTTCATGGCCAGTCTCGAAGGGAATGCGAAAGAGAACATTGTTCACTCCGACTTGGCTTCCCTCAAGGGTGTTGGGCGGATTTCATGAAAAATCTTGCTACAAATCTGATCGCGGTCCTTGTGAGAGCCGGCTGGGCGGAAATGAAAGCTATGCCGATATCACAGGAAACACCGGGCACCAATTGATTCATCGCCAGTAGAGCCAAAGCCACTAGCCTGATGGGGAAACAAACAGGAGGTAGGGAACATGGACCGTCCCCATTCAGACCAGTTACGACTTGGCCGGTTTTCGGAAACCAGTCACTTATATCTACTAGCACAACCCTTGGCAGGGCGCCGATCTTCAATGACTTTCACTCGGCACGCTTGCTGGTGGCTGAGTTCCGCCAGGCTGAAGAAGAGGGTGCAATCAGATCTCTGGCCTGGGTCGTGATGCCTGATCACTTCCATTGGCTCGTCGAGCTGGGCCCGGCCAGCATGAAGCGCTTGATGCGCCGGGTTAAGTCTCGTAGCACCATGATGATCAACAGACATAAGGGACGAAGCGGGCAGCTGTGGCAGAAGGGATTTCATGACCGGGCTTTGCGTCGGGAAGAGGATGTACAGACGGTGGCACGGTACATCGTTATGAACCCGAAGCGAGCGGGTTTGGTCGCGAGGGTTGGGGATTATCCACATTGGGATGCGATTTGGGTTTGATAAGGGCGTTGCCTGCCAGGGCCCTATCGCCGGCAAGCCAGCTCCCACAAGCATTTCATCAAGCCTGTGGCCGGTGCTGGCCTGTCAGGGCCTCATCGCCGGCAAGCCAGCTCCCACAAGCATTTCATCAAGCCTGTGGCCGGTGCTGGCCTGTCAGGGCCTCATCGCCGGCAAACCAGCTCCCACAAGCATTTCATCAAGCCTGTGGCCGGTGCTGGCCTGTCAGGGCCTCATCGCCGGCAAGCCAGCCCCCACAAGCATTTCATCAAGCCTGTGGCCGGTATTGGCCTGCCAGGGCCTCATCGCCGGCAAGCCAGCTCCCACAAGCATTTCATCAAGCCTGTGGCCGGTGCTGGCCTGCCAGGGCCTCATCGCCGGCAAGCCAGCCCCACAAGCATTTCATCAAGCCTGTGGCCGGTGCTGGCCTGTCAGGGCCTCATCGCCGGCAAGCCAGCTCCCACAAGCATTTCATCAAGCCTGTGGCCGGTGTTGGCCTGCCTGGGCCTCATCGCCGGCAAGCCAGCTCCCACAAGCATTTCATCAAGCCTGTGGCCGGTGCTGGCCTGCCTGGGCCTCATCGCCGGCAAGCCAGCTCCCACAAGCATTTCATCAAGCCTGTGGCCGGTGCTGGCCTGTCAGGGCCTCATCGCCGGCAAGCCAGCTCCCACAAGCATCTCATCAAGCCTGTGGCCGGTGCTGGCCTGCCTGGGCCTCATCGCCGGCAAGCCAGCTCCCACAAGCATTTCATCAAGCCTGTGGCCGGTGCTGGCCTGTCAGGGGCTCATGGCTGACAAGCCATCTTCTACAGGTGAGTCACAAGGTTTGATAGCAGTGGTGTACCTGTGGGAGCTGGCTTGCCGGCGATTGGGCCTCAAGGCTTGGCGGTGTCCTTCCAGCCTCCGCCCAATGCCAGGAATACCCCAATCTGGCCCATGGCTACCTGACTATTGGCCGCCGCCAGTTGCGCACGCATGTCGGTATAGGTGCGCGTGGCCTGCAAGTCCGCCAGGAACGACTCACGCCCTGCCTGGTAATACCGGTGCGTCTGGTCCGCCGCTTCCTTGGCCGATTTCTCCGCCTCGGCCAGCGCATCGCGCCGGTCCAGCAAGGCGCTGTACTGCGCCAGGCGGGTCTGGGTTTCGCGAATGGCGTTCAGCACCACGCCATCGAAGTTCGCCAACGCCGCCTGGGTAGAGGCTTCAGCCATGCGAATGCGCGCACGGGTGCCGTTGGTGGGGATGCTCCAGCTAACCTGCGGGCCGAAGCCCCAACGGTTGGTCGCCGGCTCGCCGAGGTTTTCGAGAATACCGATGGTGCCAACCTGGGCACCAATGCTGATGTCCGGGTACAGCGCGCCGGTGGCAACGCCGATGTACGCAGTAGCTGCAGCCAGCTGGCGTTCAGCCTGGCGCACGTCGGGGCGGCGCTTGAGCAGGGCAGCGCCATCACCCACCGGCACCAGCTGATTCAGGTGCGGCAACTCGGCACAATCGGCAGTACCCGCAGGCAACTGGTCCACTGGCTTGGCGAGCAACGCCGCCAGGGTGTACATGCCGGTTTCACGCTCGGCCTTGAAGCGTGGCAGTTCGGCACGCAGGGACTTGAACTGGGTCTGTGACCGGGTGACCTGGGTTTCATCACCACGACCGGCATCGCGCAGGCGCTGGTTGAGCGTCACGCTCTGCTCCTGCAGGTCGAGCGACTCCCGGGCGATGTGGTACTCCTCGTTGGCCGAACACACCTGGGTATAGGCTTTGACGACGTCCGCCACCAAGGTGATACGGGCAGTATCGGCAGCGGCCTGCACCGCGTCGGCATTGGCTTTGGCAGCCTCGGTGCCGCGCTTGAAGGTGCCCCACAGGTCGAACTGGTACGAGGCACTGATGATGGCCTCGCCGATGTTGGCTACCGGCACTTTTTCCGGCAGCAGGAAGGCTTCGCCCGACTCCTGCAAGCGCTGGGCGCCAAGTTTGACGCCACCATTGAAGCCACCTTGCGATTCGGCCACTTCCACCTGGGCACGGGCCTTGGCGATGTTGGCGGCGGCCACGCGCAGTTCGGTGTTGGCACTCAGGGCCTGGCGCACCAGTTCGTTCAGCCGCTGATCCTGATACAGCTGCCACCAGTCCTCGGGCACCGGTGCCGACACCACGCTGTCGGCATCCTGGCGCAGCGGGCCATTCAGGTCGCTGCGTTGCACCGCTGCGTCCTTCGGCACCTCATAGTCGGGCCCGACCATCATGCAGGCCCCCAACGACAGGCACAGGCCAGCCAGGATCAGCTGTTTCATGGGCGCTGGCCCTCGATGATCGACACCGTGGCGGTGCGCCCGGCAATCATGCGGAAGTCCTGCGGCACTTCATCGAAGGCGATGCGCACCGGAATACGCTGGGCCAGGCGCACCCAGCTGAACGCCGGGTTGACGTTGGGCAACAGGTTGGCGCCACTGCTGCGGTCGCGGTCTTCAATGCCGGCGGCAAAGCTCTGCACATGGCCACGCAGGCGGGTGTTGTCGCCCATCACGCGAATGTCCACGGCGTCGCCAATGTGAATGCCGCCAAGCTTGGTTTCCTCGAAATAACCATCGACGTGGTACGAGGCACTGTCGACCACCGACAGCACCGGGCGGCCGGCGGTGACGAATTCGTGGTTACGCGGGGCGCGATCGTTGAGATAACCATCCACAGGGCTGCGCACCACCGAACGGTCAAGGTTGAGCTGGGCAGTGTCGACCGCCACCTGGGCCTCACTGACAGCCGAGCGGGCGCGGGCCTCGCGAGACTGGCTTTCTTCCAGCTGCTCGGCAGCCACCAGGTTGCCCAGCTTGCGGTTGCGCTGCGCCTCGCGGGAGGCCTGTGCCAAGGTTTCCTGGCGCTCGCCCAGCGTCGCCTTGGCCTGGCGCAAGGCCAGGGTGAAGCGGTCCTGGTCGATGGTGAACAGCACGTCGCCGCGGTTGACGGTCTGGTTGTCGCGCACCTCGACCTTCTGGATCAACCCCGACACATCGGGGGCGATCTGGATCACGTCGGCGCGGATGTGGCCGTCGCGGGTCCAGGGGGCAAACATGTAGTACACCACCATCTGCCACACGAGCACGGCGGCGAAGGTCACTACCAGCAAGGTCAGGACCACACGGCCCAAGGTCAGCAAAGGTTTTTTCATGGCAGCATCAGGTTTCGGCAAAAGTGGTCCACCGCGCCAAGCAGCACGGCATACAGAGCAACGTTGAACAACGCCCGGTGCCAGACCAGGCGGTAGAAATGCAGGCGCACCAGCACCGCGTGCACCCCCAGGAACAACAGGTAGGTGCCAAACATCATCACCAGCAGCGTGGGCAGGAACACCCCGCTGATATCCAGTTCACCAATCACAGGGGCGCTCCGTCGAGGCCAGGGGGCAGTTGCGGTTGTTCGGCGGGTTCGAGCATCACTTCCACGCCCGGCAACAGCGCCAGCCGCAGGCCGCTCAGGGCATGCAGCAGGTGGGTGCGGGCATCGCCGCGCTCGTACAACTCATCCAGGTTCAGCGCCAGGCGTGCACGCTCCATGTTACGCAGCAGCGCGGCCGGGGCATGCAGCCGCTCACCGGCACGCAGGCAGGCGGCGTAGTGCGCGCCCACTTCCTCTACCACCGTGTTCAGGCGCTCGCGAGCCTGCTGGCCGGCGCGCGGCATATAGGCCAGCAGGTCGAGCAGGTTCAACCCCACACGCAGGTCACGCAGTGCCACGCCGCTGTCCTGGCCGGTTTGCGACAGGCGCGGCAGGTGCTGCATCAGGCGGTCGAGCATCTGCACGCCAACCTGACGGTGTTCGGCCAGGGTCGCCGGCTCGGTCATTTCGACGATGTCGCGCCAGGCGAAGCGGGTCATGCGCTTGGCCGCCAGCTCTACGCCGAACGGGCGCATCACCAGGGTCCAGATAAACGCGAACAACAGGCCTACGGGGCCGGCCAGGTTGGCGTTGAGGAAGGTGAAGAAGTCGGCGTCGTAGGCACCTTGGATACTGATGAAAGTAGAGGTGTTGACGATGGTCAGCAAGGTGCCCAGGTAGAAGCGCGGCTGCACGGTCAGGGTACCGATACAGATGAACGGCACGGCAAACGCCAGCACCAGCATCGGGAAGTCGTGCAGGTTGGGCAGCACCAGGAACAGGTACAGGCTGGAGAAGATGACCGACATCAGCGTCCAGAAGAAGAACCGGTAGATCTGCGGCGCCGGGTCGTCCATGGCAGCGAAGAAGCTGCACGACACGGCGGCAAGGATTACTGCGCTGGCGCCGTCGTTCCAGCCCAGGCCGATCCACAGGCCGCAGGCGACCACAATCGCCAATACGGTGGAGGCCACCGAGTACAGCATCAGGCCACGGTCGAAGAACGCCGTCAGGCGGCCCAGGCGCCAATGGCGGTACACCGCGCGCCAAGGCTTGGCATCGTCGGTACGCAAGGCGTGCTGCAGGGTGCAGCAGTCCTGCCACAAGTCGGCCCATTCGGTCAGGCGGTACAGGGCGTTGGACAACAGCAATTCGGCGCGCTGGTCGAGGGCCGCGGCACCGGGCTGCAGGCGGTCAATCTGCTCGTGCAGCGCGGTCCAGCGCGGTACCGAAGCGCTGTCGGCAGTGCTTTTTAGCCATTCCCGCGCGGCTTCAAGCACGGGTTGAAGCTGGGCGAACTGGGCCGGGGCGCGGCCTTCCAGGGCCACCAGGGCGTCATCGAGCGCATCGATGACGGGCAACAGGTGAATCATGCGCCCGCGCAGCTCGCGGGCATTTTTCAGGGTATGTGGGCCGGCGCCTTCGTGGCCTAACTGGCCGATCATCAGCTCCAGCGAGTTGAAGGTGGCGACCATCGACCCGCGCATGCCGCCGACCTTGTCGGCGCTGGCTTCGCGGGCCAGGTAGGTGTCGCTGTAGCGGATAGCCTCGGTGAACCAGTTACCGGTGGCGCCGACCACCACAGGGGCCAGCCGGCGCGGCCAGAAAATGGCACCGACCACTGCCGCGCAAACGATCCCCAGGCAAATTTCCTGGGCTCGGGAAGACGCCACGTCGAACACCGCCAGCGGGTTGTCGACCACTGCCAGGGCGATCATCGGCAAGGTGTAGCCGGCCAGCATCAGCACATAGTTGTTGGCCGTGCGCAGGTTCAGCGAAAGGAACAGCAAAGTGCCTGTCCACAGGGCAATGGCAACGCTCAGCAGTAACGGCGACTGCACCAGCGGCGGCACCAGGAAAATAGCGCCACCGGCACCCAGCAGCGTGCCCACTGCGCGGTACAGCGCCTTGGAACTGGTTGGGCCGACGAACGGGCTGGAGACGATGTACACCGTGGCCATGGCCCAGTAGGGGCGCGGCAGCTGCATGAGCAACGCGATGTACAAGGCGATCATGGAGGCGGCGAAGGTACGCGCGCCGTAGAACCAGTCGCGGGCCGGAGGTACCGAACTGAAGAAGCCGTTCATGCCACCCCGCCCGTACTGCCCAGGCCGGCGGCTTCGAAGGCGCGCAGCACGCGCAAGGTGGCTTCCAGGTCGGCCTGGTCGATACCGTTGAGCACATCGCGGCGCAGGCGCACCAGCTCGGCTTCGATGGCCTCGGCGAGGGCGCGGCCTTCGGCGGTCAGGCTCAGGGCCTTGGCGCGGCGGTCCAGTGGGTCCTCGCTGCGGCACACCAGGCCGGCCTTGCACAGTTGGTCGAGCAGGCGTACCAGCGATGGGCTTTCCAGGCCGGCAGCCTGGGCCACGGCCACCTGGTGTACACCGTCGCCCAGGCGCACGATCATCAGCAACGGCGCAGCGCAGGCCTCGGAAATGCCGTAACCGGTCAGGGCGGTATGGCAGATGCGCCGCCAATGACGGGCGGCAACCACCATGCCACTGCTGACTTGCAGACGCAGGAGATCAAGGGACATGAAGAGAACCAAGGATATTCATAGTTTGCTAACTATCAATATACGCCTTGCCCTCCCCCTGTCGTCAACAGGGGGCGACGGATAGCCTGGGTTAAATGTTGTTCATTTTTCAGCCAGTGCCGGCCTCTTCGCGGGCACAGGCAACTGAAAACTCAGGGCTGAACTTGATCTTCCAGCTTCATGGTCAAGGCCAATGTGCTGCCCATCTGCACCGCCCGGTCCCGCCACTCCTGGTAGCGCAGCGCGTCGCGGCTGCTGAAATGCACCGCCAGTTCCTCTGCCGCCTGCACCACCCCCGCCGCTGCCGCCAGCTCCAGCCAGTACAGCGCGGCCTTGAGGTCGGCTTCTACATACAGCCCGTGCATCAGCCGGTAACCTACCTCAAAGCGACAGCGTGCTTCGCCACGCTCGGCCCCGCGCATGAACCACTGGTAGGCCTGAACCAGGTCGACCTGCCAATCCAGGTCGCCATCACATACCTCCTCCTCGTAAAGGTCACCCAATGCCGCAGCCGCGTGGAGCATGCCCAGCTCGAAGGCCTGCCGGTAGCACTCCGCCGCCTGCAGGTAGGAAGGGTCGATGCCTTTACCAAAGTAATGCTGCTGCCCTAGGTTGAACCAGGCGGCGGCATTGCCTTGCAGGGCCGCCATGCGCAGCAGGTGGCCGGCCAGCACGGTATCGGCACGCCAGTACTTGCCATTGAGCCAGATCCAGCCGAGGTCGTTCAGTGCCGCCACGCTGCCTAGCAGCGCCTGATGGCGCAGGTCGGCATACACTGCCTGCAGGTCGCTGGCCTCATCCAGGCGGTTGACCAGCATGGAGCGCTGGCTGGGCAAACCCACACCGGCAAACAGCCGCTGTCGCCTGCCGGCCGGGGCCGGTGGCGCAATGACCCGTTCGGGAAGAAGGCGGGCGAGCAGCGAATGGATATTGCTGGCAGCAGACATGTTCATCCTCATTGAACGACGCACAGCCTCAACCTTCGGCTGTGATGAGGCGTGATTCTGCGTGACGTCACGTCAAAACCTGTCGCGAACGATTCGGCACATGGCAACCAAATACGAGTTCCTTGATCTGAGCAGGCTGTGGCCAATTGCCATACAACACGTGTGCCGCCATCCTATTGCGGCAAGCCTAGACAAGGACGTTACATTTTGCCGTTCGCCACCACTCGCGCCACCCTCAGCCGTCAGTGGGCGCTGCTACGCCAGCTGCCCAGCCGCTCCCCAGGCATTACCAGCGCCGAGCTTGTCTGGGGCCTGCGCGATGTGGGCTTCACCGTCAGCAAACGCACTGTCGAGCGCGACCTCAATGAGCTGTCGCTGATCTTTCCGCTAGAGCGCAATGACAAGAGCATCCCGTTCGGCTGGCACTGGTCGGCAAGTGCGGTGGGCGAGTTGCGCGGTAACTTCGACTTGCTGACGCACCTGCGGGGGGATGCGTTGCAACCGGCGAAGGGTGAGGGCGTGGAGCTGGTGGCGCGAATCAGCGATGCACTGGTGCGGCAGTTGCGCGATGCGCCGCTGAGCAGCGACATGCAACTGACGGCGCTGGAGCATGGGCACCGGTTGCGGGCCACGGTGAGTGACGGCTGGCCATTGCGTTGGTGGCTGCTGAGCCATGGGGATGGGTTGGTGGTGGAGCAGCCGGCGGCATTGAGGGAGGAGATTGGCAAGATCCTGAGCAATGCGGCAGCTCAGTACCTGAGTTGAAAGTCTGTACTGGCCCTATCGCCGGCAAGCCAGCTCCCACAGGAAAGCCACAAGCCTCACGGCCTGTGGATTATTACCTGTGGGAGCTGGCTTGCCGGCGATAGGGCCGGCACAGGTCAGCGCTGCATCCCCCAACGCCGCACGGTCAGGCGCTCGAGGGTATTGAACACCAACCCTTCCACCAGCAAGCCGATCAGGATCACCACCGCCAACCCGGCAAACACCTTGTCGGTATACAGCTCGTTGCGGTTCTGGAAGATGTACCAGCCCAGCCCGCCTTTACCGCTGCTGGCACCAAACACCAGTTCGGCGGCGATCAGAGTGCGCCAGGCAAAGGCCCAGCCGATCTTCAGCCCTGACAGAATCGACGGCAAGGCCGCCGGCACCAGGATGTGCAGCACCAGCCGCAGCCCTTTCAGGCCATAGTTGCGGCCCGCCATGCGCAGTGTTTCCGAGACGCCGAGAAACCCCGCATAGGTATTCAGCGCCAAGGCCCACAGCACCGAATGCACCAGCACGAAGATCAGGCTGTTGTCGCCCAGCCCGAACCACAGCAAGGCCAGCGGCAGCAGGGCAATGGCCGGCAGCGGGTTGAACATCGAGGTCAACGTGCCCAGCAGGTCCCGGCCCAGCTGGGTCGAAACCGCCAGGCTGGTCAGGCCAAAGGCCAGGACGATGCCAAGCACATAACCCTTGAGCAGGATCACCAGCGACACGCCAACCTTGGCCGGCAGTTCACCACTGATCATGCCGTCCCACAGGGCCGCGGCGGTTTGCAAAAAGCCTGGCAACAGCAGGTCGTTGTCCTGATAGCGGGCGACGGCCTCCCACAGCACAGCAATTACCAGCAGGATAACCGCCTTGCGCAGCCAGCCTTGCTGCCACAGGCGCTGGGCCAACGGCAGTTGTCGTTCCAGAGGCACACTGAGCAGGGGCTCCAGCTGCACCTCGTATTCCTGGCGTACAGGTGTAGTGGTCATGGCTGAGGCTCCTGTCAGTAGGCGATGCGAATATCGTTGAAGCCAAGGTCGTCTGGCTGCTCCGGGGTGTCCGCCTCGTCAAACAACAGACGGTGGATACGGCGAGCACTGGCCTGGAAGTCGCTGCCACCCAGGCTGCCCAGGTCGTACTGGTGGCTGTGCACTTCGGCCCGTACCCGCCCCGGGTGGGGCGATAACAGCAGGATGCGGTTGCCGACTACCAGTGCTTCCTCGATGGAGTGGGTCACGAACAGCAGGGTGAACCGTACTTCCTCCCACAGCAGCAACAGCTCTTCCTGCATCTTGCGCCGGGTCAGTGCATCAAGGGCGGCGAACGGCTCATCCATCAACAGGATCTTTGGCTGTGTGGCCAAGGCCCGGGCAATCGCCACGCGAGCCTTCATGCCGCCCGACAAAGTGTGCGGATAGGCATCGGCGAAGGTGGCCAGGCCGACCTTCTCCAGGTAATGCAGCGCCCGCTCTTCGGCTTCGGCGCGCTTGAGCTGGCCCGACACCAGCAGCGGGAACATGACGTTCTGCTTTACCGTTTTCCACGGCGGCAACTGGTCGAACTCCTGGAACACCACGATGCGGTCGGGGCCTGGGCCACGGACCGCCTGGCCTTGCAGCAGAATCTGCCCTTCCTGCGGCTGGATGAAACCGGCGACGGCTTTGAGCAAGGTGGACTTGCCGCAGCCTGAGGGGCCGAGCAGCACAAAGCGGTCGGCACGGTCGACTTCGAAGCTGACCTGGTGAGTGGCCCGCACCACGCGTTGCGCGGTGCGGTATTCGAGGCTGAGGTTATCCACCTTGAGCAAAGGCGGCGTTGCGACACGGCTCAAGTTGCTGGCCGTGTGGCCTGGCAATGGGGCGGTCATGATCGATCAGCTCCCCTGCAGCGGGCGTTCATCCTGGAAGAAATAGTCCTTCCACGATTCCGGCTTGTGCTTGATGGCGCCTACCCGATAGAGAAAATCGGCCAGCTTGTAGGTGTTTTTTGGCGTGACGGTGAATTCGTACTGCGGGTTGTCGATCAGCTTGATCAGCGCGTCGCGGTCGATCTTGGCCTTGGTCACGCGGATGTAGGTGTCGGCGGCAGCTGCCTTGTCTTTCTGGGCGAAGTCTGCGGCTTCGGCCAGGGCGTCTACGAAGGCCTTGTAGGTTTTAGGGTTGTCCTTGCGGAATTTCTCGGTGGCAAACAGCAAGGTCGGCGAGTTGGGGCCGAGCAGGTCATAGCTGTTGAGCACCACATGCACGTCCTTGTTGGCCAGTACCTGGTCCTGGAACGGCGGGTTGGAGAAGTGCCCGTTCAGCTCGGTACCGCCTGCCAGCAGCGCGGCAGTAGCATCCGGGTGCGGTACGGCCAGGGTGTATTTGTCGAGGCGGTTGTATTCCTTGTCACCCCACTGCTGGGCGGCGGCGTACTGCAGGAAGCGCGACTGCACCGAAACACCCACCGCTGGCACGGCGATGCGGTCTTTGTTGGAGATGTCGGCGATGGTCTTCACGTTGGGGTTGCTGCTGACCAGGTAATACGGGAAATTGCCCAGCGAGGCCACGGCCTTCACGTTCTGCCGACCCTTGGTGCGGTCCCACACCGTGAGCAGCGGGCCGACACCCGCGCCGGCGATGTCCACCGAACCGGACAGCAGTGCGTCGTTGATGGCCGAGCCACCCGACAGCTGGGCCCAGTCGACTTCGATGTCGATGCCCTGCTCCTTGCCGTGCTTTTCGATCAGGTGCTGGTCACGCACCACGTTCAGCAGCAGGTAGACGATGCCAAACTGCTCGGCAATGCGAATCTTGCCTTCGGCCTGGGCCACTGCGGGGGCGGCCAGGCTGCCGACGACCAGGCTTGCGCCCAGGCCGATGCTTGCCGCCAGGCGGCTGATGGATTTGCGCATGATGGGTTCCTCAGTCGTCAGAACGGGGCATCGCCCTGGATGGTGGTGCGGTACAGCTTGCGTCGCAGGTGTGCGGGGCAGCCGGCAGCCAGGTGAATCAACGAGCGGTTGTCCCAGAACACCAGGTCGTGGGGCTGCCATTGATGGCGGTAGATGTTCTGTTCCAGCACGCTCAGGGCATACAGCTGTTGCAGCACGTCGTGGCTTTCATCGTCTGGCAGGCCGACAATGCGGGTGGTGAAGCCCTCACTGACAAACAGCGCCTTTCGGCCGTTTTCCGGGTGGGTGCGGACCACCGGGTGGATAACTTCCTGTACCTGTGCCAATTGCTCGGCGGTCAGGTTCGGGCGCCAGTTGCCTTCAAATTTGGTTTCGGCGTAACGGGCGGTGTAGGAGTGGGCAGCACTGCGGCCCTCGACCACTTTGCGCAGGGCGTCGGGTACGGCGTCCCAGGCTTTGTGCATGTCGGCAAACAGCGTGTCGCCGCCCTCGCAGGGCAGCTCCTGGGCATGCAGCATGGAACCCAGGCTAGGCAGCGCTTTGTACGACAGATCGGAATGCCAGAACTTGCCAGCATCACCCAGGCCGATGTTCTGGCCGTTCTCGATGACGTTGGAAACGATCAGGATCTCGGGGTGGCCTGTGAGCAGGAACTGCTTGAGCACATGGATCTGCAACTCGCCAAAGCGGCGGCTGAAGGCAATCTGCTGTTCCGGGCTGATGCGCTGGTCACGGAACACCAGCACATGGTGGTCGAGGTGGGCGCGATGGATACGGGCGAAATCCTCGGCGCTGACTGGTTTGGCCAGGTCCAGGCCGATGATCTCGGCGCCTACGGCACCGGAGAACGGGTGGATTTCGAAGAATTGCGGCTGGGCGCTGTCGATGGTCGACAAGGCGTTCGAGGCGGCTGACATTTATCACTCCCACGCAGTGCGCGACTTCAATGGCGCGCAACGATCAGAAACGCACGGGGATTTCCCGTGTGGGTTCAAGTCGTGCGGCGCATCGATTGGTCGACGGGTACGCAGTGGCAGTGACTATAAAGTCATAAGTAGGATATTTTAAATATCTTTAAAGAATAACCATAGCACTGTGGCCAGGCCGCCCTGTGATCAGATCAGCCCGCCCTGCTCTTCTTCATCGATCAGGTTGTTCAGGCTGCTGAGCGCCTTGCGCGCCGTAGAGCGGTTAAGCAGTTTGGCCTGGGCACCCGGGGGCAGGTCAGTGATCTTGAACACGCCCTTGGCGGTCAGCACATCGATCAGGTCCTCAAGCACACGGATCATGTCCAGGTCGCTTTGCTTGAGCTGGTTGAGGCTGTTTTCCACGACGTCGTCGGCAAACCACTCCTGGATCTCGGCATGGTCAGCGGGGAGCATTTCGGTGAACTCGTCAAAAGCGGCTGCTTCTACCCGCTGCAACTGGCCGGTGGCGTCGCGTTGCACGTAGAACATGGCGGTGTCCCTCGTCACGTTGATTCCTTGTTGGTAGACAGCAGCATAGGCAAAGATCCCCGGGCGCGCAGGCCCGGCGCAAGAGTATGCGCTGTCCTTGGGGTATCGGGAAAGAGCCGTGCTGGGGCGGCCTCCTATCGCAAGAAGGCCGCACAGCAAACGGGTGCTGGACATAGTTGGGGGTTGGGCCGCAAAACGGCCCGCTCGCCCGTCAGCTGTCCTTGTTGTCGATGCGGATCAACGGGTCGCTACCGGAGATCAACGAATTGATCGAGTTGCCCGACCAGTTCACACCCTCAAGCTTAATGGTGACGTCCGCGTTGGCAACACCACCCGCAGCGTTGAGCTTGCCCTCGCTGCTGATCTGCAGAGTGGTGGAGCCATCTGCGAAACTCATTTTCAGGTAGTTGTCGATGGTTTTGCCGGTCTCGTTGACAAGCAGATCCTTCAGGTCGATGCGGTCCCCTTCGGCAGCCTTGAAGTCCTTGATTACGTCATTGCCGTAATCGCCGGACTTCCAGATGAAGGTGTCCTTACCTGCTCCACCGATAAGGATATCGTCGCCATGGCCACCAGTCAGGAAATCATCGCCACTGCCACCCAACAGAATGTCGTTACCTCTGCCACCATCGAGCCTGTCGATGCCGCCTTGCCCGAAGAGGATGTCGTTGCCATTACCGCCTGTGAGGATGTCATTACCGTCGTTGGCACCCGAGATATCAAATTCGGTGTAGTGCTCGGCGATGTACTGATGCACGTTCTTGGCAGTGATGGTGCTGACATCCACATTACTCTTCTGCGCGACGTACTCCTGCAACCCTTGATAACCCTCGCTGACAACGCCGTTGAGGGTAATCAAGTCACCGAAGATGATGTCGTTGCCATTGCCACCATCGATGCTATCCGAGCCCGGAACGGTGGCCTCGGTATGTCCGAGAATTGCCGCCGCCAGTTTGGACGGGTCGATATTGGTTTGTGGTTTACCGGCGCTGTCATAGTCCTTGAGATCGTTCCAGCTGACATCGTTGTTAAGCCCGATAGCCTGAACTTTAGTCAAGCCAGAAAGCAGCTTGAAGCTGGCCGCCGAACCGTCACTCGCGTTATCCCAACTGCTAGAGTTACCGGAGCCCGACCGAGACGAAATCTCGTAGGTGCCATCCCCTTGAGCATGGATCGTCCCCAAGGACTTGTTAGAGTTGTTGACGTAAACATCACCGCTGGAGGTAATAGTAAGTCGTTGACCGTCGATCACCTTGTCGAAATAGTCACCGATCTTAAAGTTGTTGACGTTCACAACATCGTCCAAATACGTGCCGCGCCACAACCGAGGATTAGTATCCTCCTGGCTCTGCCAGAAGGTCGGCTTACCATCGGTGATGAAATACGTCAGGTTCTCCGCCCCTGTGTTACTGGTGGCCATGGTGCTCTTGAAGAAGTTGGCCGTTGCCTTGAACACATCTTCATAGTTGGTACCGCCACCATAGTACTCACCGCCCACCATCGAATTGAGCACCGCCTGCAGCTTGCTGAGGGCATTCGAATCGGCAAGGTTGACCGAGACGTTCTTGTTAACCTGACTGTCGAAGTCAGCCAGGAAGATGTTCACCGTACCCGAGGCATCAGATCCCAAGCTGGCTTTGAGTGAATTGAACACCGATGCAAGCTGTGCCTTGGCATCGGCAATCGATTTTTCGCTCATACTGCCGGAGCTGTCGACCATGAATGCGATGTTGTAGTTTTTGCCCTGAACCACGTTCAAACCAGATACATCTGCCACGATGATATCGTTGCTTTCGCCACCCGTGAGTGTGTCGCTGCCCGTGGTGCCGACTGTTGGCTTGTAGTCAGCCTTGTAGACCGTAACCGGAATCTGGCCGGGGGTGCTATCCGAACCACCAAGGCTTTCGGTAGCGGTAGCGGTTACTGCGATATTGAACTTGCCCTCGTAGTAGGCTGGCGGCGTCAGTGTCAGGCTGCTGAGTTTCCAGCCAGTCACATCTACAGGCGTACCGCCCACCTTAATCGTGTGGCCCGCACCATCGCTCAGCACCGAACCAGCCGGAATGCCACTGAGGGTTACGCTCAAGCTTTCAGAGCCGTCGGTGTCAGTAAGGCCAGCAGTAATGCCAACCAACTTGACCGAGCCACCTTCCGGCCCTTCGTTCAGCTTATAGCCGTCGTAGTAGCTCTGGCCATTGACAGTGTGCAAGTCAGACGCGGTCAGGCCTGCGGTGGCCATGTCCGCCACGCTCTGGTACATCGGGATGTTGGCACTGCTCAGGTCAACCGCAGTACCCGAACCCACCTTGATGTTGAGGTCATAGCTACCAGGACCTGCCTGGTTGGCATGGTAAACCTCGATCGGGTAGTAGCCACTGGTTTTGGCCGTGAAAGTACCCGAAATCTGGCCTCCGCCCCCCCAAGTGGTAGTAACGACCGTATTGCCACCCACGGTGACCACCAAGCTGTCATCGGCAGTGCCGCTGAAGGTGTAGGTTTTGCCTTCCTCCAGATAAATCAGACCAGAAGTTTTCGAGCCACTACCAGCGTTGACGCTGCCATCAGACTGTACATTGGTGGTAGTGCCCGTTGACGTCGCGGTGCCCGAGTTGGCAAATACGGTCTTCAATGCATCGCCCGTAATACCATTGCCATCGGTCCCCAGCCCTTTCAATGAAGTCCAGACTTCCTTGGTAAGGGACTTGGAAACGACATCGGCGCTGCCGATGCTCAAGGTTGGTTTGTCAGCCTGCGGAGCGATGTCGACTTTCATGGTGACTTCGCCGCCGGTATTCGTGCCGTCGTTCGGTTTGTACTTGAACTGGGCGTAGTCAGCCTGCTTGTTGCCAACGCCGGCACCACCGTATCCATCAATACCCGACTCGTTCAACTTCGGTACGAACTTGAGGTAGCCCTTATCAATGTCCGCCTGGCTGACAACCTGCCCGGAAGCCACATTGCTCCAGGTGCTCGTGGTGCTGTTGTACACCTTCAGGCTACCGTCGACCGGAAGCGATGTAATAGTCACAAACAAGCCAGTGTTACCATCGGCATCGGTGACTTTGAAGTCGCTCCATTTAAAGAGGTACTCGGTATCCTCCACGCCTTCAACGGCACCGCCAGGCGAAACAGGCAGATGGTCGTTGTCGAGGATATTGGTAGTGACGCTCGCCTTGCTGCTATCAACCTGCAGGTTCTCGAAGTTGCCACCGGTGGCGGTTTCGATCTTCACCACAAAGTTCTCGGTACCTTCGACCAGTTTGTCGTCAATGGTAGCGATATTGAACGTAGTACCCGTGCTGTTGGCCGGAATTTTCACGGTGGTGACACCATTGAAATCCTCACCGTTTTTGGCGGTGCCGCTGTAGCTTAGGGTGATCGTGACTTCCGCCTTGGACGCGTTGCTCAGGGTCAGCGAGTACTGGCCGGTTTCACCTTCAGTCAGCGAAGTGGTGCCGGTGATGCCGACCTTGGTCACGTCACCGCTACCACTTGGCTCGTCAGTAACAGTGGTACTGACTGGCTTGGTGTCGGTCACCAAGTTCTCGAACTTGGTGCTGCCGGTTACGTCGATACCGGTGATCGACTTGGTGATTGTGGCCTGCCCGCCTACGTACGGATCGTTCGGTGCAGTGATGAAGCCAGTGCCCGAGGCCGAGCCGGCCGGGATGGTCACGACCGTGCCACCCGTCAGGGTGACGGTCACGCCGCCATGGCCGGTTACCGGCAGCTTGGTGTCTTCGCTGATCAGGGTCACGGTGTAGGTGATCTTGCCGCCTTCGACCACAGCAGTGCTGTCCACCGACAACACGGCGGTAACCTTGCTGAGTGTATCGGTGACCTGCACGACCGCAGGGTCGCCAATCACCAGGTTCTCCAGCGGAGCACCCGGGACAGTGGCCGTGTCGATGCTGACGGTGATCTGGCCCTTGTCGATGAACACGTCATCGCCCTGTGCAGGCGCAGACACGGTCTTGGTGGTCTGGCCGGCTTCGAACACCAGGGTTTCGCCGGTGCTGAGCTTGACGGTCAGCGGCTTGTCGATCGGTTTGTTCAAGGTGACGGTGAACGACGGCGCAGTGGCTTCGTTCACCGAGTTCACAACCGGGGTAATGCTGACTTTCACCAGGTTGTCGGCACCATTCGGCTCGTCGCTGACGGTGGTGGTGACGGACTTGGTGTCAGGCACCAGGTTCTCGAACTTGGTGCTGCCAGTTACTTCGATACCGGTGATCGACTTGGTGATGGACGGTTGGCCACCTGCGTACAGGTCGTTCGGTGCAGTGACGAAGCCAGTGCCCGAGGCCGAGCCGGCCGGGATGGTCACGACCGTGCCACCCGTCAGGGTGACGGTCACGCCGCCATGGCCGGTTACCGGCAGCTTGGTGTCTTCGCTGATCAAGGTCACGGTGTAAGTGATCTTGCCGCCTTCGACCACAGCAGTGCTGTCCACCGACAACACGGCGGTAACCTTGCTGAGTGTATCGGTGACCTGCACGACCGCAGGGTCGCCAATCACCAGGTTCTCCAGCGGAGCACCCGGGACAGTGGCCGTGTCGATGCTGACGGTGATCTGGCCCTTGTCGATGAACACGTCATCGCCCTGTGCAGGCGCAGACACAGTCTTGGTGGTCTGGCCGGCTTCGAACACCAGGGTTTCGCCGGTGCTGAGCTTGACGGTCAGCGGCTTGTCGATCGGTTTGTTCAAGGTGACGGTGAACGACGGCGCAGTGGCCTCGTTCACCGAGTTCACAACCGGGGTAATGCTGACTTTCACCAGGTTGTCGGCACCATTCGGCTCGTCGCTGACGGTGGTGGTGACGGACTTGGTGTCGGGCACCAGGTTCTCGAACTTGGTGCTGCCAGTTACTTCGATACCGGTGATCGACTTGGTGATGGACGGTTGGCCGCCTGCGTACAGGTCGTTCGGTGCAGTGACGAAGCCAGTGCCCGAAGCGGAACCCGCCGGGATGGTCACGACCGTGCCACCCGTCAGGGTGACGGTCACGCCGCCATGGCCGGTTACCGGCAGCTTGGTGTCTTCGCTGATCAAGGTCACGGTGTAGGTGATCTTGCCGCCTTCGACGACGGAAGTGCTGTCCACGGTCAGTACGGCAGTGACCTTGCTGAGGGTGTCGGTAACCTCGACCGAGGCATTGTCGCCCAGCTGCAGGTTTTCGAAGCCGCGGCCGTCCACATCAACTGCGGACTTCAGGCCCAGGCTGATTTCGCCACCATCTTGGAAGACGTCGTCGCCTTGTGCCGCATGGGTGTACTGCGCGCTGGTATCGCCGGCAACGATGGTTACCTTGGCATCGTTGCTCAGGGTCACGATCAGATCGTGGTCCAGCTTGGTGTTGATCTTGACGGTGAAGGTCGGCTCCTCGTTTTCCAGCACCGATTTCTGATCGGCAACGATGCTGACCTGGACCAGGTCGCCTTCGTTCGGGGTGCCTGGGGTACCTGGGTTGCCCGGAGTGCCTGGCTCGTCGGTCACAGTGGTGCTGACCGGGGTCTGGTCCAGGACCAGGTTTTCGAACTTGCCGGCGCCGGTCACCGAAGCGATGGACTTGACCACGGCATCGTTGGTACCGGTGTAGACGTTGTCCGGCGCGGTGATGGTGACCGTACCGGTGGTGCTGCCTGCCGGGATGATGATCTTGGTCTTGCCATCGTCCAGGGTGAAGGTCAGCTGGCCATGGTCACCCATTGGCAGGCCGGCTTTGTTGCTCAGCTCGATGGTGTAGGTGATCGTGCCACCTTCGGTGACCGACTCGGTCGCAGTGAGCTTGGCCACCACGTCGTCGACGGTATCCTTGACCTTGACCGAAGCATCGTCGCCCAGTTGCAGGTTCTCGAAGCCGCGGCCGTCCACATCAACTGCGGACTTGATACCCAGGCTGATTTCACCGCCATCCTTGTAAACGTCGTCGCCTTGCGCAGCGTGGGTGTACTGCACGCTGGTCTCGCCGGCAACGATGGTTACCTTGGCATCGTTGCTCAGGGTCACGACCAGGTCGTGGTCCAGTGGCGCATTGAGCTTGATGGTGAAGGTCGGCTCTTTGTTTTCCAGCACCGACTTCTGGTCGGCAACGATGCTGACCTGGACCAGGTCGCCTTCGTTCGGAGTGCCTGGGGTACCTGGGTTGCCCGGGGTACCTGGCTCGTCGGTCACGGTGGTGCTGACCGGGGTCTGGTCCAGGACCAGGTTTTCGAACTTGCCGGCGCCGGTCACCGAAGCGATGGACTTGACCACGGCATCGTTGGTACCGGTGTAGACGTTGTCCGGCGCGGTGATGGTGACCGTACCGGTGGTGCTGCCTGCCGGGATGATGATCTTGGTCTTGCCATCGTCCAGGGTGAAGGTCAGCTGGCCATGGTCACCCATTGGCAGGCCGGCTTTGTTGCTCAGCTCGATGGTGTAGGTGATCGTGCCACCTTCGGTGACCGACTCGGTCGCAGTGAGCTTGGCCACCACGTCGTCGACGGTATCCTTGACCTTGACCGAAGCATCGTCGCCCAGTTGCAGGTTCTCGAAGCCGCGGCCGTCCACATCAACTGCGGACTTGATACCCAGGCTGATTTCACCGCCATCCTTGTAAACGTCGTCACCTTGCGCAGCGTGGGTGTACTGCACGCTGGTCTCGCCGGCAACGATGGTTACCTTGGCATCGTTGCTCAGGGTCACGACCAGGTCGTGGTCCAGTGGCGCATTGAGCTTGATGGTGAAGGTCGGCTCTTTGTTTTCCAGCACCGACTTCTGGTCGGCAACGATGCTGACCTGGACCAGGTCGCCTTCGTTCGGGGTGCCTGGAGTACCTGGGTTGCCCGGGGTACCTGGCTCGTCGGTCACGGTGGTGCTGACCGGGGTCTGGTCCAGGACCAGGTTTTCGAACTTGCCAGCGCCGGTCACCGAAGCGATGGACTTGACCACCGCGTCGTTGGTACCGGTGTAGACGTTGTCCGGTGCGGTGATGGTGACCGTACCGGTGGTGCTACCTGCCGGGATGATGATCTTGGTTTTGCCATCGTCCAGGGTGAAGGTCAGCTGGCCGTGGTTGTTGAGCGGCAAGTTGTCTTTGTTGGTCAGTTCGATGGTGTAGGTAATCACACCACCTTCAGTCACCGAAGGCGTTGCGGTCAGCTTGGCCACAACGTCGTCGACGGTGTCCTTGACCTTGACCGAAGCGTCGCCGCCCAGTTGCAGGTTTTCGAAGCCGCGACCATCGATGTCTTTGGCCGATTCCAGGCCCAGCGTGATCTCGCCGCCGTCTTTATAGACGTCATCGCCCTGCGCAGCATGGGTGTACTGCACGCTGGTATCACCAGCCTTGATCGTCACCTGATCCTTGTTGCTCAAGGTCACGACCAAGTCATGGTCCAGTGGCGCGTTGAGCTTGATGGTGAAGGTCGGCTCTTTGTTTTCCAGGACCGACTTCTGATCCGCAACGATGCTGACCTGAACCAGGTCGCCTTCGTTCGGGGTGCCAGGGGTACCTGGGTTGCCCGGAGTGCCTGGCTCGTCGGTCACAGTGGTGCTGACCGGGGTCTGGTCCAGGACCAGGTTTTCGAACTTGCCGGCGCCGGTCACCGAAGCGATGGACTTGACCACGGCATCGTTGGTACCGGTGTAGACGTTGTCCGGCGCGGTCACGGTGACCGTACCGGTGGTGCTGCCTGCCGGGATGATGATCTTGGTTTTGCCATCGTCCAGGGTGAAGGTCAGCTGGCCGTGGTCACCCATTGGCAGGCCGGCCTTGTTGCTCAGTTCGATGGTGTAGGTGATCGTGCCGCCTTCGGTAACTTCCGAAGTAGCAGTCAGTTTCGCGACTACATCGTCAACGGTGTCCTTGACCTTGACGGAAGCATCGTCGCCCAGTTGCAGGTTTTCGAAGCCGCGACCATCGATGTCTTTGGCCGACTCCAGGCCCAGGGTGATTTCGCCGCCGTCTTTGTAGACGTCGTCACCCTGCGCAGCATGGGTGTACTGCACGCTGGTATCACCAGCCTTGATCGTCACCTGATCCTTGTTGCTCAAGGTCACGACCAAGTCATGGTCCAGTGGCGCATTGAGCTTGATGGTGAAGGTCGGCTCTTTGTTTTCCAGGACCGACTTCTGATCCGCAACGATGCTGACCTGAACCAGGTCGCCTTCGTTCGGGGTGCCAGGGGTACCTGGGTTGCCCGGAGTGCCTGGCTCGTCGGTCACAGTGGTGCTGACCGGGGTCTGGTCCAGGACCAGGTTTTCGAACTTGCCAGCACCAGTAACCGAAGCGATGGACTTGACCACGGCATCGTTGGTGCCGGTGTAGACGTTGTCCGGCGCGGTGATGGTGACCGTACCGGTGGTGCTACCTGCCGGGATGATGATCTTGGTCTTGCCATCGTCCAGGGTGAAGGTCAGCTGGCCATGGTCGCCCATTGGCAGGCCGGCCTTGTTGCTCAGCTCGATGGTGTAGGTGATCGTGCCGCCTTCGGTAACTTCCGAAGTAGCGGTCAGTTTCGCGACTACATCGTCGACAGTGTCCTTGACCTTGACCGAGGCATCGTCGCCCAGTTGCAGGTTTTCAAAGCCGCGGCCATCCACATCAACTGCGGACTTGATACCCAGGCTGATTTCACCGCCATCCTTGTAAACGTCGTCACCTTGCGCAGCATGGGTGTACTGCACGCTGGTCTCGCCGGCAACGATGGTTACCTTGGCATCGTTGCTCAGGGTCACGACCAGGTCGTGGTCCAGTGGCGCATTGAGCTTGATGGTGAAGGTCGGCTCTTTGTTTTCCAGGACCGACTTCTGGTCGGCAACGATGCTGACCTGGACCAGGTCGCCTTCGTTCGGGGTGCCAGGGGTACCTGGGTTGCCCGGAGTGCCTGGCTCGTCGGTCACGGTGGTGCTGACCGGGGTCTGGTCCAGGACCAGGTTTTCGAACTTGCCGGCGCCGGTCACCGAAGCGATGGACTTGACCACGGCATCGTTGGTACCGGTGTAGACGTTGTCCGGCGCGGTGATGGTGACCGTACCGGTGGTGCTGCCTGCCGGGATGATGATCTTGGTTTTGCCATCGTCCAGGGTGAAGGTCAGCTGGCCGTGGTCGCCCATTGGCAGGCCGGCCTTGTTGCTCAGCTCGATGGTGTAGGTGATCGTGCCGCCTTCGGTAACTTCCGAAGTAGCGGTCAGTTTCGCGACTACATCGTCGACAGTGTCCTTGACCTTGACCGAGGCATCGTCGCCCAGTTGCAGGTTTTCAAAGCCGCGGCCATCCACATCAACTGCGGACTTGATACCCAGGCTGATTTCACCGCCATCCTTGTAAACGTCGTCGCCTTGCGCAGCGTGGGTGTACTGCACGCTGGTCTCGCCGGCAACGATGGTTACCTTGGCATCGTTGCTCAGGGTCACGACCAGGTCGTGGTCCAGTGGCGCGTTGAGCTTGATGGTGAAGGTCGGCTCTTTGTTTTCCAGGACCGACTTCTGATCCGCAACGATGCTGACCTGGACCAGGTCGCCTTCGTTCGGGGTGCCTGGGGTACCTGGGTTGCCCGGGGTACCTGGCTCGTCGGTCACGGTGGTGCTGACCGGGGTCTGGTCCAGCACCAGGTGTTCGAACTTGCCGGCGCCGGTCACCGAAGCGATTGACTTGACCACGGCATCGTTGGTACCGGTGTAGACGTTGTCCGGCGCGGTCACGGTGATCGAACCGGTGGTGCTGTTGGCCGGCACAACGATCTTGGTGCCGTCGTTCAGGGTAAAGGTCAGCTGGCCGTGGTTGTTGAGCGGCAAGTTGTCTTTGTTGGTCAGTTCGATGGTGTAGGTAATCACACCACCTTCGGTCACCGAAGGCGTTGCGGTCAGCTTGGCCACAACGTCGTCGACGGTGTCCTTGACCTTGACCGAAGCATCGTCGCCCAGTTGCAGGTTTTCGAAGCCGCGGCCGTCCACATCAACTGCGGACTTGATACCCAGGCTGATTTCACCGCCATCCTTGTAAACGTCGTCACCTTGCGCAGCGTAGGTGTACTGCACGCTGGTCTCGCCGGCAACGATGGTTACCTTGGCATCGTTGCTCAGGGTCACGACCAGGTCGTGGTCCAGTGGCGCATTGAGCTTGATGGTGAAGGTCGGCTCTTTGTTTTCCAGCACCGACTTCTGGTCGGCAACGATGCTGACCTGGACCAGGTCGCCTTCGTTCGGGGTGCCTGGAGTACCTGGGTTGCCCGGGGTACCTGGCTCGTCGGTCACGGTGGTGCTGACCGGGGTCTGGTCCAGGACCAGGTTTTCGAACTTGCCAGCGCCGGTCACCGAAGCGATGGACTTGACCACCGCGTCGTTGGTACCGGTGTAGACGTTGTCCGGTGCGGTGATGGTGACCGTACCGGTGGTGCTACCTGCCGGGATGATGATCTTGGTTTTGCCATCGTCCAGGGTGAAGGTCAGCTGGCCGTGGTTGTTGAGCGGCAAGTTGTCTTTGTTGGTCAGTTCGATGGTGTAGGTAATCACACCACCTTCAGTCACCGAAGGCGTTGCGGTCAGCTTGGCCACAACGTCGTCGACGGTGTCCTTGACCTTGACCGAAGCGTCGCCGCCCAGTTGCAGGTTTTCGAAGCCGCGACCATCGATGTCTTTGGCCGATTCCAGGCCCAGCGTGATCTCGCCGCCGTCTTTATAGACGTCATCGCCCTGCGCAGCATGGGTGTACTGCACGCTGGTATCACCAGCCTTGATCGTCACCTGATCCTTGTTGCTCAAGGTCACGACCAAGTCATGGTCCAGTGGCGCGTTGAGCTTGATGGTGAAGGTCGGCTCTTTGTTTTCCAGGACCGACTTCTGATCCGCAACGATGCTGACCTGAACCAGGTCGCCTTCGTTCGGAGTGCCAGGGGTACCTGGGTTGCCCGGAGTGCCTGGCTCGTCGGTCACAGTGGTGCTGACCGGGGTCTGGTCCAGGACCAGGTGTTCGAACTTGCCAGCGCCGGTCACCGAAGCGATGGACTTGACCACGGCATCGTTGGTACCGGTGTAGACGTTGTCCGGCGCGGTCACGGTGATCGAACCGGTGGTGCTGTTGGCCGGCACAACGATCTTGGTGCCGTCGTTCAAGGTAAAGGTCAGCTGGCCGTGGTTGTTGAGCGGCAAGTTGTCTTTGTTGGTCAGTTCGATGGTGTAGGTAATCACACCACCTTCGGTCACCGAAGGCGTTGCGGTCAGCTTGGCCACAACGTCGTCGACGGTGTCCTTGACCTTGACCGAAGCATCGTCGCCCAGTTGCAGGTTTTCGAAGCCGCGACCATCGATGTCTTTGGCCGATTCCAGGCCCAGCGTGATCTCGCCGCCGTCTTTATAGACGTCATCGCCCTGCGCAGCATGGGTGTACTGCACGCTGGTATCACCAGCCTTGATCGTCACCTGATCCTTGTTGCTCAAGGTCACGACCAGGTCATGGTCCAGCGGCGCATTGAGCTTGATGGTGAAGGTCGGTTCTTTGTTTTCCAGGACCGACTTCTGGTCGGCAACGATGCTGACCTGTACCAGGTCGCCTTCGTTCGGAGTGCCAGGGGTACCTGGGTTGCCCGGAGTGCCTGGCTCGTCGGTCACAGTGGTGCTGACCGGGGTCTGGTCCAGGACCAGGTGTTCGAACTTGCCAGCGCCGGTCACCGAAGCGATGGACTTGACCACGGCATCGTTGGTACCGGTGTAGACGTTGTCCGGCGCGGTCACGGTGATCGAACCGGTGGTGCTGTTGGCCGGCACAACGATCTTGGTGCCGTCGTTCAAGGTAAAGGTCAGCTGGCCGTGGTTGTTGAGCGGCAAGTTGTCTTTGTTGGTCAGTTCGATGGTGTAGGTAATCACACCACCTTCGGTCACCGAAGGCGTTGCGGTCAGCTTGGCCACAACGTCGTCGACGGTGTCCTTGACCTTGACCGAAGCATCGTCGCCCAGTTGCAGGTTTTCGAAGCCGCGGCCGTCCACATCAACTGCGGACTTGATACCCAGGCTGATTTCACCGCCATCCTTGTAAACGTCGTCGCCTTGCGCAGCGTGGGTGTACTGCACGCTGGTCTCGCCGGCAACGATGGTTACCTTGGCATCGTTGCTCAGGGTCACGACCAGGTCGTGGTCCAGTGGCGCGTTGAGCTTGATGGTGAAGGTCGGCTCTTTGTTTTCCAGGACCGACTTCTGGTCGGCCACGATGCTGACCTGGACCAGGTCGCCTTCGTTCGGGGTGCCAGGGGTACCTGGGTTGCCCGGAGTGCCTGGCTCGTCGGTCACAGTGGTGCTGACCGGGGTCTGGTCCAGGACCAGGTTTTCGAACTTGCCAGCACCAGTCACCGAAGCGATGGACTTGACCACCGCGTCGTTGGTACCGGTGTAGACGTTGTCCGGCGCGGTCACGGTGATCGAACCGGTGGTGCTGTTGGCCGGCACAACGATCTTGGTGCCGTCGTTCAGGGTGAAGGTCAGCTGGCCGTGGTTGTTGAGCGGCAAGTTGTCTTTGTTGGTCAGTTCGATGGTGTAGGTAATCACACCACCTTCAGTCACCGAAGGCGTTGCGGTCAGCTTGGCCACAACGTCGTCGACGGTGTCCTTGACCTTGACCGAAGCGTCGCCGCCCAGTTGCAGGTTTTCGAAGCCGCGACCATCGATGTCTTTGGCCGATTCCAGGCCCAGCGTGATCTCGCCGCCGTCTTTATAGACGTCATCGCCCTGCGCAGCATGGGTGTACTGCACGCTGGTATCACCAGCCTTGATCGTCACCTGATCCTTGTTGCTCAAGGTCACGACCAAGTCATGGTCCAGTGGCGCGTTGAGCTTGATGGTGAAGGTCGGCTCTTTGTTTTCCAGGACCGACTTCTGATCCGCAACGATGCTGACCTGAACCAGGTCGCCTTCGTTCGGGGTGCCAGGGGTACCTGGGTTGCCCGGAGTGCCTGGCTCGTCGGTCACAGTGGTGCTGACCGGGGTCTGGTCCAGGACCAGGTTTTCGAACTTGCCGGCGCCGGTCACCGAAGCGATGGACTTGACCACGGCATCGTTGGTACCGGTGTAGACGTTGTCCGGCGCGGTCACGGTGACCGTACCGGTGGTGCTGCCTGCCGGGATGATGATCTTGGTTTTGCCATCGTCCAGGGTGAAGGTCAGCTGGCCGTGGTCACCCATTGGCAGGCCGGCCTTGTTGCTCAGTTCGATGGTGTAGGTGATCGTGCCGCCTTCGGTAACTTCCGAAGTAGCAGTCAGTTTCGCGACTACATCGTCAACGGTGTCCTTGACCTTGACGGAAGCATCGTCGCCCAGTTGCAGGTTTTCGAAGCCGCGACCATCGATGTCTTTGGCCGACTCCAGGCCCAGGGTGATTTCGCCGCCGTCTTTGTAGACGTCGTCACCCTGCGCAGCATGGGTGTACTGCACGCTGGTATCACCAGCCTTGATCGTCACCTGATCCTTGTTGCTCAAGGTCACGACCAAGTCATGGTCCAGTGGCGCATTGAGCTTGATGGTGAAGGTCGGCTCTTTGTTTTCCAGGACCGACTTCTGGTCGGCAACGATGCTGACCTGGACCAGGTCGCCTTCGTTCGGGGTGCCAGGGGTACCTGGGTTGCCCGGAGTGCCTGGCTCGTCGGTCACAGTGGTGCTGACCGGGGTCTGATCCAGCACCAGGCTTTCGAACTTGCCAGCGCCGGTCACCGAAGCGATGGACTTGACCACGGCGTCGTTGGTACCGGTGTAGACGTTGTCTGGCGCGGTTACGGTGATCGAACCGGTGGTGCTGTTGGCCGGCACAACGATCTTGGTGCCGTCGTTCAGGGTAAAGGTCAGCTGGCCGTGGTTGTTGAGCGGCAAGTTGTCTTTGTTGGTCAGTTCGATGGTGTAGGTAATCACACCACCTTCGGTCACCGAAGGCGTTGCGGTCAGCTTGGCCACAACGTCGTCGACGGTGTCCTTGACCTTGACCGAAGCATCGTCGCCCAGTTGCAGGTTTTCGAAGCCGCGGCCGTCCGCATCAACTGCGGACTTGATACCCAGGCTGATTTCACCGCCATCCTTGTAAACGTCGTCGCCTTGCGCAGCGTGGGTGTACTGCACGCTGGTCTCGCCGGCAACGATGGTTACCTTGGCATCGTTGCTCAGGGTCACGACCAGGTCGTGGTCCAGTGGCGCGTTGAGCTTGATGGTGAAGGTCGGCTCTTTGTTTTCCAGGACCGACTTCTGATCCGCAACGATGCTGACCTGGACCAGGTCGCCTTCGTTCGGGGTGCCAGGGGTACCTGGGTTGCCCGGAGTGCCTGGCTCGTCGGTCACAGTGGTGCTGACCGGGGTCTGGTCCAGAACCAGGTTTTCGAACTTGCCAGCGCCGGTCACCGAAGCGATGGACTTGACCACCGCGTCGTTGGTACCGGTGTAGACGTTGTCCGGCGCGGTCACGGTGATCGAACCGGTGGTGCTATTGGCCGGCACAACGATCTTGGTGCCGTCGTTCAAGGTAAAGGTCAGCTGGCCGTGGTTGTTGAGCGGCAAGTTGTCTTTGTTGGTCAGTTCGATGGTGTAGGTAATCACACCACCTTCGGTCACCGAAGGCGTTGCGGTCAGCTTGGCCACCACGTCGTCGACGGTATCTTTGACCTTGACCGAAGCGTCGCCGCCCAGTTGCAGGTTTTCGAAGCCGCGACCATCGATGTCTTTGGCCGATTCCAGGCCCAAGGTGATTTCGCCGCCGTCTTTGTAGACGTCATCGCCCTGCGCAGCATGGGTGTACTGCACGCTGGTATCACCAGCCTTGATCGTCACCTGATCCTTGTTGCTCAAGGTCACGACCAGGTCATGGTCCAGTGGCGCATTGAGCTTAATGGTGAAGGTCGGTTCCTTGTTTTCCAGGACCGACTTCTGATCCGCAACGATGCTGACCTGGACCAGGTCGCCTTCGTTCGGGGTGCCAGGGGTACCTGGGTTGCCCGGAGTGCCTGGCTCGTCGGTCACGGTGGTGCTGACCGGGGTCTGGTCCAGCACAAGGTGTTCGAACTTGCCGGCGCCGGTCACCGAAGCGATGGACTTGACCACGGCATCGTTGGTTCCGGTGTAGACGTTGTCCGGCGCGGTCACGGTGATCGAACCGGTGGTGCTGTTGGCCGGTACAACGATCTTGGTGCCGTCGTTCAAGGTAAAGGTCAGCTGCCCGTGGTTGTTGAGTGGCAAGTTGTCTTTGTTGGTGAGTTCGATGGTGTAGGTAATCACACCACCTTCGGTCACCGAAGGCGTTGCGGTCAGCTTGGCTACCACGTCGTCGACGGTATCTTTGACCTTGACCGAAGCGTCGCCGCCCAGTTGCAGGTTCTCGAAGCCACGGCCGTCCACATCAACTGCGGACTTGATACCCAGGCTGATTACGCCGCCATCCTTGTAAACGTCGTCACCTTGCGCAGCGTGGGTGTACTGCACGCTGGTCTGGCCGGCAACGATGGTTACCTTGGCATCGTTGCTCAGGGTCACGACCAGGTCATGGTCCAGTGGCGCGTTGAGCTTGATGGTGAAGGTCGGTTCCTTGTTTTCCAGGACCGACTTCTGGTCGGCAACGATGCTGACCTGGACCAGGTCGCCTTCGTTCGGGACGCCTGGTGTACCTGGATTGCCCGGGGTACCCGGCTCGTCGGTAACCTGGGTTTTGACCTCGGTCTTGTCCAGGTTCAGGTTCTCAAACTTCCACGCATCTGCGCCGCTGACCGAATCGATGGCGTTGACCACCGGAGGGTTGGTGCCGACATAGACGTTGTCCGGCGCGATAACCGTAGCCGAGCCGGTGGTGCTGTTGGCTGGCACAACAACAGTGGTGCCATCGGTAAGCTTGAAGTACAGCGCCGAATGGTTGTTGATCGGCAGACCGTCTTTGTTGGTCAGCGTGATGGTGTAGGTGATCTCGCCGCCTTCGGTCACCGAAGGCGTTGCGGTCAGTTTCGCCACCACCTCATCGATGGTGTCGGTCACTTTTACCGAGGCAGGGTCGCCCAACTGCAGGTTCTCGAACGCTGCACCCGTTACATCCACGGCCGACTTGATGCCCAGGCTGATCTCGCCAGCATCCTTGTAAACGTCGTCACCTTGCGCAGCGTGGGTATAGGGCTCGCTCGAAGTCTGACCGGCCTTGATGGTCACGACCGCGTTATTGCTCAGGGTTACGGTCAGGTCATGCGCCAGCACCGTATTGATGTGCACGGTGAAGGTCGGCTTGACGTTCTCGGCAACCGATACCTGGTCAGCCGTGATGGTGACCTTGACGATGTCGCCTTCGTTGCCTGGCGTGCCGGGTTCGTCGGTAACCTGGGTTTTGACCTCGGTCTTGTCCAGGTTCAGGTTTTCGAACTTCCAGGCATCTGCGCCGCTGACCGCGTCGATGGCGTTGACCACCGGAGGGTTGGTGCCGACATAGACGTTGTCCGGCGCGATAACCGTGGCCGAGCCGGTGGTGCTGTTGGCTGGCACGACAACAGTGGTGCCATCGGTAAGCTTGAAGTACAGCGCCGAATGGTTGTTGATCGGCAGACCGTCTTTGTTGGTCAGCGTGATGGTGTAGGTGATCTCGCCGCCTTCGGTCACCGAAGGCGTTGCGGTCAGTTTCGCCACCACTTCGTCGATGGTGTCGGTCACTTTTACCGAGGCAGGGTCGCCCAACTGCAGGTTCTCGAACGCTGCACCCGTTACATCTACGGCCGACTTGATGCCCAGGCTGATCTCGCCAGCATCCTTGTAAACGTCGTCACCTTGCGCAGCGTGGGTATAGGGCTCGCTCGAAGTCTGACCGGCCTTGATGGTCACGACCGCGTTATTGCTCAGGGTTACGGTCAGGTCATGCGCCAGCACCGTATTGATGTGCACGGTGAAGGTCGGCTTGACGTTCTCGGCAACCGATACCTGGTCAGCCGTGATGGTGACCTTGACGATGTCGCCTTCATTGCCCGGAGTGCCGGGTTCGTCGGTAACCTGGGTTTTGACCTCGGTCTTGTCCAGGTTCAGATTTTCGAACTTCCAGGCATCTGCGCCACTGACCGCATCGATGGCGTTGACCACCGGAGGGTTGGTGCCGACATAGACGTTGTCCGGCGCGATAACCGTGGCCGAGCCGGTGGTGCTGTTGGCTGGCACGACAACAGTGGTGCCATCGGTAAGCTTGAAGTACAGCTCCGAATGGTTGTTGATCGGCAGACCGTCTTTGTTGGTCAGCGTGATGGTGTAGGTGATCTCGCCGCCTTCGGTTACCGAAGGCGTCGCGGTCAGTTTCGCCACCACTTCGTCGATGGTGTCGGTCACTTTTACCGAGGCGTCACCGCCCAGTTGCAGGTTCTCGAAGGTGGCACCGGTAGCATCGGCCGCAGACTTGATGCCCAGGCTGATCTCACCGGCGTCCTTGTAGACGTCGTCGCCCTGTGCAGCATGCTGATACGACGCACTGGTTTCACCTGCCTTGATGGTGACCTGGGCGTTGTTGCTCAAGGTCACGACCAGGTCGTGGGCCAGTGGCTGGTTCACATGCACGGTGAAGGTCGGCTTGACGTTCTCGGCAACCGACTCCTGGTCAGCCGTGATGGTGACCTTGACGATGTCGCCTTCATTGCCCGGAGTGCCGGGTTCGTCGGTAACCTGGGTTTTGACCTCGGTCTTGTCCAGGTTCAGGTTTTCGAACTTCCAGGCATCTGCGCCGCTGACCGCATCGATGGCGTTGACCACCGGAGGGTTGGTGCCGACATAGACGTTGTCCGGCGCGATAACCGTAGCCGAGCCGGTGGAGCTGTTGGCTGGCACGACAACAGTGGTGCCATCGGTAAGCTTGAAGTACAGCGCCGAATGGTTGTTGATCGGCAGACCGTCTTTGTTGGTCAGCGTGATGGTGTAGGTGATCTCGCCGCCTTCGGTCACCGAAGGCGTTGCCGTCAACTTGGCAACAACCTCACTGATGGTGTCCGAAATTTCCACGGTAGCCGGGCCACCCAGCACCAGCTTCTCGAAGGTGGCACCTGGCACCGTAGCATCGGCAACGCCGAGCGTAATTGAACCTGCGTCTTTATAGACGTCATCGCCCTGGGCTGCGGTCTTGTACTCGACTTCGGTTTTACCGGCTTCGATGGTCACGGTGTCGCCGTTCGACAGGGTTACGGTCAATGGACGGTCCAGCACCTGGCTTACTTTCACAGTAAAGGAAGGCTGCTGGTCTTCAGTCACATTGCCATTGCTGACGATGCTTACGGTGACGGTATCAATACTGTCATTGATAACAGTCGAAGCCGGGGTTGGATTTGGTGTCAGTTGCTCGAAGTTGCCGCCAGTGGCGTTCTCGATGGTGACGTTGACGGTCGAGCCGTTGTTGTAGACGTCGTTCGCAGGCGTATGGAAATCAACGCTGCCCTGGGTCTTGCCAGCCTCAACGGTGATGGTCTGGCCGTTGGACAGGGTCACGGTTACCGGGGTCTGAGCGGGATTGCTCAAGGTCACGGTATAGGTGATCACGCCACCTTCAGTGACCGAAGGGTTCGCCGTCAGGGTTGCGGTGGTGTTATCGACCGAATCGTTGATTGTGGTCTGGGCCGGGGTCGGGTTCGGGGTCAACTGCTCGAAGTTGCCGCCAGTAGCGCCTTTGATGGTGACGCTCACGGTCGAGCCGTTGTTGTAGACGTCGTTCGCCGGCGTATGGAAATCAACGCTGCCCTGGGTCTTGCCAGCCTCAACGGTGATGGTCTGGCCGTTGGACAGGGTCACGGTTACCAGGGTCTGAGCGGGATTGCTCAAGGTCACGGTATAGGTGATCACGCCACCTTCAGTGACCGACGGGTTCGCCGTCAGGGTTGCGGTGGTGTTATCGACCGAATCGTTGATTGTGGTCTGGGCCGGGGCCGGGTTCGGGGTCAACTGCTCGAAGTTACCGCCGGTTGCGCCTTCAATGGTGACGCTGACGGTCGAACCGTTGATGTAGACGTCATTCGCCGGGGTCTTGAAGTCAACGCTGCCCTGGGTCTTGCCCGCCTCGATGGTGATGACCTGACCATTAGACAGGGTCACGGTCACCGGCGTTTGTGCTGGGTTGCTCAAGGTCACGGTGTAGGTGATCACACCGCCCTCAGTCACGCTTGGCGAAGCGGTCAAAGTGGCCGTGGTCGTGTCGATAGTATCGGTCACCTGGGTAACCAGCGGCGTTTGCGGCAATGTCACCGTCAAACCGCCACCACCGGAGATACCTGTCGGGGTCGCGGAGATCTGGCCACCATCGATATAGGGTGTGTCATTCGCCGGCACCACGACGTTGACACTACCGGTGGTCTGCCCGGCCGAAATGACGATCACCGCACCGTTGGACAGGGTAATGACCAGGTTGGTGGTCGGTGCCTGGCCAACCGTGGCGGTATAGACGATTACGCCACCCGCTTCGCTGATGGAAGGAGTGGCGCCAAGAATCAGGTCGGTAGCAACGTTGCCATCTGGTGGCGGCGTCGTCACCTGGTTATTGCTGGTGGTATCCAGCAAGCCAACCTCTTCGCTATCGAGCACTGCGGCAAAGCCCAGCCCTTCAGTCGGGAAGCCAACGTTGGTGTCGACCCGGCCTGCGGTTTCTTCGAGCATCACGAAGCTGTGACCACCGCCCAGCGCGCCGCCGCCGCCCGCTGCGGACGGGCCGGCTGCGGTAGCCTCAAGTTCGGTAGTCGGGTCGACACCGGCAGCGATCGCCTGTTGCAGCTCTTCCACCGACGGCGCGGCCTGTGCGCTCGCCTGGCTCAGGTCGGTGCTGCTGTCGGGCGCATCGGCACTCCACTGGCTGTCACGGCCAAGGTCAAGCAGACGGCCATCGGCCAGCTCCAAAGTAACTGCGCCACCCGGGCCAGTGAGCACTTCCTCACCTGCCAGCAGGCGGTCCCCTTCGATGAGCACACGACGAATACCCTCTGGGGATACCGCAATAACCTGGCCGACAATGCTTTTGACGATGGCTACAACGCTGCTCATTGGACTCTCCGTGTGACCCTATGGGTACTTCCATACCAGAGCGGCACTCGCAAGCCACTGCAGGCGGAACTATGTCGATGATCTGTTGACGCTATTTTGCGTCAATTTTTCGTCTATAACTATTTGGAATTACTTAAATGCCAAACTATTGACCTTATACAGGCCATCCTAAACAATCGGCAATGTAATGTCACATTGATATTTGTACCTTAGCCAACCGTTCATTGAGGACAAATGTCGTAAGTCATCGAAAGCCCGCTCAACGTTAAGTTCAGCAACGTTTTCCACGCCTGGGCGCCCGCATTTCATGCTGCAGAGCAACCACTCATCGGCAACCGTCAAGCCTGCTGGCGTCAATTTTCAGGTTACTTTCGCACCCTCAGGGTGCTGCCTTCATACAAGCACAAACCTTGCCCGAAACTGGACGAGCAGAGGCTTCAAAACCAGGCAACACCGGGGCCGCATGGATGTGCCCGCCAATACCAGCGTTGTGCAGCACTTGACCTGCCACATCGCGCTATCGCAGATCAGGCAGGTTGAGAACGATTGCGCAGATACTGACACGGCGATGATGGCAAACCATTGACGATTTCTGAACTGGGGCCGAGCGTGCAAACACACTTCGCACGATGAATTTTAATGATCAGCACATATAAAACCGTCAACAAATCAGCGCCCATTAAATGACGAGCCTAAAGTTGGATCATCGACGGCCCACTCACTGTCTGGCTGGCAAGCTATGCTGCTGAAAATGCTTCAGCCTGTACGCAGACCGGCTCAAAAATGAAACACCCACTGCTCAGGAGCAGTCTGCTAGCAATGAACGACGTACAACTGTTTACTCAGTATCGATTCGAGGCGACCATTGGCCGTCTGCTGAGCCGCAAGGGCGTCGTACCCCTTACCTACACCGCTTGGCAGCACCATTGAAAGCCAGGGCGAGCCGACCAGACCTTATCGGCGGCACACCCACCCCACCCACCACAAGGATGAAGAGAGCGCCGCGTGGAATCTGAAGTCAGTCGAGTCCAACTCAGCCATGATCCACGCAGTCAGCATGACGATCCTTTGCTGGATAGCCTGCTGAGCCTGTGTGTCCTGCACCAGAAACCCGCCAGCCGGGTCATGCTGACCACCGGCCTGCCGCTACCTGCCCAGCGCCTGAGCCCCGAACTGCTGCCCCGTGCCGCCGCCCGGGCCGGCCTGCAAGGGCGCCTGTTGCAGCGCAAGCTGGAGCAGATCCCGGCCATCGCCATGCCGGCAATGCTGCTGCTGAAGGAAGGCCGCAGTGCCGTCCTGCTGGGTTGGGAGAACGAAGACACCGCGCGCCTGCTGCTCAGCGAGAGCGATGGCGGTGAGGTGCATGTCAGCCGCGAAGCCCTGCAAAGCGACTATAGCGGCCGGGTGTTCTTCGCCCAGCCGCAGCACAAGTTCGATGTCAACCACGGCAACCTCATTCCGCGGGCAAAGTCGTGGTTCCGCGATACCCTGCTGCGCAGCAAGTGGCTGTATATCGACGCCATCGCTGCCAGCCTGGTGATCAACCTTATCGCCCTGGCCGCGCCACTGTTCGTGATGAACGTTTATGACCGCGTGGTGCCGAACCAGGCAACGTCAACACTTTGGGTGCTGGCCATCGGTATTGCCGGCGCTTATATCTTCGACCTGATCCTCAAGGGCCTGCGCGGCCTCTGCCTGGACCTGGCGGGCAAAAAAACTGACCTGATCATCTCGGCGACGCTGTTCGAGCGTATCGTCGGCATGTCGATGAAGTACCGCCCGGCCAGGGTCGGCAGCTTTGCCCAGAACATTCACGAGTTCCAGGGGCTGCGCGACTTCCTTGCCTCACTGACCCTGACCAGCCTGATCGACCTGCCGTTCACCATCCTTATCCTGATCGTCATCGCCATCATTGGCGGGCACCTGGTATGGATCCCGATCATTGCCTTCCCGCTGGCCCTGGGCATCGGCTATGCCTTGCAACGGCCGCTGATGGCGACCATGGAACGGACCATGGCCCTGGCCTCCGAGCGCCAGTCCAGCCTGATCGAGACCCTGGCCGGCCTGGATGCGGTAAAGGTGAACAACGCCGAAAGCGAACGCCAGTACATGTGGGAACAGACCCTCGGCACCCTTAGCCGCCTGGAGCTGCGTGTGAAGGTGCTGTCGAGCCTGGCGATGAACATCACCCTGCTGATCCAGCAGCTGGCGGGCGTGGCGATGATCTGCGTCGGCGTGTACCTGATCATCGATGGCAACCTGAGCATGGGCGGCCTGGTGGCGTGCTACATGCTCAGTGGCCGCGCCCTCGGCCCGCTGGGCCAGCTGAACGGCCTGCTTGCCCGTTACCAGCAGGCCAAGGTGACCATGGTTTCCACCGACCACATGATGGAACTGCCGCAAGAGCGCAACTTCGAGGAACGCCCGCTGAGCCGCAAGGTACTGCAGGGCAGTGTCGAGTTCCGCGGGGTCGACTTCACCTACCCGAACCAGCAGAACCTGGCCCTTAAGAACATCAACCTGACCATTCGCCCCGGCGAAAAGGTCGGCATCATCGGGCGCAGTGGTTCGGGCAAGAGCTCGCTGGCCAAGCTTATCGTCGGCCTGTACGAGGCCGATGGCGGCTCGCTGCTGGTTGATGGCGTAGACATTCGCCAGATCGACGTCAGTGAACTGCGCCACAACATCGGCTATGTACCGCAGGACATCCAGCTACTGGCCGGCACCCTGCGCGACAACCTGGTCAGCGGTGCCCGCTACATCGAGGACGAACTGATCCTGCAGGCCGCCGAATTGGCAGGTGTGCATGAGTTCGCCCGCCTGCACCCGGACGGTTATGAGCTGCAGGTGGGTGAACGCGGACAGAATCTGTCCGGCGGCCAGCGTCAGAACGTCGCCCTGGGCCGTGCGCTGCTGCTAAACCCGCAGATCCTGTTACTGGACGAACCGACCAGTGCCATGGACAACACCGGCGAAGAGCGCCTCAAGCAACGCCTGCAAGCGGTGGTTGAAGGCAAGACAGTACTGCTGGTCACGCACCGTGCTTCGCTGCTGTCGCTGGTGGACCGGCTGATCGTGATTGATCGCGGGCAGATTGTTGCCGACGGCCCGAAAGCCGCGGTCATGGATGCGCTGAAGAAGGGGCAGATCAGTGTTGCATAAGCTGGATATGGGGCAATTCAAGGATGGCCTGCGGCGCTACTTCAAAGGTTCCGACTCACTGGGCGGCCAGCCGCTGCCAGAGGTTAACAAGGCCCTGATCGAAGATGCTCCGCGTGTTGTGCGTCTGACCATCTGGGGCGTAATCCTGTTCTTCGTGTTCTTGATCGTGTGGGCCAGCGTTGCCCCCATCGACGAAGTCACTCGCGGTGAAGGCAAGGCCATTCCGTCGTCCAAGGTGCAGAAGATCCAGAACCTGGAAGGCGGTATCGTCGCCGAAATCTTCGCCAAGGAAGGGCAAATCGTCGAAATTGGCCAACCATTGCTGCGCCTGGATGAAACCCGTTTCGCCTCCAACGTCGGCGAAACCGAGGCCGATCGCCTGGCCATGGCCCTGCGGGTCGAGCGCCTGAGTGCCGAGGTAGGGGACACCCCGCTGAAAATCGATGAGGAGTTGCGCAAGGCCGCGCCAAGCCAGGCGGCGAACGAAGAGTCGCTGTACCAGAGCCGGCGCCAGCAACTGCAGGACGAAATTGGCGGCCTGCAGCAACAGTTGGTCCAACGCCAGCAGGAGCTGCGCGAATACAGCCCAAGCGCGCTCAGTACGCCAACAGCCTTGAGCTGTTGCGCAAGGAAATCGGCATGTCCGAACCGCTGGTGGCAACCGGCGCGATCTCCCAGGTTGAAGTGCTGCGCCTGCGCCGCGCCGAAGTGGAGAACCGTGGCCAGCTGGACTCCACCGCGCTGGCCATCCCACGTGCCGAAGCTGCCATCCGCGAGGTGCAGAGCAAGATCGAGGAAACCCGAGGCAAATTCCGCAGTGAAGCGCTGACCCAGTTGAACGAGGCACGCACCGAGCTGAACAAGGCCACGGCCACCAGCAAGGCACTGGACGATCGGGTGCACCGCACCATGGTCACTTCGCCTGTACGCGGTATCGTCAAGCAGATGCTGGTGAATACCATTGGCGGGGTGATCCAGCCCGGCAGCGATATCATCGAGGTGGTACCCCTGGACGATACGCTGGTCATCGAAGCGAAGATCCTGCCCAAGGACATCGCCTTCCTGCACCCTGGGCAGGAGGCGACCGTCAAGTTCACGGCCTACGACTACACCATCTACGGTGGGCTCAAGGCCAAGCTGGAGCAGATCGGCGCCGACACCATCACCGACGAAGACAAGAAGACCACCTACTACCTGATCAAGCTGCGCACCGACCGCAGCCACCTGGGGACTGACGAGAAGCCACTGCTGATCATTCCAGGGATGGTGGCGACGGTGGATATCATGACCGGCAAGAAGACCATCATGAGCTACCTGCTCAAGCCGATCATGAAGGCGCGTTCAGAAGCACTGCGCGAGCGGTGATGAGCTTGGCCACTGCTTTCTAGTGGCTCCTCTGGCCCTATCGCCGGCAAGCCAGCCCCACAGGTACTGCACAGGCCTTGAAGCCTGCGCAGTACCTGTGGGAGCTGGCTTGCCGGCGATAGGGCCGGAACTGCCAGTACGCAATCAGCGCCAGGGCGCAGGCTCGCCGACCAACTGCCCCTGAATCCCGCCTACCCCCATCTCCTGCAACACCAGCCGCTCCCCTTCCGTCTCGACCCGCTCGGCAATCAGCGGCAGGTCGATGCTATGCGCGGCACGCTGGATCGCTTCGATGAACAGCCGCTTGTGCTGCTCATGATCAATGTTGCGGATATAGCTGCCGTCAATCTTCAGGTACGCCAGGCCCAGGTGCGCCAGATTGCCGATCATGCTGAAGCGCCCACCAAAGCGCTGCAACGCCAGCCCGAAGCCAAGCCCGTGAAGGCGCCGGGTGAGTTGCTCCAGCGCTGCCTGCTCAGGCAACTGCTCCTCGCCAATTTCGAAAACCAGCCGCGGGCCGAGCGCCGCATTCTGGCCCAGCAGTTCGAAGACGCGGTGCAGGGCCTTGGGGTCGGCCAGGGTGGCGGCGGACAGGTTCAGCGCCAGCACCTGGTCATGCCCACGCAGGTGCGCCAACACCTTCTCCAGCACCAGCACGTCCAGCCGCGGCATCCAGCCGAAGCGCTCCAGCCACGGCAGGAAGCGGCCCGCCGGCAGTGCCTCGCCCTGGCCATCCTGCAAACGTGAAATCACCTTGTGGTGCAGTACCCGTTGCATCGAAGCGCAATCCACCACTGGCTGGAAGAACAGCTCGAAATGCCCATTTTTGAACGCCTGATCGAGCCGATCGTGCCAGGCGTGCTGGCTATCGGCAGCAACCGCAGCCACGCCCTGTTCAAGGCATACCCACCCCGGCGTCGGCTGGTTCTCGGCACGGGCCAGGGCCTCGTCGGCGAGCTTCAGCAACGCCTGTGGTGAATCACCGGGGCTGAACGGCGCAAGGCCGATACAGGCCACCGGGTCGATATCACTGGCGCCGGTCTCGTGCAGGCTTTGCAGCGTTGCTTCCAGTGCCTGGGCAAGGTGCACCGCCTCCTCATGCACCATGCCCGGCGCCAGCACCGCAAACTCGCCCCCGCGGCTGCGCGAAATAAGGTCGTTGGTTTCCGGGTAGCTGGCACAGGTACGGCGCAACTGCTCACCCACAGCCTGCAGCAACTGGTCGGTACGCTGGCCGCCAAGGCGGGCGTTCAGCCCTGCCAGCCCCTGGACACGCAGTAACAGCAGGTAGCCGGCGCGCGCGTCTTCCAGGTTGCTTACCCGAGTGTTCAGCTGCATTTCAAAATAGCGGCGGTTCGAGAGCCCGGTCAGGCTGTCCTGGTAGGACTCCGCACGCAGCCGTTCGCTACGCTCGGCCTGTTCGGTGAACAGCGCCTTGAGTTTCTCGACCATCTGGTTCATCGCCTGCACCACACGACGTAGCTCCGGCGTGCGCGGTAACTCTGGCAGGCTGAGGAATTCGCGGCGCGCAATGGCGTGGGATTGTTCAACCATGTAGTCCAGCGGCCGCAACTGACGGCGCAACAGCAAGGCGCCGAGCACGGCACTGGCTGCACCGCACAGCAGCAACCAGCCCAAGCTGCCCAGGGCGCTTTGCCAGAGTTTGGCAATGGCAAACATCGGGTGGCTGATCACTTCTACCCGCGCCGCCTGCTGCCAGCCGCGGCTGACGATGGCGTCGCCACCCGCGGCCTCAAGCCCGATCAGGTGCACGAACCAGGCCGGCACGCCGCCAGGGTCCGGTTCGGCATGGCGCTCCACCAGCACGGCGTTGGAGCCCAGGTCTACGACCTTGATGCTTGCATAGTAGCCACTGTCGAAGATTGAGCTGACCATCAGCTCGACCATCGCCGGGTCGTCGATATTTGGTGTCAGCGACAGCGCCAGCGCAGTCGCCGCATCCTGGGCGTGCGAGCGCAACTGGTTGACGTACTGGCTGCGCGAGCTTTCCAGGCTGACCATGAAACTGCCACTGAAGGCGACCACCAGGAACAGGCAAATGGCCAACAGCAATTGTTTGAACAGTGACATCTGTGCTCCTTCAGTAAACCGGCTCGGCCGGGAACCCTTCGGCCTGCATTTTCTTCAGCAAATCCTGCCAGCGCGACAGCCGCTTGGTATCGCCGACCTTCTTGTTGCCTGCGGCGCCCGTCAACCACAACCCCTCGCCATTGAAGGCGTACACCGGCAGCAGGTCGGTACGTTGGCTTGCCGGCTTGATCGCATCCATCAGGCTGTCGAGCACCAAAGGCTGGGCCTGTGGGTTTGAATAATAAGTCAGGACCATGTGTGCACGGTTCTGCCTCAACGCCTTGACGTAGGTGATGCGCAGTTTTTCGCTGGGGATGCCCATGCGCCGCAGGCTGAAATACTTGGCGATGGCGTAGTCCTCGCAGTCCCCGGCACCTTTGATCAGTGCCTGCACCGGTGTGGCCCAATAGTCCACCTCGTGCCACAGGTCGATGTCTTCGACATAGCGTAATTGCTGATTGAAGAAGCGGTTGACCACTTGCAGCTGCTCAAGCTCGGTACCCTGCTTTTGCGTGGCCATCAGGTTCTGCCAGGCATCGATGCGGCCCTGCCCAGCCCCAAGAGGGCCATACAGCGCCTGCGACTTGCGGCTGATCTGGGAAAAATCCCAATCCGCGTGCAAGCCGCCCAGCAGCAGACTGCCCAGCAGCGCGGCAAAGCCGACACGTCGCACAACGGTTTTGAACATCCAGGATATCGCCACTGCGAAGCCCTGTTCAGGCCAGTCGAAAGCAGCGATGGTGCGGCTTGCCACTGCAAAAAACAATGGCACCCTGCAATCATGCATCCGTCTGTCAGCCGGCCTACACTTTCTGTTTATATCCTTCTATAGGCTGCTTCCTTTGGCCGGCGACTTCATCCACCATAGCCGCGCTTTTGGGGCGCCCGTTCCGATAGGGGCCTTGGTTTGACAGCCCTCATAAGCTATTACTAGTGTCATTGGATCCAACTTTAGTCATCACTGAGGCAGACGTCGCGTGGCCGAGAAAATCAAATTGAGCAACGTGCTGGCCAGCGAGCAGCTGTCGCCGCACCAGGCCCGTGCCGTGATCGAAGAACGCCTGCGCAGCGCCATTCTCGATGGCCGCCTGCCCCCTGGTACCGCCGTGCGTCAGCAAGAGCTCGCCACCTTGTTTGGCGTCAGCCGCATGCCCGTGCGCGAGGCCCTGCGCCAGCTTGAAGCCCAATCGCTGCTGAAGGTGGAGATGCACAAGGGTGCGGTGGTTGCGCCGTTGATCGGCGAGGATGCGGTGGACACCTATGCCCTGCGCGTACTGCTTGAGAGCGAGGCGCTGCGCCAGTCGATCCCACTGCTTGATGCCAGCGATATCGCCAGCGCCCGCGGCTATATCCAGCAACTGGAGAGCGAAACCCGCCACGCCGAAATTGGCCGCCTGAACCGCTTGTTCCACATGACGCTGTATAGCAAGGCATCGAACAGGAAGCTGCTGCGCCTGATCGAAAACGAACTGAACGAAGAAGAACGCTTCCTGCGTTTTCATCTTTCGTCCATGGGCCTGGGCAAGCTGACCCAGGACGATCACAACGCACTGGTAGACGCGGCCAGCGACAAGCTGGTGGACGAGGCGGTAGACGTGCTGGCCCGGCACCTCAATAGCGGGGCGCAGGTAATCCGCAATTACCTGGATACTCAACGGGCGCGTTAACCCTTGACTGGCTTTACGTACGCGCTACCAGATGGGTTGCAAATTGATCTCGTCACGCCAACAATGAGACTAATTATCATTCATGTCCATTGATGCCAGCGCCCTCCCCCTATGCCCAGCAATGACTCCGTGCAAACGCTCTACAGTGACCACCACGGTTGGCTATACGCCTGGCTGCGCAGCAAGCTGGGCAATGCAGCCGATGCCGCTGACCTGGCTCATGACACCTTCGTCCGCTTGCTGCAACGCCGCGAACACCTGCAACTGAATACCCCTCGGGCCTTCCTGCGCACGGTAGCGCGTGGGTTGGTCATCGATCACTGGCGCCGCGAGGAACTGCACAGGGCCTACCTGGAGGCGCTGGCCCATGTGCCACAAGCCCAGTCCCCCTCGGCCGAAACCCGCGAGCTGCTGCTGGAATTGCTCGAGCGTATCGCGCGCATGCTCGACGGCCTCAAGCCCAAGGTACGTCGTGCCTTCCTGCTGGCCCAATGCGAGGGGCTGAAGCACCAGGCCATTGCCGAGCAGATGGGGATCTCGGTGCGTACGGTAGAGCGATACATCGCTGATGCGCTCTACCATTGCTATGTGCTGCGCTACGAAGACGAGTGCTGAATCAATGACCGCCGGGCGCCCTGATGCAAAAGCAGTCAAGCAGGCCATTCAGTGGATGCTGCGGCTGCGTGAGAGCGGCCACGAGCCGACGCTGCAACAACAGTGCGTGCAATGGCGCAGTGTCAACCACGAACATGAACAGGCTTGGCAACGGGTGATGCACCTGCATCAGGACCTTGACCTGCGCTCGATCCCTGGGGCCGGGCTGGCGTTGCAGACCCTGGAAACCAGCCAGCAGCGCCTGCACCGTCGGCAGGCGCTGAAGCTGCTTGGCGGCGTTTTCATGGTGGGATCGGCGGCATGGCTGGCCAAAGACCTCGATGCTATCGGTGCCTGGGCGGCGGACTATGCCACCGGCACCGGTGAGCAGCGTGCCCTTACCCTGCCCGATGGCTCACTGATGCAACTCAATACCCGTACTGCCGTAGACCTGGCCTTCAATGACCAGCAGCGTCTGGTCCGCCTGAAGCAGGGGGAGCTGATGATTACCTGCAACTCCCGGCAGCCAGTACTGCTACAAACCCGCGACGGGCTGCTGGAAGGGTTCGCGGGACGCTTTGTGGCCTATCAGGACAACGACTGCACACGTGTCAGCGTCAGTCACGGCAAAGTGGCGATCCACCACCCTGGCAGTGATCAACTGCTGTGGATAGAAAGCGGCCAGCACTGGCGCCTGGATGCTCAAGGTGCGCAACGGCTCGCACACCTGGACATGGATGCGATGGCCTGGACTGAAGGGCTGATCGTTACCCAGGACATGCGCCTGTCCGACTTCCTCGCCCAGGTCAGCCGTTATCGACACGGTTATCTGGGCTGCAGCGACGAGATTGCCGATTTGCGCCTGTCGGGGGTGTTCCGCCTCGAAGACCCGGAGCAGCTGCTTCAGTTGCTGCCGCAGACGCTGCCCGTAAGGCTTCGCCAACGTACACGCTGGTGGATACGTGTAGAGCGCATGGCCTGATCAGGCCTTGACGATTTCTGGCGGGTTTTCAATCCCGGTCCGGCTAGGACAGTAAGCAACATCTTCTGCCCTCAATACTTCAACGGACCCTTCATGTCTATCAACCCGGTGTTAACCCGCACTTGCAACTTGAATGATTATCGACCTGTCTTGCAGTCAGCACGCTTGCGCCATGCCATCCGGGCTGCTCTGTTTGGTACTGCCTTGGGCTTGGTAGCCGCGCCGCAACTTTGCTCGGCGGCTGAAGCAGCCCAAGTGAGTCATCACTATTCAATCCCGGCTGGTCAACTGTCCAACGTCCTCAATCAGTTCGCTCGCCAGGCCGGCATTACCTTTTCGAGTACGCCTCAGCTCACCGACGGGATGCAGTCCAACGGCCTGCAGGGGCAGTACGCGACCGATCAGGCGCTGCGCAAACTGCTCAGTGGCAGTGGCCTGGAAGCCCTCAGCCAGGATGGCCGTAGCTATGTGCTACAGGCACAGCCCCAGGGCGCCGCCCTGTCATTGCCAGACACCGATGTCCGTGGCTTTAGCCTCGGCAATGCGCTCGGCAGCATGGAGGGTTACAACGCCACCCACAGCCAGGTAGCGACCAAAACCAGCATGCCGTTGGTGGAGACTTCCCAATCCGTCTCGGTGGTTACTCGCCAGCAGATGGATGATCAAGGTTCACAGACCGTTGCCCAGGCCATGCGCTACACGCCTGGAGTACTGACCAACCCTTACGGTGCCACCCATCGCTACGACTATGTGGCCATGCGCGGCTTCAACGATGGATCTGTGGATAACATTTACGTCGATGGGCTCAAGTCGATGGGCGACAACGGCACCTACAGCACCATGCAGGTAGACCCGTACTTTCTTGAGCGCATCGACATTCTGAAGGGGCCCTCTTCGGTCCTGTATGGGCGCAGCTCGCCGGGAGGCCTGGTAGCCCTGACCACCAAGAAGCCGCTGTTTACCCCCTACCATCAGGTTCAAGCCACGGTCGGTACCCAAGGCCAGCGTGGCATGGGTTTCGACTTCAGCGGCCCTGTGGATGACGACAAGCGTATTGCTTATCGCCTGACAGGCTTGGCGGATGCATCCGACACCCAGTTCGACCACAACAAGGAAGAACGCTACACCATTGCCCCGGCCATCAGCGTCGACTTCACCGAAGACACCTCGCTCACACTGCAGGCTTACCTGCAGCACGACCCTAGCGGCGGGTACCACGGCGGCAACCCTGCAGACGGCATGCTGCACAAGCGCAACGACTTACGCTTGTCAGACCACTTCTTCGAGGGCGAGCCGGGCATCGACAACTACGAGCGCACCCAGCAGTCCTTCAGCTACCAGTTCGAGCACCGCTTCAACGATGTGTTCACCGCCCGGCAGAACTTCCGTTACCAGGACTCCGACGTGTCCATGGACCAGGTGTACTCGGCCGGCTGGGCAGATGCCAATAGCAACATTCTCAACCGCGCCTATACCGGCGGCGACGAACGCCTGCACTCGTACATCATCGACAATATGCTGCAGGCGGAATTTTTCACCGGCGCGGCCAAACACACCCTGCTGCTGGGCGCCGACTATCAGCGGCGCAAGGCCGATGTCGCGTGGCGTTATGGCACGGTCGACCCGCTGGACGCCGGTAACCCGCAGTACGGCAATGGCAACCTTCAGGTCCTGGGCGAAAACCGCTATCAGCGGCGCTTGCAGCAAACAGGTGTATACCTGCAGGATTTGGTGGAGCTGGACCAGTGGCGTTTCTCCCTGGGGCTTCGCCAGGACTGGGTGAAAGTGGCCGAGGAGAATCGCGACAGCGACACCAAGGTCAGCGATCAGCGCTCCAAATTCACTACCCGAGCCGGGGTGCTCTACCTGTTCGAGAACGGCATCGCACCCTATGTCAGCTACTCCGAGTCGTTCAACCCCAATACGGTCTCCGACCAGGAAAGCCGGCCGCTGGCACCGACCGAGGGCACGCAATGGGAAGCCGGCATCAAGTATCAGCCTCCGGGCAGCGACAACCTGTTCACCGCATCGGTGTTCCGCATCGAGCAGGAAAACCTGGCCTCGAAACAGCCTGACGAAAACTTCTATCGCCCGGTAGGTGAAGTACGCTCGCAAGGGCTGGAACTGGAGGCACATGTGCAACTGACCGACAGCCTCAAGCTGCTGGGCGGCTACACCTTTACCGATATCGAGTATTCCAGGTCAATGCCGAGCCTGACGTCGAGCAACCTCGACAACAAAGGCAATTCGCCAACCCAGGCACCAAAACAGATGTTCTCGCTGTGGGCTGACTACAACTTCCACCAAGGGCCTCTGGAGGGCCTGCGCCTGGGCGGTGGGGTGCGGTATGTGGGCTACAGCTGGGTGGATGCGGAAAACAGCATGAAGGTGCCTTCCTACACCTTGTTCGACGCTTCGCTCGGCTATGACCTGGGCAAGGTTGGGCTCAAGGGCGTGGACGTACGCCTTAACGCCAACAACCTTACCAATGAAAGCTACATCACCTCGTGTGCCAGCCTGAACTACTGCTACATGGGTGAAGAGCGCAATGTCAGCGCTACGGTCAGCTATCAGTTCTGACGATACCCGGAAAAGACAAAGCCCCTGTCTGCGTAGCAGACAGGGGCTTTGGGTTTGAATCTTGACGATGACCTACTCTCACATGGGGAAACCCCACACTACCATCGGCGATGCATCGTTTCACTGCTGAGTTCGGGATGGGATCAGGTGGTTCCAATGCTCTATGGTCGTCAAGAAATTCTGTGTGCTGGCCCGTCACTCGGACGTGCCTGCGAATCTCTGTAGTTCCTACTTAAAGACAAAACCCCTACCTGCATGTGCAGATAGGGGTTTTGCGAAATGAATCTTGACGATGACCTACTCTCACATGGGGAAACCCCACACTACCATCGGCGATGCATCGTTTCACTGCTGAGTTCGGGATGGGATCAGGTGGTTCCAATGCTCTATGGTCGTCAAGAAATTCTGTAGCCAGAATGTCCAGATGGACAGCCCAGCGAATTCGGATATGCGATATTTGTGGTCTGTTGCGAACTTTCGGTTCGTATCATCTTCACCACCGCAATCTGCGTGAGCAAATTGCTTGGGTGTTATATGGTCAAGCCTCACGGGCAATTAGTATTGGTTAGCTCAACGCCTCACAGCGCTTACACACCCAACCTATCAACGTCGTAGTCTTCGACGGCCCTTTAGGGGATTCAAGATCCCAGTGAGATCTCATCTTGAGGCAAGTTTCCCGCTTAGATGCTTTCAGCGGTTATCTCTTCCGAACATAGCTACCCGGCAATGCCACTGGCGTGACAACCGGAACACCAGAGGTTCGTCCACTCCGGTCCTCTCGTACTAGGAGCAGCCCCTCTCAAATCTCAAACGTCCACGGCAGATAGGGACCGAACTGTCTCACGACGTTCTAAACCCAGCTCGCGTACCACTTTAAATGGCGAACAGCCATACCCTTGGGACCGGCTTCAGCCCCAGGATGTGATGAGCCGACATCGAGGTGCCAAACACCGCCGTCGATATGAACTCTTGGGCGGTATCAGCCTGTTATCCCCGGAGTACCTTTTATCCGTTGAGCGATGGCCCTTCCATACAGAACCACCGGATCACTAAGACCTACTTTCGTACCTGCTCGACGTGTTTGTCTCGCAGTCAAGCGCGCTTTTGCCTTTATACTCTACGACCGATTTCCGACCGGTCTGAGCGCACCTTCGTACTCCTCCGTTACTCTTTGGGAGGAGACCGCCCCAGTCAAACTACCCACCATACACTGTCCTCGATCCGGATAACGGACCTGAGTTAGAACCTCAAAGTTGCCAGGGTGGTATTTCAAGGATGGCTCCATGAGAACTGGCGTCCCCACTTCAAAGCCTCCCACCTATCCTACACAAGCAAATTCAAAGTCCAGTGCAAAGCTATAGTAAAGGTTCACGGGGTCTTTCCGTCTAGCCGCGGATACACTGCATCTTCACAGCGATTTCAATTTCACTGAGTCTCGGGTGGAGACAGCGCCGCCATCGTTACGCCATTCGTGCAGGTCGGAACTTACCCGACAAGGAATTTCGCTACCTTAGGACCGTTATAGTTACGGCCGCCGTTTACCGGGGCTTCGATCAAGAGCTTCGCTTGCGCTAACCCCATCAATTAACCTTCCGGCACCGGGCAGGCGTCACACCCTATACGTCCACTTTCGTGTTTGCAGAGTGCTGTGTTTTTAATAAACAGTCGCAGCGGCCTGGTATCTTCGACCGGCATGGGCTTACGGAGCAAGTCCTTAACCCTCGCCGGCGCACCTTCTCCCGAAGTTACGGTGCCATTTTGCCTAGTTCCTTCACCCGAGTTCTCTCAAGCGCCTTGGTATTCTCTACCTAACCACCTGTGTCGGTTTGGGGTACGGTTCCCAGTTATCTGAAGCTTAGGAGCTTTTCTTGGAAGCATGGTATCAACCACTTCGTCGCCTAAAGGCAACTCGTCATCGCTCTCGGCCTTGAAATCCCGGATTTGCCTAAGATTCCAGCCTACCACCTTAAACCTGGACAACCAACGCCAGGCTGGCCTAACCTTCTCCGTCCCTCCATCGCAATAACTGGAAGTACAGGAATATTAACCTGTTTTCCATCGACTACGCTTTTCAGCCTCGCCTTAGGGACCGACTAACCCTGCGTCGATTAACGTTGCGCAGGAAACCTTGGTCTTTCGGCGTGCGAGTTTTTCACTCGCATTGTCGTTACTCATGTCAGCATTCGCACTTCTGATACCTCCAGCAAGCTTCTCAACTCACCTTCACAGGCTTACAGAACGCTCCTCTACCGCATCACCAAAAGGTGATACCCGTAGCTTCGGTGCATGGTTTGAGCCCCGTTACATCTTCCGCGCAGGCCGACTCGACTAGTGAGCTATTACGCTTTCTTTAAAGGGTGGCTGCTTCTAAGCCAACCTCCTAGCTGTCTAAGCCTTCCCACATCGTTTCCCACTTAACCATGACTTTGGGACCTTAGCTGACGGTCTGGGTTGTTTCCCTTTTCACGACGGACGTTAGCACCCGCCGTGTGTCTCCCATGCTCGGCACTTGTAGGTATTCGGAGTTTGCATCGGTTTGGTAAGTCGGGATGACCCCCTAGCCGAAACAGTGCTCTACCCCCTACAGTGATACATGAGGCGCTACCTAAATAGCTTTCGAGGAGAACCAGCTATCTCCGAGCTTGATTAGCCTTTCACTCCGATCCACAGGTCATCCGCTAACTTTTCAACGGTAGTCGGTTCGGTCCTCCAGTCAGTGTTACCTAACCTTCAACCTGCCCATGGATAGATCGCCCGGTTTCGGGTCTATACCCAGCGACTAAACGCCCTATTAAGACTCGCTTTCGCTACGCCTCCCCTATTCGGTTAAGCTCGCCACTGAATATAAGTCGCTGACCCATTATACAAAAGGTACGCAGTCACCTAACAAAGTAGGCTCCCACTGCTTGTACGCATACGGTTTCAGGATCTATTTCACTCCCCTCTCCGGGGTTCTTTTCGCCTTTCCCTCACGGTACTAGTTCACTATCGGTCAGTCAGTAGTATTTAGCCTTGGAGGATGGTCCCCCCATATTCAGACAAAGTTTCTCGTGCTCCGTCCTACTCGATTTCATTGATAAGAGATTTTCGTGTACGGGGCTATCACCCACTATGGCCGCACTTTCCAGAGCGTTCCACTAATCTCAAACCAACTTAAGGGCTGGTCCCCGTTCGCTCGCCACTACTAAGGGAATCTCGGTTGATTTCTTTTCCTCAGGGTACTTAGATGTTTCAGTTCCCCTGGTTCGCCTCTTGCACCTATGTATTCAGTACAAGATAACCAGCTTATGCTGGCTGGGTTCCCCCATTCAGAGATCTCTGGATCAAAGTCTGTTTGCCGACTCCCCAAAGCTTATCGCAGGCTACCACGTCTTTCATCGCCTCTGACTGCCAAGGCATCCACCGTATGCGCTTCTTCACTTGACCATATAACCCCAAGCAATCTGGTTATACTGTGAAGACGACATTCGCCGAAAATTCGCACGTTGCTCTTTCGAGCAGAACTCACAAATTTTACCTTAGCCTGATCCACCAGCAGTGAAACTGGTGCTCAGTCTATTTCTATCACATATCCGAATTTTTAAAGAACGATCTGACAAAAGTCAGAAATCAACATTCATCAACGAATGTTCATTTCTAAGTTCTGACGAGTTACTGCGTACGGCGAAAGTGGTGGAGCCAAGCGGGATCGAACCGCTGACCTCCTGCGTGCAAGGCAGGCGCTCTCCCAGCTGAGCTATGGCCCCGTATTCTACGGCTAAACCATGTAATGGTAGGTCTGGGCAGATTTGAACTGCCGACCTCACCCTTATCAGGGGTGCGCTCTAACCAACTGAGCTACAGACCTATAACAGGGTCGCTTTACAGCATCGTCTTTATACAAATGAATCAAGCAATTCGTGTGGGAGCTCATCAGTAGGCTGATGTCGTCGATTAAGGAGGTGATCCAGCCGCAGGTTCCCCTACGGCTACCTTGTTACGACTTCACCCCAGTCATGAATCACACCGTGGTAACCGTCCTCCCGAAGGTTAGACTAGCTACTTCTGGTGCAACCCACTCCCATGGTGTGACGGGCGGTGTGTACAAGGCCCGGGAACGTATTCACCGCGACATTCTGATTCGCGATTACTAGCGATTCCGACTTCACGCAGTCGAGTTGCAGACTGCGATCCGGACTACGATCGGTTTTGTGAGATTAGCTCCACCTCGCGGCTTGGCAACCCTCTGTACCGACCATTGTAGCACGTGTGTAGCCCAGGCCGTAAGGGCCATGATGACTTGACGTCATCCCCACCTTCCTCCGGTTTGTCACCGGCAGTCTCCTTAGAGTGCCCACCATAACGTGCTGGTAACTAAGGACAAGGGTTGCGCTCGTTACGGGACTTAACCCAACATCTCACGACACGAGCTGACGACAGCCATGCAGCACCTGTGTCAGAGTTCCCGAAGGCACCAATCCATCTCTGGAAAGTTCTCTGCATGTCAAGGCCTGGTAAGGTTCTTCGCGTTGCTTCGAATTAAACCACATGCTCCACCGCTTGTGCGGGCCCCCGTCAATTCATTTGAGTTTTAACCTTGCGGCCGTACTCCCCAGGCGGTCAACTTAATGCGTTAGCTGCGCCACTAAAATCTCAAGGATTCCAACGGCTAGTTGACATCGTTTACGGCGTGGACTACCAGGGTATCTAATCCTGTTTGCTCCCCACGCTTTCGCACCTCAGTGTCAGTATCAGTCCAGGTGGTCGCCTTCGCCACTGGTGTTCCTTCCTATATCTACGCATTTCACCGCTACACAGGAAATTCCACCACCCTCTACCGTACTCTAGCTTGCCAGTTTTGGATGCAGTTCCCAGGTTGAGCCCGGGGCTTTCACATCCAACTTAACAAACCACCTACGCGCGCTTTACGCCCAGTAATTCCGATTAACGCTTGCACCCTCTGTATTACCGCGGCTGCTGGCACAGAGTTAGCCGGTGCTTATTCTGTCGGTAACGTCAAAACAGCAAGGTATTAGCTTACTGCCCTTCCTCCCAACTTAAAGTGCTTTACAATCCGAAGACCTTCTTCACACACGCGGCATGGCTGGATCAGGCTTTCGCCCATTGTCCAATATTCCCCACTGCTGCCTCCCGTAGGAGTCTGGACCGTGTCTCAGTTCCAGTGTGACTGATCATCCTCTCAGACCAGTTACGGATCGTCGCCTTGGTGAGCCATTACCTCACCAACTAGCTAATCCGACCTAGGCTCATCTGATAGCGCAAGGCCCGAAGGTCCCCTGCTTTCTCCCGTAGGACGTATGCGGTATTAGCGTTCCTTTCGAAACGTTGTCCCCCACTACCAGGCAGATTCCTAGGCATTACTCACCCGTCCGCCGCTGAATCGAAGAGCAAGCTCTTCTCATCCGCTCGACTTGCATGTGTTAGGCCTGCCGCCAGCGTTCAATCTGAGCCATGATCAAACTCTTCAGTTCAATACTGCTTGGGTTTTTAAGAAACCCTAAACTTGGCTCAGCAATCTCAAATGACTATGTGATTTCTCGCATGGCCACTTGTGATGCTGATAATCTTTTTGACTATCAGTCCGTACTCACAAGCACCCACACGAATTGCTTGATTCAATTTGTTAAAGAGCGTTTGGTTAAGAGCTTTTTGTCTCAACCGAGGCGCGCATTCTACGCTTTCCTCAGGGCCTGTCAAGCGTTTATTTTGAAGTTTTTTGCGAGAAACTCGTTTAACTTCAGACACTTAACTCGCTTCGATCTCTCGTCGCGGGAGGTGAATAATACAGCATTCAAAAACGCTGTCAACCACCTTTTTACCACCACCGGTTGGCTTTCAGCCTACCAGGAGAAGCGATAGCTTCTACTTAAAGACAAAACCCCTACCTGCATGCGCAGATAGGGGTTTTGCGAAATGAATCTTGACGATGACCTACTCTCACATGGGGAAACCCCACACTACCATCGGCGATGCATCGTTTCACTGCTGAGTTCGGGATGGGATCAGGTGGTTCCAATGCTCTATGGTCGTCAAGAAATTCTGTAGCCAGAATGTCCAGATGGACAGCCCAGCGAATTCGGATATGCGATATTTGTGGTCTGTTGCGAACTTTCGGTTCGTATCATCTTCACCACCGCAATCTGCGTGAGCAAATTGCTTGGGTGTTATATGGTCAAGCCTCACGGGCAATTAGTATTGGTTAGCTCAACGCCTCACAGCGCTTACACACCCAACCTATCAACGTCGTAGTCTTCGACGGCCCTTTAGGGGATTCAAGATCCCAGTGAGATCTCATCTTGAGGCAAGTTTCCCGCTTAGATGCTTTCAGCGGTTATCTCTTCCGAACATAGCTACCCGGCAATGCCACTGGCGTGACAACCGGAACACCAGAGGTTCGTCCACTCCGGTCCTCTCGTACTAGGAGCA